>NZ_JACHIG010000007.1 GCF_014203095.1 Prosthecobacter vanneervenii | reverse complement strand
GCTGGCCTCGTCAAAGACCCGAAAGACTACCGCTGGTGCGGCTACGCCGAAGCCCTCGGTGGCAGCCGGAGAGCCCAGCGCGGCCTCTGCAAAGCACTGGGCAAACCCGTGGACGGCTGGAAGAGCGCCGCTGCCGCCGAAGCCTACCGCAGCCTGCTGCACACTGACGGCCGCGAGATCAAAGATGCCCAAAACAAACATGTCGTGCGTCAAGGCCTCAGCACCGAAACCGCCCGTGCTGTACTAACCGAGAAAGGCAAGCTCAGCACCGCCGAACTCATCCGCCTGCGAGTGCGCTACTTCACCGACGGCCTCGCTCTCGGCAGTAAAGAATTCGTCGAAGGCGTCTTCGAGTCCCAGCGCGAACTCTTCGGCCCCAGACGCAAAAGCGGAGCCCGCCGTCTCACCGAATCCTCCGCGCCCTTCTACACCCTGCGCAGTCTGCGTGTAGCTCCGATTGGTGATAAATAGAAGTGCTTGTTCACAAACAACATCTTTCGCAAAGGCTGCCACACCTCCGCTGATCAGTCGCCACAGGCACCTCTCACACCGTCACCAGCTCGCCCGTATTCCTCTCATCATACCCCGGCAGCTCCCCGATCAGCCTCCGATGCTCCCGGCTCCGCATCAGCTGAATCAGCGCCCGAATCCTCGGATCACCCTCCATCGCCACCGCAAAGCACAAGTCCAGCGACTCCCGCCTCACTGGCAGAAACCGCAGCCCCGCATCCTCCGCGCACAGCCGCACGCACACCCCAGCCTCAGCCCAGCCGCTCCTCACCGCCTCCACCACCGCCTGATGGCTCAGCACCACATGCTCGGGCACCGTCGCTTGGCCCAGCAGCTCATCCAGGCACTCCCTCGCCGCAGAGCCCGGCTCCCGCATCGCCCACTGCCTCACCTGCTGCGCACATGCCGTGACACTTGAAATCGCATCCGCCGCAGGCAGCGCAATCCCCTCCTGCCACTCCGCACTTCTCAGCAGCCGGTAACCGCTGCCCAGCCTCTCCAGCACCGTCTCCGCATTCCTCTCCGGCCGCTCCTCCGTGGACCGATGCAGCGCCGCCACATGCACCACCCCCTGCCTCAAAAGCTCCAGCGCCGCACCGCCACCGCGTGTGAAAGTCAGCATCCGAAATCCAGACGCCGCCGCATACTCCGCAGCCAGCAGCCCCGCCGCCGGGTCACACCCCGCCATCACCAGAGTCTTCGAGGCATCGCTCCTCCTGCTCTCCTTCATCACCTCGCCGTGGCAGATCCCATCATGCGCCCATGAGACCCCCGGCAGCGTCTCCACAGGAAACAGCCACTTCCTGCCACCCACCTCCGCCTCCCAGTAGCGCCCCGCGCCAGAGGTCGCCTTCCACGCCCACAGCACCTGCCCCCCTTGCCGCGGCCCAGGACTCGCAGCCGCCTCAAACAGCTCTTCCACACGGCACCCCAGCGCCCTCGCCACCGCCAGCGCCGCCGACACAGACGGCGTCAGCCGCCACGCCTCGATCGCGCTTAGCGAGCTCCGCGGCATCCCCGCCATCTTCGAGAACTCCTCCTGCGACCACCCCCGCGCCTTGCGCAGCGCCGCCACCGGATGCTCTGGATTTTTCGCGCGTGACATGATCCCGTCATACTGCCGCCCTTTCCATCCCCCGTCAAACCCCGGCCCACCCCCCGAAACCGGCCTTTTTTGCCGAATCCGACACAAAAAGCAGGCATTAAAGCTGCATCCAATTTTCCTCAAATGAACGTCCACATTCTCCAGCACGTCCCGTTCGAAGGCCTCGGCAGCATCGCTCCCTGGCTCCAAAATCGCGGTGCCAGCATCAGCGACACACGCTTCTACGAAAGCCCCGTCCTTCCAAATCTTGCCACCATCGACCTCATCATCGCCCTCGGTGGCCCCATGAGCGTCAATGACGAGGCCGCCCTCCCCTGGCTCATCACCGAGAAACAGTTCATCCGGTCCGCCATCCAGCGCGGCATCCCCGTCCTCGGCATCTGTCTCGGTGCACAGCTCATCGCCAGTGCTTTAGGAGCCTCCATCTACCCTGGCAAACACCGCGAGATCGGCTGGTTCGACATCACCTCCGTCCCCAGCCCCTCCCATACCTTCCACTTCCCACCCACCGCCACCGTCTTCCACTGGCACGGCGAGACCTTCGACCTCCCACCAGGAGCCATCCATCTCGCCCGCAGCGCCGCCTGCGAGCACCAGGCCTTCCAGTTCGGCCCCAACGTCATCGGTCTCCAGTTCCACCTCGAAACCACGCCCGAAAGCGCCGACTCCATCATCTCCCACTGCCGCAACGAATTGATTCCGAGCACCTTCGTCCAGTCCGAGTCCACCCTCCGCGCCACCCCTCCCGAAGCCTATACCAGCATCAACTCCCTCATGGCCCAGATCCTCGCCTTCCTTTTGCCCCCTTCCACATAATCCCCCAGAGGATGAGCCTTCTTCATGTCCCACATGAAATGATTTGAAAGAGAACATTCACTTTCCTCTTTGACATGATAATGACATTGCTGATGATCAATACGTTAATATGGCTTTTTGATAGGATCGAATCATGACGACCCGCCTAACACCACTTTTTATCCTGCTGGTACTCTCCTTGCTGCCAGGGGCGGCTATGGCAGCCACCACGATCACGTTGCAGCCAGATGGCACCGGCACCAGCAACGGCGATGCCTTCGTGACCACCGGCCCGTCGAATGACCTAACAGGGAACAATTATGGCGGGGCGGGCGCGCTGGCAGTCTCGGCGGCGCTCTCTAAGGGTACTTTCGACAGCCTCCTGCGCTTTGATCTCTCCAGTGCAGCCTCCTCCCTCAACACCACTTACGGCGTCGGCGGCTGGAACATCAACAGCATCAGCCTGCAGCTGACGACAGCCACGGTGAACAACGCACTTTTCAACGCAAGCCAGACCGGAACCTTTGATGTCAGCCTCATCTCCTCCAACTCTTGGACGGAAGGAACAGGTAATCCGAACACCCCCACAACGACGGGAGTAAAATGGACAGACATGAGCGGGCTGCTGAGTGGTGCGCAGTCTCTGGGAGCCTTCAATCTGGCGAACGTGGGCGATGGAGTGACTGCGAGTTACACACTCACACCTTCCAGCACTTTGCTGAATGATCTCTTCAGCGGCGGTCAGGCCAGCTTTGCCCTCACCGCAGACCCATCTGACAGTACGGTGGCCGCTTTCTTTAACTCACGCAATTTCGGCACCGCATCACGCCGCCCAGCCTTGATCATCACAGCCTCGGCCACTCCTGAGCCTGGACGAGCGATGCTGTTTTTGATCGGAGCAGCCTGCACGCTGGGCAGAAGAAGGAAGCCGGTGAAAACCATTGAGCCTCATCGCATGAAGAAGCGCTTCATCATCATCGCAGCCGTTTTGTGCCCTGTACTGTTGCCGGCCGCAGATTCTGCGAAAAAGCAGCCGGTACGTGTCGCAGTCATCGGTGGCATGACGCTCGGCGGCATGTGGCCGGAACTGGCGGAAAAATTCACCCAAGACACCGGCTGGCCGGTGGAACTGGTGGCCACGGGCCCCAAAGCCGTGCTGGCTCAGGCCCTCAAAGGTGGGCTCGTGGATCTGGTGACACTGCATTCCAGCGACGAAGCCACGGAGATGGTGGCCAATGGCTTTGCCAAGGACATGCAGCCCTGGGCGCGCAACGAACACTGCATCATGGGCCCTGCGGATGATCCGGCTGGCATTCGAGGCATGAAGGATGGCGCGGAGGCGCTGAAAAAGATCGCGCAAAGCCAGTCTCCGTTTGTCGATTTCATGGGCCCGGGCAGCCGGGAGGTGTCCCATCGCCTTTGGAAAGCGGCGGGTGAGGAACCCAAAGGAAACTGGGTGCTCAAAGATGAAAGCAAGGCGCCTCAGGCGGTGGTGGAATATGCTGCTTCCAAGAAAGCTTATGTCATTGTGGGCCGCATTCCGATTCTCAAGGGCAAAATACCCTCTGCAGGCATGGTTGTCATGGTGCAGGGAGATCCCGCGATGCGAAGGCCCTATGTGGTCATGGTAGCCGATGAAAAGAAATTTCCACAAAGCAACCAACCCGGCTCCAAGGCACTGCATGCCTGGATGACTGGCGAGGCCGGACAGTCCTTTCTGCGCGACTACTCAACCCGCAAGCCAGATGAGCCGCATCTGTTTTATCCAGCCATGAGCGAATTGGTGAAGCCGTAGGTCATGAAAACGCGCAGGCATTGCAGACGGAGCGGCAGCGCCATCGTCATCGTGCTGGTGTTTGCGGCCATGATCATGGTGCTGGTGCTGGCAGTACTTGGCACCGGGATGCAAAGTCGGAAACAGAGCGCAGCAGTGGGAAAAATTCAGGAGGTGGAGGCTCTGGCGCAGCTGCCTGCGCAAATGGTCATCACGCAGCTGCAGCGCGCTACACTGCCCGGCAAAACATCAGACGGTGAACGTCTGACATGGGTGTCCCAGCCTGGAATGATCCGGGTGTTCGGGACGCAGCCCACAGCGCGCATGCACTACCGTCTTTATTCTGCACCAGTCATGAACTCCGCGACGCTCGACCTCACTCAGGAGGCGGCAGCACTAAATCAATGGAATGTGCAGGCATCCGGCTACACCGATTTGAATGAGCCGGTGCTGAGCAGCAGGAGTGGCGCGGTGGAGAAGAAGTTCCCCATCGCTGATCCGGCGGCCATTGGCCGGGTGGCAGGCTTTGCGCTGCGCCAGGCTGCACCAGGTGCTGATGCCCTGCATTCACTGCCCATGCCCGCAGCTTGGATCTATGTTTTGAAGGACGGTCGCCTGGTGGTGCCGACGAACCTCACCGGCACCAAGGCCAGCTTTTCGGCAGACGTGGTGTCGGCGGACACTCCCATTGTAGGACGTGTCGCTTTTTGGACGGACGACGAGAGCTGCAAGCTGAACCTGAACACCGCCACCGAGGGTGCCGCCTGGGACATGCCTGCAGCCAACACTCAGGTGGAGCACGGCAATGCTCTGAATGCCCCCACGGGCGTGGAAAGCTACCGGCTGAGCGGGCATCCAGCCTTCACCTCGCTGAGTCCAGTGCTGCGAAATTTTGGCGGAGCCGCCGCTGGCAGCACGCAGTGGCCCAAGCCTGATGAGGTGAACCCGCTGACGGCAGACAAATCGACTCCGTGGGCCAGGTACGTCAGCCTCTATCAAACCTTGGCACCCCATGGTGTGGGTGCCGACCTGATCGCACGGCAGGACCGCCACTACGCCACGATGGACGAGCTATTTTACAGCACGCAACGGCAGCCCAATGGCAGCGGCGGCAGCTCAGGATTTCTGATGGAACCGGCGGATCTGAGCATGGCCCGTTTTTTTCTGACCACACACTCGGCGTCACCAGAACTGAACCCGTTTGGCGGGCCGAAAATCGCGCTGTGGATGGTGCCGCAGGATGCAGCACAGCGCAGTGTGGTGGACCGTCATGTCATGGCCGCCTGTTCCTTGAACGCTGGCACGGCACAGGTGGCTGAATTTGCTTTTCAGCGAGCCGCCAACTGGAGCGGCACCAGCAGCCAGGGCTCGTCACAGAGCATGACAGATGACTGGGCGGTGCAGCGGAATCAAAACTTGTACTCGTGGCTGCAGCAGATGACCAGCGTGGCCTTTCCAGGCTATGGCGCGTCTTTTCTGAACAAATATGGAACACAGAGCCGCGACCAGCTTCTAACCTCGATGCTGGACATGCTGCGCTGGACTGCCAACACCAGCGCCTGTCTGCCACCCGGCCCTGGATCAGCGAATGCACAAGGCCTGGCGGAGCAGAGCGCAGTGCCGCTGACGATTACCACCACGAACGGGACAACAACGAGGGGCTTTGGCCGTTTCCCCACCATCACAGAGGTGGCGGTGGTGTTTGCCTTCACGGATGTGGAGCGCGGATCTGATGGGAAACCGAGAGATGACAACAAAGACGGCATCTGCGACCGCGCAACAAAGCTGCGTGCGTTGATGGTGATCAACCCCATGATCCCGGCCTGCGGCACACCAGCAGTGAGCCCCGCATGGAGTGTGCGCATCCGGAGGCTGCAGCACTTCACCATCGGCCAGGGCATCGGACTGCTGCTGCCCGGTGGCAATGCGCGCAACCGCTGCATCTTTTCCAGCTCCCTGCCTTTCGGCGCAGGAACAGGCTGGGGAGGGAACAACAGTGCTTATGCGTGCATTGCCTCCCAGTTTCTGCAGGCAGATGGCACGCCCAAAGTGCCTGGAGTGGTGAATGATCCGGCGCGTGGCTTCCCGTTCATCAGCAGCGGTGATGTGTCCCTGCTAAGCGGCATGGGCCTGGCGGGCTCCACGCTGCGATTCAGCGGCGGTGCCATCGTGGTGGATCTGATGGCTCCGAATGCATCCATGACATCACCACAGGCAGGAGACGCCATTCATTCCGTTGAAATGGAGTTTCCAGACCAGGTCATTCCGATGCCGTCGCTGCTCGTGTCTGACTTTCAAAGCGGACCGCGCAGCATCAGCAGCCGCTTCACTCCCGTGACCGTTGGCGGGGAAATGCGGCTGCCGATCATTCAGCGTGGTGATGTGGTGCGTTCGCTGATCTTGAATCCGGCGGGGCCATCCCAGGGAGATGTGCGTCTGGTGGCCGCCCGGCGCGATCTGCTGCTTCCTGATGCCACGAACTGGTATGGCACGCACCCTGACTATGGCACGGCAGCCACTCCTGCGGGCCAGCTTAAAACCGAGGCACAGAGCCTGCGTGACGGTGCCTACATGCAAAGCGGTCAGTTTGGCAGCATCCTCCAGCCCACCCGGAACACATCGGGCACACTGCTGTCAGGCGTCGCCTATGCCGACAACGCCATCCCGGCCGTGCCTGTCGGCCTGAATGGTGCCACCACACTGAATGCCGGCGTTCTTGGTGACTGGGAAAGCGGTGAAGGCGTGCTCGAGGACGGGCCTTTCGTCAACCGCAGCCGCCTTCTGCCTGCGGGCTGCTTTGCGCGCAGCACCACGGGAGGCAGCAGCCTTCAGGCCACGAGCGACCCGCTGAGCGAGATCTCCTCCGCCATCTGTTTCGGCGCTCTGCCGAGCGGGGTGTATGGGAATGGCACGGACGGCACACCACGACCATGGCAGACGCTGCTTTTCTGCGCGAATCCGGCAGGACGCAGCACGGCGGCGAACCACACGGCACAAGCGACGGACCATTTCGGGTTCACCTCTCCGCCAGATCATCTGTGGCTGGAGTTTTTCTGGACGCCAGTCACGCAGCCCTGGCCGATGAGTGCAAGCTTCGCCACCGAAGGAAAGGTGAATCTCAATCATCAGCTGATGCCTTTCACCTGGATCCAGCGTGCAACCGCCCTTTATGGCGCACTGAAGGGAGTACGCATCACCGCCATTCCAACGGCAGCACTAAGCAGCCAGAATGGATCCGCCAAAGGAAACACTGACGGCAGTCCTCTCAACGCGACTTTTAAGTACGAAGTCGATGAAGGCAAGACGGTGGACGGGCTGAACCAACGTCTGGACGGCGGCGATGTCTTCCGCACGGCGTCGGAGATCTGCGGTCAGTTTCTTGTGCCTCGCCGCATTTCCGGCCACAGCTATGACAGCAGCGGGTTCAGCCCCGCGGATCCGGCCAGCATGCAGTATGGCGACATGACAATGTGGTGGAATGGCACGACGGGGAGTGCTGGCGATGCATTTGAAGGTACGGGAGACAATCTGAGAGAATCCCCCTATGCGCAGGTCCACCCAAGGCTGTGCACACAGTCCAATGTTTACAGCGTGCATTACCGCGTGCAGGTGCTTCGGCAGGCACGCGGAGCACCGGCCGAAACATGGGACGAGGCACGCGATCATGTGCAGGCGGAGAGGCGCGGGTGCTGCGTGATCGAGCGAAGGCTGGCACAGCAGGCCACGCCGCTGCCTGATCCAGCCACGAGCACCTCGGCGCGTTCGCTGCATGAGGCGCACTCTTTTCGCATCGTATCGCAAACCGTCTTCGGCCCATGAAAGCACATCGAGCAGCTTTTACCCTGATCGAAAGCCTGCTGGCCGTCAGCATGGCTGCGGCGGTGATGCTGACGCTGCTGGCTCTACTGCCTGCCGGACTGGATGCCACACGCGAATCAGCACAGCGGAATGCCATGGCGCGCATCTTTGCCAGATTGAGGCAGCAATGTGCGGCCTCGACGATCAGCGGCGATTTTTATTTTGATGCGCTGGGCAGGCCGCTCACCAGCCGGACAGTGGATGCAACTTTTGCCGCGAGAGTGCTGCCTGCGACAAATGTAGCCATGCCGGGAGATGCCAGCACCACGATGCGAAGCATCAGCATTGTGATCAGCACCCAGATGCTGGATGATCCTTTCGCGAATGCGAACCATCTGCGGGCACAGCGGCTGCTGCTGGCTCCACTGACGAGCGGAGGCGGCTCATGAGCCGGCGGCAGCACGGCTGGACCTTCATCGAGGTGATGGTTTCCACCGCGATTCTCGTGCTGCTGCTGGTGCTGATGGCCGAGGCGCTGAACACGACGCAGCACTCATGGATGACAAGCCGGACGGCAGCGGGAACGCAGCAGAATCTGGATGCAGCAAATGGAATAATCGGCAGGCAGCTGCAGCAGGCGACACTTCAAACGCGCTCCGGCTATGACATGAATCTGAACCAGATCGTCCCGGCGTCAGACCTGCATTTTGTATGCGGGCCTGCAGCAGAACTGCTGCCTGGGCTGCCGGGGACCTGCGGTGATGCGGTGTTTTTTCAGCGACCTGCTGCGGATACCGGCTCAGGACTGCGTCAGGCGCTGCAGTGCTGCGGCTTCTTTGTTCAATACAGCGGTGATGAAGCCTGGAGGCCGGTCTTTTCCAATCAGATTCCGGTGCAGAGGCGGTTTCGTCTTTTGCAATTTCATCAGACTGCCAGTGAAATGACGTTGTTTCAGAGCAGTGGAGTGAACGGCACCCCGCCCAAGCTGGCGCAGCTGACGAGCCGGACGGATCTTTATGAGTGGTTCAGCCAGCCGATAGGCGGAGGCAGCAGCAGCTACCCGAGTCATGTGTCCGTGGTGGCGGAGAATGTGGTGGCAATGTTTCTGCAAACGACACCGGCAGCACAGCGATGCTATGACACGCGCAGGCAGCAGTGGGAGCCGGGATCTGTGACGGCGGCACAAACGCGGCATCGGCTGCCGGAGATGGTGGAGGTGACGCTTGTGCTGACGGATGAGGCCAGCTGGGCACGGCTGAATGTGGAGCACGCCGATGTGCTGGCAGGAGAAGTGCGGAGTTTTATCCAAGGACTGTCATGGCTGCCAGATGCGATGCCACAGAGCCTGGATGCACTGAAGCAGATGATGACGGCACAGGGAATGAGTGTGAGGATCGCGGTGTTCAGTGTGCCGATGGGGGACTAATCAAAAAGCGCCGCCACTGGGTGATGACGACGCTTTGGCGGAATTTGATGGAATGCGGTGGAACTACTTCACACCCGCTGGATCACCACCGGTTTCGGCGGGGAGGGATTTGTTGTTGAGCCAGACGTATTCCTTCCAGGCGCCTTCGTAGAGGCGGACGTTGGGATAGCCCGCAACGTGTTTGAGGTAGAACTGGAGGAGGCTGCCTTCGCGGGAGGTGCCGCAGTAGGCGATGATGTTTTTGTCGGGAGTGATGCAGGCTTTTTCCAGCTCTGCCTTCACTTCGGCGAAGGGTTTGAACTTGTGGGTGTTGTCTTTTTCCATGAGGCGGGCCCAGTGGAAGCTGATGGCACCGGGGATGTGGCCTTTGCGGAGCCAGACGTCGTCCTCGCCACGGAACTCGTTGATGGGGCGGGCGTCGATGAGGAGATTGCCGGGTTTGCCGACATGGGCCTGCACATCAGAGATGTTGGCGGTGATGGTGGTGATGCCTTTTTCCGGCAGGGTGCCTTTGGGATTGCCAAAGTAGTCCTGGATGGCGGCAAAGCCCTGCTTCTTCCATTCGGCGAGGCCGCCATCGACGACCTTGATGTTCTGCACGCCGAATTTTTCCAGCACATAAACGACCATGCTGGTGCTGAGAATTTCGTCGTTGGGGAGGACGTCTCCGGTGGCATAGACGAGATGGAGACGGTTTTTGTCCACTCCAGCGCGCACGAGCAGCGCTTGGGTGATGTCATCAGGCAGATACTGCACGGGCACGGCCTCGTTGGTTCCGCGAAGGGTGTCGAAGTTGATGTGATGGGCGGTGGGCAGATGGCCGCGGAAGTAGTCTTTGTAGCCGCCGCGGGTGTCGAGCACGATTGGGCGCTTGGAGGCATCCGGATTTTCGATGAGTGTCTTGGCCTCGGCGCAGGTGATGAGGCCGATCTCGGCCTGGGCCGCGCTGCTGAGCAGTGCGACGGAGAGAAGAGTGAGGATGGATTTCATGGCTAGTTTGTATGGACGGGAATTAGAAGGTGAAGACGTAGTTGATCTTGGCGATCCAGCTGGTGCGGTCCTTGTCCGGAAAGTTCATCCAAGACTCGAGAACGATGTGCTTGCTGAGAAAGTACTTGGCACCAACGGAGGCAATGATGCCGTGCTGATTGCGGGACTGCACGATGTCGGAGTTGAGGTTGAAATTGCGGTCAAAGAGCTTCCAGGTGCGATCTACACCGAAGAGGTAACTGTCTCCTCGTGTCTGGAGGCCATAGCCTGCATGAAAGCGCACGACGTGGAAGTCGTGGTACATCATGGCATAGGTGAAGGGATCGCCCGCACGACGGGTGTCTGTGAGGGCGACACCTGCGACGCCGATGGCAAGCATGCCATCCTCCCACGGCTGAATGCGGGCCTTGGTCTGGAAGAGCAGCGGGCCGGAGTAGCCGGTGCCGAGGGCGCTGTCGAGCCCCCATTCGAGGTGCAGGGGCTTGAAGTCCCAGCCGGTCTTGAAACCGGCCCACTGAGAGGTCTTGCCAGGGCCGCTGGTGGCGAACTGGTTGGACCCGCCGAAGCTGGTGAAGAACTGAGCCGCGACGGTGCGATGGTCGATGGTTTCGGCCGTGGGGATATTGTTGAGACCGGTCGGAGTGCCGAAGACGGAGGTGACCACCACGAGGGCAGCTAGGGTGAGGATGCGCGTTTTGTTTGTCATTAGTGGGGGTGTTTCCTGAGCTGGAAATTCAGACAAAGAGGCGGCCGATCGCGAACAAGAGGCCCGCCATGAGAGCCGCGCAGGGCAGCGTGATGACCCAAGCCGCAAGCACCGGGATGACAGTGCGCCATTTGGCCTGCCGCGTAATGATGCCGATGCCAAGCAGCGCACCGACAGAGACGTGCGTGGTGGAAACGGGGAGGCCGCTGATACTTGCGGTGGTGACGAGAAGAGCGGTGGCGAGATTGGCCGCGAAGCCCTGGCCGGGGTTCATATCGGTGATCTTGTGAGCCAGCGTGTCAGCCACGCGTCCGGCGCTGATGAGCCCGCCTGCCGCCATGGCCACAGCGACAAGGATCATGCCCGCGCTGCCGTTCAGCCAGCCCACACCGAGAAGCAGCGCAGCCATTTTGGGCGTGTCATTCAGCCCACGTGCGAACGACACGGCCCCCGCGCTGAGGATATGCAGAGCATCCAGCGTGCGTGTGCGGTGATCTGGCGCAAGCCGCAGGGGCTTCAAGATTCCATATACCAGCATGCCTCCGGCCAAGGCAAGCAGCGGACTTATGAGCAAGGGCTTGAGGAAGCTTTCCCAGAGCGTGACCACATTCACGTCACCTGCGATCCAGCCCGCGCCGAGCAGAGCGCCTGTGAGCAGGTGCGTGGTGGAGACTGGAAAGCCGAGCCAAGTAGCGAGGAAGCCCGACACCCCTGCACCAGCCGCCACAGCCAGGAGGAACAATGGCTGCGCGATGAGCGCCTCGGGCACGAGTCCCTTGCCCGTAAAGGTCTTGAGCAAGCCACCGGTCCAGTACATGGCAGCCACGCAGCCTGCGAAGGTGGTGATGGTAGCCCAGTGCACCGCCGTGCGATAGCTCGTCGTACCGCTGCCGAAGAGGGAAGCCACGCCTTTGAAGTTGGCGTTGGCCCCGTTGGCGTAAGCCACGACGATGACGGCGAGGGTGATGAGGAAAAGCATGCGGAGACAGCAGGCTGCGTTTATTTGCCAATTGCTGCAAATAAGCAAATGAAACACACCTTCTCTCAAGAAATTTTCCCGATCAGGCAAATAACGGAGCGGATGCGAGGCTCAGTGCGCGGCCAGGAGCCTGCGTGCGCGCTCCTGGCAGAAATGGAATGCGAGGCCCAGTCCGGCCCCCAGACCAAGACCATAGAAGACACCCCAGCTGAGCATGGCGGTGGTTTTGTGCACCTTCATGAGCGCAGCCTCGGACTCGCCACCAATGAAGTAGCCGAGGGAGTTGAGCACAAACAAGGCGAGGATGACTTTGGCGACCGCGTGCCAGGCATCAAATGCCGCAACGAGCATGCACCCCATGATGGCGGTGCCTGCGAGCAGACCGGCGATGCTGCCGGGATGGCCGCGAAGGGTCATCCAGCCGATGATCCAGGCGATGGAGTAGGCGGTGAAGGAGAGGCTGAAGAGCTTGTAGAAACGCGAGACGGAACCCGGCCCGATGATGAGGCGGTGGAGCAGCGGCGAAGTGAGGGCGATGAAGACGATGGCGCAGGCGGCGTACATGACGGCCTCTCCGCCATGTGTGTGGAACCACCTGCCAAAGACGGCCCAGGGCACAAAGCCTGCCACACTGATGAGGGTGAAGCCAAGGATGCCGCGTGTGAGGGAGGCCCCGAGAGACGGTGCCTAGACACCGGCTGAGCGAGCGCGGTCGGCGATGCTTTGGGGATCAAGTTGGAACCAGCTCATGGGATTGGGTAAGTGAGACGTGCGGGCAGCAGTGGTGGAACACTGCCTGTGCCAGAACGTTTCCATGCGGTTGATTCGTTCGGCGGAATGTTCGTGTATTTCGCGGCGTTTTGGTCTCATGCGGTGCGCTGAATGCCCTGCCGCTTATCATCATCGTTTTCTCCATTCCATGAGCCCATCCCGATTTTTCTGCTGCTTTCTGACCCTGAGCCTCTGTGCTGCTGCTGTGGAACCCATGGCCCCGGGCACGGTGAAAACCACCCCGAAGCTGGAGGTGCTGAACCGGCAGATCGCAGAAAACGCGGAGAATGCGCAGGCCTACTCGAACCGCGGCTATGTGCTGGCGCTGCTGGGGCGCAAGGAGGAGGCACGGGCAGACCTGAAGAAAGCCCTGAGCCTGAGCGACAAGCCCAACATGCACAATCGTGCAGGCTGGGCATACTTTAACATGGGCGACTATGCCGACACGGTGCGTGAATGCGAACTGGCGGCGAAGATGAGCGACCACCAGGCGCATTATGACTACTACTCGCTGGTGCTGGGCTACTGGGGCACGGGCGATCTCCAAAAGGCGCTGGAGAACTACCAGCTGGCAGTGGAGAAGGACCCGCGCTTTGGCAGCTACAAGACGCTGATGGAGCGGACGCTGGAATGGACGCCGCTGGAGCAGCGCGCGATACATGAGGTATACGTGCTGTGGAGCAAAGCGTGGAAGCCCGCGAGCTGAAGGCGCACGAAACAGCGAATGGCCGCCGCCTGAGGACGGGCGGTGATATTTTATGCATCGTGTGGATGGCAGGTGCACGCGCGTGGCGTATGTGTCCGCACCCCCGCTCATGCTGTCCTCTGTTTTGCCTCGTGCCCTTCTCTTTCTGTCTTTAATCGCCGCTTCATCGCCCGCCTTTGGCGCTGCGGTGGATGTTGTGAACCAGGAGCTGGACAAGACGCTGCTGTCCCTGATGGAGCAGCGCTGCATGGACTGCCATGATGACGAGACCAAGAAGGGCGACATCAGCTTTGAGTTTCTGCGGAAGCCGGGGGAGATGCGGCATGACATCCGGCTGTGGGGAAAGGTGCGGGAGCAGATCCGTGCCGGGACGATGCCGCCCAAGAAAGCAAAGCCGGCCCCCCAGGCCAAACAGCCGGGCGATGCGAAGGCAGCACCCGAAGAGAAGCCCACGCTGGAAGAGGGTCAGCGGCAGGTGTTTCTGACCTGGATCCAGCACAATGAGAATGCGGTGCTGGAGATGCCGGAGGGCAGGCCGGGTGTGGCGCGCTCCCGGCGGATGAACCGTGAGGAGTACAACAACACGCTGCGGGATCTGCTGGGCATCGCGAAACGGCCGGGGGACAAATTTCCTGCGGACGGCGCTGGCGGCGAGGGTTTTGCAAACAGCGCGGACACGCTGAGCCTTTCACCGCTGCTGGTGGAGAAGTATCTGGGGGCGGCGGATGAGGCCATGGGAGAGGTGTGGCAGCGCGGTGAGCTGAGGCAGCGGCTGTATGCGCCCGTGACGAGTGACAAGCTGGCGCCGGAGGTGGGCGCTGAAATGGCGCTGCGGCCGTTTTTGGTGCGTGCGTTTCGCCGCCCACCGACAGAGGCCGAGGTGCAGGCTGTGCTGAAGGTCTTTAGCCAGGCATGGCAGCGGAAGCCGAACTGGGATGAGGCGATGAAGGTGATGTTTAAGGCAGTGCTGGTGTCCCCCGCGTTTTTGTTCATTGAGGAGACGGCACGCCCGGATGCGAAGGAGCCTCGGCGGCTGGGATCTTATGAAATGGCCTCTCATTTGTCGTATTTCCTGTGGTCGTCGATGCCGGATGAAGAGCTCATGAAGCTGGCGGCGGAGAACAAGCTGCAGAATGATGCAGTGCTGGAGGCTCAGGTGCGGCGCATGCTGGCGCACGAGAAGGGGCTGGCCTTCACGAAGAATTTTGCCGGGCAATGGCTGCGGTTTGACCAGGTGTTTAACACCGTGGATCCGGACCGGCGGAAGTTTCCTGAATTCAACGGGGAGCTGCGACAGGCGATGTACGACGAGATCTTCGGCTTTTGCGATCACCTGCTGCGACGCAACGGACGTGTGCTCGACTTTCTGGACAGCGACTACAGTTTCCTCAATGAACAACTGGCCAAGGTGTATGAGGTGCCTGGAGTGCAGGGCAAGGAGATGCGCCAGGTGAAATTTACCAATCCACGACGCGGCGGGCTTACGGGCATGGCGGCGATTCTGGCGAGCACGGCGTATCCGCAGCGGACGAGTCCGGTGCTGCGCGGCAAGTGGGTGCTGGAGCAGCTGCTGGGCACGCCGCCACCTCCGCCGCCAGCAAATGTGGGGCAGCTGCCGGAGGATGACCGCGCACTGAAGGAAACAACACTGCGCAAGCGGCTGGAGGCGCACCGCAACAAGCCTGCCTGCGCCGGATGCCACGCACGCCTGGATCCACCGGGGTTTGCGCTGGAGAATTTTGATCCTATCGGCAAGTGGCGTGACAACGAAAATGGCAAGCCGCTGGATGCGACTGGGGTGATGCCGGGTGGAAAAACCTTTGGCACGCCGCAGGAGTTTCGGCGGCTGCTGATGGAGGAGAAGTCGCTGTTTATCCACTCGCTGTGCACGCGTCTGCTCGGATATGCCACAGGGCGCACGGTGGAGCTTCAGGATCAGCCGACGTTGCTGAGGCTGGAGAAGGTGCTGCGGGATGGCGACTACCGGAGCGAGGCGCTGATCATGGCGGTGGTGAAGAGCGAGGCGTTCCGGGGGAGGTGGTGAGGGAGAGTTGAGTTATTGATTCTTCATGTGGAGGAGTGTCCATGCATTCGTAGCTCAGCGATTTTGCCTCGACTGATCGCCCTCAAAGATTTCCGGGCCGGGGAGCAAATGGACTGATCGCCTATGGGGATAGCTGCGACTTTTTCTCGATGTGATGAATCACACGCTTAACGTTATTACGTCGCAGCTCATCGATTGAATTCGATGCAGGCATTTGCTTCAGGTACTCCTTCAGAGCAGGAAGCGACTTCGATGTGCCAATTTGTTCAAGTCCGTACACGGCCATTCGGGAATACCCAATCACCTTATTGTTCGCCTGCTCCTTCAAATAAAGAATCATCATCTCTTCATTCTCGGCGTTTGGGTAACGCATGAGCAGTTTCAGCCCGCAGTCCTTCAAGCTGACGGTCTTGGTGTCGTCAGGACGATTCCATACAGCCCTGAGTTCTTTGCGCAGCCATTGCTGTTGTTCCGTGCTGAGATCCGAACGCAGTTGCAATACCGCCATGACTGAGCGCATCAGCGGATAATCATGGTTTCCGTGATAGGTGGCATTGAGCAATTTCATCAGCGCTGCGCTGATTCCCGGCGCTTTGCCCAGTTGTTCGATGGCGTCTTCCTCACCACTTAGCTCACCTGCAGCAAGCTGGTTAAACGCGACTCGAACGTTCTCCGGGATCTCGCGGTTCTGCGCCAGCTTATCGGGAGCAATCTGTACAACACCAGGGAGTGCCAGGCAAACAAGGGCAAGCGTGATGTATGAAGAGCTCATTGAAGATGCTGCCGATCATGACGTTCAAGCACGCATCATATTGGGTTTAACACACAGCGCTTTTGCAATCCACCCCAATCATGGCAACCACACAGCAGCGGTTCGTCTCGAACTAACTCGACAAGCTCACACCAGCCCCTTCAGCGGACCGGTGCTGTCGCCGAAGCGGTCAACTTGGGTGCCAGCGAGGTTGAGCATGCTGAGGAACAGATTGCAAAGCGGTGTGTCATTGGAACTGACGAGATGGCGGCCGCCGGTCAGTCCGCCGCCGTGGCCGGCGAGGACGAGGGGGAGGTTTTTGGGGCTGTGGGCGTTGCCATCGCGCATGCTGGAGCCGAAGAGCATCAAGGTGTGGTCGAGGAGGGTGCCGTCGCCTTCCTTGATGGACTTCATACGATCGAGGAGGTGGGCGAACTGCTCCACGTGCCAGGTGTTGATCTTCTGATACTGGTCGAGCTTCTCGGGCTTGTTCTCGTGATGGGAGCACTCGTGGTGGCCGTGCTTCACGCCGTCGAGGAAGGTGAAGTTTTTGCCGCTGACGGCCCAGCCAAACATGAAGGTGCTGACGCGGGTGGAATCGTTCCAGAAAGCGAGGGTCATGAGCTCCATCATGAGACGGGAGTGCTCGGTGTGGTCGAGCCGTAGGGCGCTGCCGGGATCCTTCTGCTGGGCCATGGAGGCGGTGATACGCTGGTCGAGCTGGGTGATGGCGTCTCTGGCCGCAGGGTCGAGGTTTTCGCCGCTGGCGACGCGGGCGATGTCTGCCTCGATCCGCTGCTCGACACTGCGGATGCTTTCGAGATATTCGTCGAGGCGGCGCTGGTCATCAGCGCCAACGCGGCCACGCAGGGCTTTGGCGTCTGAGAGCACGAGGTCGAGGACGCTTTTGTTTTCGAGGGCAGAGGCTTTACGCTGCTCGGGGTTCTCACGGAAAAGGCGGTCGAAGACGAAGCGGGGATTGATCTCCGGCGGCAGCGGGGAGGTAGGCGTGCGCCATGCCACGTGGGAGCCGTAGAGCATGGTGTAGTTCACATTGAAATCGACGCCGGTCATGACGGGCTCGGTGCCGAGCTCCAGAGAGGGAAAGCGGGCGAGGCGGCCAGCTTCCTGGGCAAAGACCTGGTCCATGCTCACACCGCAGCGCAGATTTTTTCCGGTGGTTTTTTCGATCTCGGTACCGGTGAGCCAGTTGGCGGTTTTGGCGTAGTGGCCGTCTCCACCGCGGCAGTTGGCGTGGCCGAGCTGGGTGAGGATGTTGATGTCCACGCGATGACGCTCCAGCGGCTGGAGGATGGGAGAGAACTTGAAGTCTTTGCCCTCTCCCTCCGGCGTCCAGCGGTCCTGGCGCACGCCATTGGGCATGAAGAGAACGCCGATGCGGGTGGGGAAGGATTTGCCACCCTGAGCCGCGCGTGCGGTGGGAGCCATGGCGTCGAGAAACGGCAGCGCGACGGTAGCACCGAGGCCGCGAAGGGCGGCGCGGCGGGACATGGGGACGCGAGGGATGGAGATATAGCTCATCAGGACTTTGCGGGGGGGAGCAAAGGTTACGCCATTCCTGCGAGGATGCTTGCGGATTTACGCCTTCTCGATCCAGTGCTCCCAGCCTTCCGCGCCATCGCGATGTGTTGGAGTGGGCTTGCCGGGGCGGAAGTGCTCGTGGTGGTCGAGCGTGGCCTGAAGGCCGAAGAACTGGAGCGTGGTCTCGGCGAGGCCTTCTTTGACCGCCTCCATCAGCGCGGCGGGGTCGGCCTCGGCGCGGAGATTGACGATGAGCTGGCCGCCGGTGGTGGGCTCGTCGAGCTCCATGCCGAGCTCGGCTACGTAGTCGCTGCGGACGAGGTTGATGCTTGCAAGCTCGCCTGCGATGCCGTCATCGGGGCTGAAGGTCATTTTGAAATGAGCGATCTCAGCGCCATCGCGCAGCAGGCGGGCCTGCACGGCGGATGCGAGCTGCTTGAGGAATGAGTTGGCGTCAAATTCGTCGTCGGACTTCAGAGTGACGGTGGCATTGAGCCAGCCGAGGAGGGCCTCGCCATCGGCGTAGAGCACGTAATCGACGGCCATGGGATTGCGGCGGGCCTGCTCGCCGGTCATGAGACTGGCGAAGAGTTCATCGAGGCCGGTTTCCTGGCGTGGTGAGGCGGTGACGATCTTGGCGAGGGGGAATTCTTTTGCGAGCACTGCACGGAGTTCCTCGCGCTGGGCATCGTCGATGAGATCGCTTTTGCTGATGACGATGATGTCGGCTTCTTCGAGCTGTTTTTTGAAGATGTAGGCCACCTTGGCGGAGAAGGTGCCGCCTTGATCGAGACCGAAGACGCGGCGGGCACGCACGGGGTCCACCAACACGCTGAGTGGTGCGATGGTGAAAGCATCCCCATACATGCGGCGCAGCGGGTAGGTGACGGTGGCGACGAGGTCAGTGCAGCTGCCGACGGGCTCGGCGATGAAGATGTCGGGCTTGGCTTCGTTGGCGAGTTTGCTGGCGGCATCGACGAGGGTGTTGAAGCGGCAGCAGAAGCAGCCGCCGGCGATCTCCTCGGTAGCGTAGCCCTGGCCACGCAGGAGCTTGGTGTCCACCAGCCCGCCGGCCTGGTCGTTGGTGATGAGGCCGACCTTGAGCCCCTGGGCACTGAGATGCCGGGCCAAACGGCCGACAGTGGTGGTCTTTCCGGCGCCGAGGAAGCCGCCGATCATGATGTAACGTGCTTTGGAGGACATGGGGGAGGGTTTGGAGAAAGGAGTACGTGTGAGCAGAAGGCTGCAACAACACTAACGATGACGCGGCGCATTATGTTATTTGCCCGGGTTAGCAATTATTATTTTATGTCATGACGGCTGTTCGGGGGTCTTGCGGGAAGAAACCGATCTGCTAAAGATCGAGGCATGCCATCACGCACCGTGACACGCTCCTTTGACTGCCTCACCGCCATGCGCGCGCTGGGGGAGCCGACACGGCTGCGGCTGGTGCGGCACCTGATCAGCGGGCCCAAAGCGGTGACCGAGCTGTGTGAGACACTGCAGGTGACACCCTACAATGTCTCCAAGCACCTGCGTGTACTGAAGGAGGCTGGACTGCTGGAGGTGGAGAAGCAGGGGCAGCAGCGTATTTACGCGCTGGCGGAGGCCTTCAGCGAGAAGCTGGCGCGCAATGCCAACACGCTGGACCTGGGCTGCTGCCAGTTTCATTTCGACAAGCTGCCGGAGTGAAATGGCGGGGCTGCGTCAAGCGAGGAAAGCTGTTGATAGTTTTCGACAGAACGCCGGAGTTCTGACGTCTTGAGTGCCTGATTGTTTTTTCATCCGCCATGATTCGAGCTTTCCTCTTTCTGTTTGTTTCCAGCGCATCACTTCTAGCCGCAGCCAAACCCAACGTGCTGCTCATCTGCGTGGATGACCTGAAGCCGTTGCTGGGATGTTATGGGGACAAGGTGGTGAAGACGCCCAACATCGACCGGCTTGCGGCGCGAGGGGTGTTGTTTGAGAAGGCGTACTGCAACCAGGCGGTGTGCTCGCCTTCGCGCAATGCGCTGCTGACGGGCCTGCGGCCGCAGGCGCTGGGGATCTATGAGCTGGCGACGAATTTCCGCAAAGCCGCTCCAGATGCGGTGACGCTGCCGCAGCATTTCAAGGCGAACGGCTACCATGCCGAGGCGCTGGGAAAGATTTTCCACGTGGGTCACGGGAACGTGAACGACGTGGCCTCATGGAGCGTGCCGCACTACACGCCCAAGACGATCAGTTATGCGCTGAAGGAGAACGACCTGCCGCAGTCCACGCGTGAGCAGGCGTTATTTGAAAACAAGACGGAGGCCTGGAAGCTGCCGCGCGGAGCGGCCACGGAAGCGGCGGATGTGCCAGACAATACCTATGGGGACGGGATGATCGCGGACGAGGCGGTGAAGCGCCTGGAAGCGGCGAAGCAGAAACAGGAGGAGCCGTTTTTCCTGGCGGTGGGATTCTTGAAGCCGCATCTGCCGTTTGTGGCACCGAAGAAGTACTGGGACCTGTATGACCCGGCCTCCTTCAAACTGCCGGCCCTGCAAACGGCCCCTGAGGGCGCGCCCGAATTTGCCCCGACGACCTGGGGAGAACTGCGGCAGTACATGGACGTGCCGGAAAAGGGCCCGCTGACGGAGAAGCAGGCGCTGCACCTGATCCACGGCTATCATGCGGCCACGAGCTACATGGATGCTCAGCTGGGCAAGCTGCTGGATGCGCTGGACGCGAGCGGCTTTGCACAGAACACCATCATCGTGCTGTGGGGAGACCACGGCTGGCATCTGGGCGACCACGGGATGTGGTGCAAGCATACAAACTATGAGCAGGCCGGTCGCATCCCGGTGATCGTGGTGGCGCCGGGCATCCAGCCTGCGCGCACGCAGTCATTGATTGAGTCGTGCGACATCTACCCCACGCTGGCGGAACTGGCGCAACTGCCTGCGCCGCCCCAGGGAGACGGGCGCAGCTTTGCCAGCGTGCTGCGCGATCCGAAAGCGAGCGTGCGCGATCATGCGATCCATGTTTATCCGCGCGGCGGCGGACTGATCGGGCGTGCGATCCGCACACAGCGGCACCGGCTGCTGGAGTGGAAGAAGCCGGGAGATGCGCCGGAGAACGCGGTGCTGGAGCTGTATGACTACGAGGCTGATCCTGCGGAGACGAAGAACCTCGCGGCAGAGCAGCCTGATGTGGTGGCCGGCCTGAGGAAGCTGCTGGCACAGCACCCGGAGGCGAAACCGCAGATCTCCGCCAAGCCGGAAGCCAAAGCGGCTGCCGAAAAGAAGCCGGTGCAGGATCGCGGCAAGATGTTTGACCAACGCGACAAGGACAAGGACGGGCAACTGACTAAGGAGGAGTTTCTACTCAACCAGCCTGACCCTGATGAAGCGCCGAAGCGCTGGATCAAATTCGACACGGACGGCAGCGGCACGCTGAGCCGGGAGGAGTTTATCAAGGGCGGAAGGAAGTAGAACGCACTCTTAGAAGGTGAAGACGTAATTGATCTTAGCAATCCAGCTGGTGCGGTCGCGATCAGGAAAGTTGAACCAGCTCTCGAGCACGATGTGTTTGCTGAGGAAGTACTTGGCACCGACAGAGGAGATGAGGCCGTGGGTGTTGCGTGACTGCACGATATCAGCGTTGAGATTGAAGTTGCGTTCCAAAACCTTCCAGGTGCGATCGATTCCGAAGAGGAAACTGTTGCCATGAGTCTGCAGGCCGTAGCCAGCATGCAGTCGCACGACGTGAAAATCATGATACAGCATGGCGTAGGTGAAGGGATCACTTGCACGCTTCGTGTCAGTGAGGGCCACACCTGCGACACCGAGGGCGAACATACCATCCTCCCAAGACTGTATGCGTGCCTTGGTCTGGAAGAGGAGCGGACCGGAATAGCCGGTGCCCATAGCGCTGTCGAGCCCCCATTCGAGGTGAAGGGGCTTGAAGTCCCAGCCGGTTTTAAAGCCTGCCCATTGGGAGGTCTTGCCCGGGCCGCTGGCAGCGAACTGATTGGCTCCGCCAAAACTGGTGAAGAACTGAGCCGCGACGGTGCGGTGATCAATGGTTTCAGCGGTGGGAATGTTGTTGAGACCGGTTGGGGTGGCGAATGCCATGACCGGGATCAGGAAACAGAGTGCGACTATGAGCGGCCTGTTCATGACAATGCAGAAGACAAGACTGCGGAGGCAGCCAGGTGGAATGCGTTTTTCCTGGTGGTGAAATGAGGGCTCAGCCCTTGGCTTTGAACTCATCCTGATGCCCGTCGCTGTAGGCCTGCGCGGCCAGCGGTGTCACCACGGCGGCCAGCGCCGCCTGGTTCTTCCGGCCGGAAGCATAGGACTCGAACACCTCGCGAATCTCATCCCGCACGCGGCGGAAGACCTGCATCTGCTCCTCCTCAGTACCCGTGGCATGTGCAGGATCGTCAAAGCCCCAGTGGTGGCGGTTGACCTGGCCGGGGAACATCGGGCAGGCCTGGTCGGCGTTGCCACAGACGGTGATCACCGTTTCAATGTCCTGATTCAAGAACTCGCTCAGATGCTTCGAATGATGTCCGGAAATGTCGATGCCGATCTCCGCCATCGCCTTGATGCCCAGAGGATGTACGTAGCCTGCTGGCTTGGAGCCGGCGCTGGCCACATGGCACAAGTCCCCCAGAGCACGGCGCAGGATGCCTTCGGCAAGGTGAGAGCGGCAGGAGTTTCCTGTGCAGAGAATGAGAATGGTGGGTTTGTTCATGATGGGAAAAACAGGTTATTTCATTTTGAGTCAGGAGCGCAGCGGCCACCGCAGCAGCCGGAATCGCGAACGCCGATGCAGAGAGGCACGGCCAGGAGCGCGCCGAGTAGAGGAGCGGCAAGATAGATCCACAAATGAGAGAGCTGGCCGGAGACCAGCGCCGGTGCCAGCGAGCGGGCGGGATTCATGGAGGCACCACACACCGGTCCGGCAAACATGGCCTCCAGTGCGATGACACCACCGATGGCGATGCCTGCGGTGATGCCTTTTTCCTTGGCCCCGGTTGAGACGCTGAGGATGGTAAGCATGAGAACCGCCGTGAGAACGACTTCGAGCACAAAACTCTGCATTTCCGAACCTGCGGGCAGCGTGGCCCCCAGCGAGGTGGCGTCCTGAGGAAACAGCACATGCAGCAGACCGCTGGCAGACACGGCACCGACAAGCTGAGCCGCAAGATAACCCGGAACGTCCTGCCATGAAAAGCGACGGGCGGCAGCAAAAGCCAGGGTGACGGCGGGATTGAGATGCGCGCCGCTGACATCTCCAAACGTGTGGATCATGGCCAGCACCACGAGGCCAAAGGTGAGCGCGATGCCTGCGTGAGAGATCGCACCGTGGCTGGCGGCATTGATGATGATGGCACCTGTGCCCGCAAAGACGAGCGTGAAAGTGCCGAGGCATTCAGCGAGGAGCTTTTTCATAGAGCGGAGGTCAGCAGCATTTCGAGCCGGGCGTGCAGCAGGTGGTGGGCAGAGCCTGCGGCTTGGGAGCACACTCGCCTGGCAGGCAGATGCCACGGGCGAGGCAGTCGGTGTGCTTCAGGCCAAGGCGGAAGGTGAGCAGGCCGTCGATGATCTCGGCGCTCTCGACGGGGAACTGAGCCACGACGTAGTCTTCGTATTCGATCTCGACGGGCAGATCGTGGTGGGGCAGCACATCGCCAGCCTTGTCAAAAATGGCGGCCAGTTTGCCTGCGGTGATGCGGTGGTCCACATCATCATGCACCCAGGTCTGCAGCAGGCAGGTTTCCAGTTCGCGGCGTGTGCCGCCGCAGTCAATGAAGCGCTTGGTCACATGCCCGACCTCAGTGATATGAAAATGGGCGGGCACGAATCCTCCGTCTGGCAGCAGGAGGGAGATCTGTTTGTCCGCATGAGTGCGGAGGGCGGCGATGAATTCAGAGGTGTTCATGATAGAAAATCAGCAGCAGGATTTTGTTTTGGATGTGGCTTTGGCGGGCTTGCGCGCGAGCTGGTCCACGCAGCGGAGAAAGTCACCGAGGCAGTCGCACACGAGGCGGTAGTAGATGTTGAGGCCGCGCTTTTCGCAGACGAGCACGCCAGCCTCGCGCATGAGCGTGAGGTGCTTGGAGACGGTGGACATGTCGGCACCCACGAGATCTTTGAGGTCGCAGACACAGAGCTCACCCTCCATGAGGGCCTCGGCGATGAGCAGCCTGGAGGGATGGGCCAGGGCCTTGATGACGGCGGCCCGCCTGGAGATGGTGTCTTTGCTTGCTGGCATCTATTTGGTCATTTAGCCAAATAGATTTGCCACGTCAAGAAACATTCGTGTGTGATGAGCGGACAGAACTAACTGCGCTGCCGTTTCCAGATGTGGCAGAGGTACCAGGCTTTGAAGACAGCGGCGAGCTCGCGGTAGTTGGAGCAGCTTTTCAGCATCACCTTCGGCAGTCCAGCGGCGAGGAACTCCGAGGCAAAGCGGCTGCGGTCAGCACGGGAGACATTGCCCTTGCGCATGAGGCCGAGGAAGTGGCCCAGCTCGCGCAAGATCTGCGTGTATAACGCTTTTTTCAGGGCGTAAGGCTGACCGATGGAAAGACTCTGCAAGAGCTCTCCCACTTTGAGATAACTGGCGATGCGATGACGCACATGGTCCGTATTATGCGATCTCGTGAGAGAGGTGGGATTGCGCCGGTAACCATACCGGGGTGTTGGAAAGAACCCCAACCGCCTGACAGCGAGCATCAGCTGGATGGTCCATGGGATGTCTTCATGGATCATGTCCCGCCGAAAACGAAGGCGGGCCTCCTCGATGACGCTGCGACGACAGAACTGCAGCCACACGTAGTGCGGCCATTCACGGCTCCTGACAGATTGAGCGATCCAATCCGTGCCCGTCATGATGGTTCCCCAAGGCTGCTTGTGGAGAATAGCCCGGGGCTGAGTGGCGTAGAATGGCCGGGGATCGTCCACTTTGAAGCTGAAGCCGTTGCAAATAGCACATTCGAGCTGCTCTTTTTCAGCCTGTTGGAGCCACTCTGCCAAGGAGCCGGGGGCAAGCCAGTCGTCACCGTCCAAAAAGGCCACCCATCTGCCGGTGGCCCGGTCCAGGCCGGCATTACGCGCGGCAGAGACGCCCTGATTAACCTGTGAAATCACGATAATGCGGGGATCCTCGGCAGCCTGAGCTTGGATCATGCTGAGTGACGAGTCGGTGGAACCGTCATCAATGATGATGATCTCAAGCAACACTCCTGCCTGCGCACGAGCGGAGCCAAGCGATGACTCCAGAAACGCCTCGTTGTTGAAGACTGGGATGATGAGAGAGATGTCTGGCGGCATGAAGTGAGATCGCTAGGCCTGGAAGGCCGGGTTGGTTGATTGCATGCGACCAAGGGATCCACGCCGGAGCATTGGAAGCCAAGGCTCGACCTCCATCAAATAACTTCTCTGTCATTTACAAAATTAAGCCGCCTGCTCCACGCCCGCGATTCGATATTCTGAAGGCGAAGCACCCGTGTGACGGCGGAACCACGCGGTGAAATGGGAGGCGTGGCGAAAGCCAAGAGCGAAGGCGATTTCTTTAAGCGTAGCATGGTCTGTCACAATACGCTCGCGTGCGGCATTCAGCCGCCTTTGCTCCATGAAGGCACGCAGGCCGATGCCAAACTCCTGCTGCAAAAGCTGCTCAGCGCGTCGGATGCCGATAGGGAAATCTGGCGGAAGTGTCGGCGACGTCTGATCGAGCGGCAGAGACTGCAGCCAGCTGACGAGATGGTTTACGCGACGGCGAGTCTGCGTCCGCGGTTTAGGCTCAGCGCCTATTTTATGCAGTGTCTCCATCCATGCAGCGAACCAGACCGCGAACGCAGCCTCGCGCGCGGTCCATTGCTGTGATGTGAAAGTGGAGTCCGCCGTGGCCTCGCGATAGGTGACCTCTTTCTTTTGACCGTGGATGACGGCAAAGAGGCGGAGCGTGGCTTTGCGGAGCTCGGGCGCAGCGGCGGCAAAATTGAGGGCATTGCGAAAGAGTGAGGTGCCGTCCGGCCACTGACAACGAAACCCCACAGAGAGGAGATGCGTGCCTGGTGCAAACCAGTGACGCCGCAGCTGTGGCGAGGAAAAAAAGGCCTGACCACGAGGCACCATGATCTCCCGCCCCTCAGTACGAATGCGGACCTCTCCGCGCTCCACAAAGAAAACACCCGCCGGCACGGGGATCTCTGCAGACCAGACCTCCGCCTGCGGCACTGGGCCCCGATAGACCCACAGCCACTCGCAGCGCAGGGTGCGCCAGACGGCGGCGGGGAGCTGGAGAAGCGGAGTTTTTGACATGCCCCAGCTATGCCGGGGGATGTAAGCGATTTCAATCCGGCATAATCCGGCGCGGTTGCCAGCGGGGTGGAGATGGCTTTGATCCGCACATGAAATCCAACCTTCTGCTGCTGACGGCGGCATTCACAGGACTGCTGCAGGCCGGAGAGCCGCGCAGCGTGAGCGGCATCTATCCGGCCCTGGCAATGTACAACAATGAAGGCGAGTGCGGCACAGGCGCTGTGGTGCCGTGGGCAGACCGGCTGTGGGTCATCACCTATGGACCGCATCTGCCATTTGGATCGAGCGACAAGCTCTATGAGATCACCCCCGAGCTGACACAAACCGTGAGGCCGGAGAGCGTGGGCGGTACACCTGCCAACCGGATGATCCATCAGGAATCAAAGCAGCTTTTCATCGGACCTTACATCATCGATGCGGAGCGGCAGGTGCGGGTGATCCCACCGAGCCGGATGCCGGGGAGACTCACCGGCAATGCGCGCCATCTGACCGACCCTGCGGGCAAGATCTACTACGCCACCATGGAAGAGGGGCTGTATGAGGTGGATGTAAAGTCGCTGGAGGTGACCTCATTAATCCGTGACGGCAATCCACTGAAGAAGGACTTCAAGGTGACAACACCGCTGACCAAGCTGGAGTCCCAGCTGCCGGGCTATCATGGCAAGGGGCTGTACTCCAGCCAGGGCCGGTTGATCTATGCCAACAACGGTGACCGCGACAAGCGTGTGCTCACCGACCCCACCACGCCGAGCGGAGCGCTGGGAGAATGGCGCAAGCCTGGCGATGACTGGCTGCTGGTGCGACGCAACCAGTTTACTGAAGTGACCGGTCCCGGCGGCATCCAGGGCAGCGCCCCGGACGCGCCGGTGTGGAGCATTGGCTGGGATGCGAAGTCTCTGATCCTGATGCTGCTCGACGGCGGCAAGTGGCAGTCCTTCCGCCTGCCCAAGGTGAGCCACAGCTACGATGGCGCCCACGGCTGGAACACGGAGTGGCCGCGCATCCGCGACATCGGCGAAGAGGATCTGCTGATGACGATGCACGGCGCGTTCTGGCGCTTTCCTCGCAGCTTCTCCGCCGCCAATACAAACGGCATCCGTGCGCGCAGCGCGTACATCAAGGTGATCGGGGACTTCTGCCGCTGGAATGACCGGCTTGTCTTTGGCTGCGATGACTCGGCGAAGTCGGAGTTTCTCAACAAGCGCAAAGTGAAGGGCGGGATCGACAGCGTGGGGCAGTCGCAGTCAAACCTGTGGTTCACCAGCCCCGAGACCCCGGGGAATCTGGGTCCTGCACATGCCAGCGGCGCGGTTTGGCTGCATGAAAGTGTGACGGCAGGCGATGTGGCCGATCCTTTCCTGGTCGCTGGCTGGAAGCACCGCAGCCTGTGGCGCGTGGATCATGCCGCAGGCACCGCAGTGCGCGAGGACATCAGCGGCGATGCCGAGTGGCTGAAGATGACAGCCCAGAAGGACAGCAAGGACATGAGCGTGGTGATCACGCTGACAAACGGCGACGCACGCGGCACGGAGGCGGATGCGATGTTTGAGGGCGTGGCACGCATCGAAGATGACCAGACGCAGACGGGCATTTTCCGTGCAAGAGGGGAGAACAAACGGACGCTGAGCTTTGCCGCCGATGCGGGCTATTATGAACTGGATGCGGAGCTGAAGCTGCGCCGTGTGGAGGATGCCAAGACCGAGGAGTTTGTGAAAACGAAGGTGGCCATCCCGCAGCGCGTGATCACGCTGGATGAGGCCAGTGTGCTGGTGGTGGATGATCGTGGCCGCCGCTGGCGCCTGCCACGTGCCAGCAAGGCGTATGACAGCGCCACCAACGCCGGTCTGCTGCGCGTGTGCCGCGAGGTGGCCACCGAGCGCGACATGCTGAATGTGTGCGGCACGTTTTTTGAGCTGCCTGCAGAAAATGCCGAAGGCTTTGCAAAGATCCGGCCCATCTCCTCCCATAACCTACGCGTGACCGACTATGGCGGCTACCGGGGGCTGTTTCTCATGAGCGGTATCAAGCCGGACGCACCTGCTGGAGAGCACATCCTGCGCAGTGACGATGGCAAGGCCGCCCTGTGGGCTGGAGCCGTGGATGACCTGTGGAAGCTGGGCAAGCCACGCGGCGAAGGCGGCCCTTGGCTGAAGACCAAGGTCAAGGCCGGGCAGCCGAGCGATCCCTACCTGCTGTGGGGCTACGACAAACGAACGCTGACCCTGAGCCAGAGCGGCGCAAAGTCTGCAACGCTCAGGGTGGAGCTGGACCTGACCGGAACGGGTCTGTGGGTCAGGTATCACGAGGCAAAAGTGGAGGCAGGAGCCAAGCTCAAGCTGGAGTTCCAACCAGAGGTTCAGGCACGCTGGCTGCGTGTGACTGCTGATGCGGCGTGCACGGCGACGGCTCAACTGCGATACGATTGACCCTTCAGTCAGTCTCAACTCTACGACTGACCGCCAAGTTCCGCCGCGGCTTTTTCGAAGTTGCCAGCAAATTGATGATAAAAAAATTCATCGCATCCGGGGGCGGAGGTGTCACACTTGTCGCACCCCAACCCCACCATGCCTGCTACCTTTGGACAGATGCTGACCGCTGCGCGTGAAAAGCGCGGTCTGACCATCGAGGATGCCGCGCACGAGACTCGCATCCCGGCGCAGCGTCTGCGCTATCTGGAGTCAGGAAACATCGCTGCATTTGGCAGCATGACCTATGCGCGTTCGTTCATCCGCCAGTACAGCGAATTTCTCGAGGTGGACTCCACCTCCATGCTGGAAGGCCTGCCCGAGGGAGTACTGGGAGGAGAGCGTGATTACCGCTATCTGACCCAATCTCAGGGGCAGTGGCTGCGCGAGCGCGAAAAGCCCGTGGAACGCATCACAGCGCCTGCATCACGACGCGTCCGATCCATTAAATCTCCGCTGCCAGCAGGGATCGCGGTGTTTGTGGTTGTGCTGGCTGGAACCGCGATGTGGGGACACCACATGGCGGAAATGCGACGCAAAGTGGATCCTGCAGCACTGAAAGCCCTGCCAGTGGAAGATGTAGCCCCTGCCGCAGAAACCGCCTCCAAGGAAGGAATGGCGGACTTGAAAGCCAGGCATGTAAGCTTACCGGTAAAGAAGACGCCCTCCGTAAATTGAACTGCCATGTCCGAACCCGCCTCCCTTCCCTCCAAAGCCCCGTGGTGGCTCGAAACGCTGCTGTGGTCCCTCGGCATGGTGATTGCCGTGGGCGTGGCGGCTTACATGAATGAAACCGTACGCGAGGTGGTGGCACAGGGCCTGGGCTATTTCTTTGGATTTTTGTCCACTCCTTTCATCCTGGAGGCCTCCACCGCCCTGGTGGGACTTTGCATTGTTCTCATCATCAACAGCCGCCGCATCGAGCGCGAAGGAGACGGCTGGGTGATGATGGAGGTGAAAGACACCACACCTGCCGCCGGTGAATCCGGCCAAGAGCCTGACGTTGCGGACAAAGCATCGCAGACCTGAATGTAGCTGGCCTTTGGAGCGTTGATGTTTCACCTTTCGGCACCGCTCCGAAAGTGAACTGAACGCCCGAATGATCACCGCTCTGCCGAACGCCCAAACTCCACCCGCGAAGCACGGGCTGCGTGTGGTGGCTGCGGGCAAATTTCTACAGCTAAGTGACGGAACACCGCACATGCTGCGGGGAGTGAGCTACGGGCCATTCAAGCCCAACTCACGTGGCGAACCCTTTCCAGAAGATGACCAGCTGGCCAAAGACTTGCGCCACATCGCGGGGCTGGGATTTAACACCGTGCGACTGTATGAAGTGCCGACCGATGCCGTGCTGCGAGAGGCCGAGTCGCATGAGCTGCGGCTGATGGTGGGCATCCCGTGGAGCGAGCATGTGGACTTTCTGGCAGACAGGACGCTCTGCCGTGAGATCGAGGCCCGGGTGGCCTCAGCCTGTGCCCGACTGCGAGAGCATTCATGCATCACGGCTTTTCTGGTGGGAAATGAGATCGAGAAGACGCTCGTGCGCTGGATGAAACCCCGGCGGGTGCGGGCCTTCATCGAAAAGCTCATCGACACCGCGCGGAGCAACGCACCGCATACTCTGGTGAGCTATGCCACCTATCCCTCCACCGGCTATCTGGTGCCGAGGAATGCGGACTTTCTGGCGGTGAATGTGTACCTGGAGACGGCGGACGCCTTCCGCGCCTGCCTGTCACAACTGCAAAATCTGGCGGGGCACCAGCCTCTGATCCTCACCGAGCACGGGCTGGATGTGGCGGCGCATGGCGTGGAGCGGCAGGCTGAGACGCTGCGCTGGCAGCATGAATACCTGCAGCGCAGCGGCTGCGCGGGAAGCGTGTGGTTTTCCTACACCGACGAATGGTACCGTGGCGGGCGCGAGGTGACTGACTGGCAGTTTGGCCTTGTGGATCATGGAAGAAATGAGCGTGCCGCCTGCACCGTGCTGCGTGGTTTGCCCAGCCTCATGCCTGCACCCGATGTGCCTCCGCGCATCTCAGTGGTGATCTGCACGCGGAACGGCGCAGCCACTTTGAGTGCATGCCTGAGCTCGATGTCCGAGCTGCGCTACCCGGATTATGAAGTGCTGTTGATCGATGACGGGTCGCGGCAGCGGATCGCGGAGATCGCCAAAAGTTTCCCTCAAGTACGCTACCACTATCAGGAGCATGCGGGACTGAGCGTGGCTCGCAACACGGGCGCACGGCTGGCTAGCGGGAGCATCATCGCCTACACGGATGACGACTGCCTGGCACACCCGGACTGGCTGCTGCACCTGAGCCATGCGTTTACCGATGAAAACGTGGCAGCAGCAGGCGGGCCAAACATCCCGCCGCCGCCGCGCAACCGCATCGAGCGCGTGGTGGCCGCTGCCCCGGGAGCTCCGGCGCATGTGCTGCTGGACGACACAGAGGCCGAGCACCTGCCAGGATGCAATCTGGCCATCCGCAAAGAGGCGCTGGAACTGGTGGGCGGCTTTCAGGAAGAATTCAGAACGGCGGGCGATGATGTGGACATCTGCTGGCGGCTGCGCGAGACGGGGCGCAGGCTGGTGTTTGTACCAGGAGCGATGGTCTGGCATCACCGCCGCTTCAGCGTCCGCGCATATCTGACACAGCAGCATGGCTATGGCCGCGCTGAGGCGCTGCTGATGAAGAAGCACCCGGAGCGCTTTGGCTATCTGGGCGGCGCGCGCTGGCGCGGGGGCATCTATGGAGATCAAAATCCGGCGGATCATCCAGTGGAAGGCAGCATCTTTCATGGGCCGTATGGGCTGGGGGCATTTCAGGTGATTTATGCCTCCTCCAGCTTCCGCTGGTGGGAATGGCTGACAGGCGTGCTGTGGCCCGCTCTGCTGATGCTGGCGCTCGTCTTCCACCAGCCATGGCTGGCGCTGGGTGTGCTGGCCTTTGCCTGCTGGGCGGCATGGCAGGTGAGCGTGCGCAATGCGGCTGCGTCAGGCATCCATGGCGTGGCCAACCGGCTGCTTCTGTGGTGGCTGAGCTTTCTGCAGCCCGTGGTACGCGAGTGGGCACGGCTGCGCGGCATGCTGACGCTGGGCGCCAGACCCAGCCGGCATCCGCTGCTGCCAGACATCATTCCTCCGGTGAGGCCGCATAAGATCACCTTTAGCCTGGGTACGCTGCGCTTCTGGAGTGAAGACGGTGTGGGCCGCGAGCAGTGGCTGAATGAAATGCGCAAGTCCTTCCGCACGGCACATGTGATCTTCCGTGAGGATGATGGGTGGCGGTGGTTTGACTTTGAGGCCTGGCCCTGGGCGGAGGTTTCTCGGGCGTATATGAGCGTGACAGAATTTCATTCCGAGGGCCGCTGCCTCACTCGGGTGAAGCTGCTGCTGCGCATCCGACGCAGTCTGGGCTGGCATCTCATTCTGTGGCTGATCGTGGCGGCCATCCTGATGGCAGCGGGTCTGCACTCGCTGCTGGTGCTGGGACTGCTGGCGACTCTCGGCTTTGTGCTGCTGGTGCCTCTGGGTGTATGGTATGTGCGCCGGGAGATGCTCAGCATGACGCGTGCCGCAGCCATCAAAGCTGGAATGACGGAAATGCGCTAGCGCCTGAGAACTTTGGCAGCCGCCAGCCAGAGCAGGACCGGGACGATGGCGCTGAGGGCGAAAGCCCACGCGGGCTCGCTCTGACCCAGATGCCCGATGCCCGCAAAGACAAAACCGGTGGGCAGCGAGCCGCAGGCCAGCGCCGGCAAAAAGACGCGCCAGCGCATGCGGGCCAGCCCTGCCAGGCAGGCGATGGCCTCCGGCAGCACAGGCATCCAGCGCGAAAGCGCGACCAGCCAGCCGCCGCGCTGCTCAAAGACTTCTTCTCCTTTGCGCAGTCCATCCTCGCCCGCGATCCAGCGCGCAGCACCCCGGCCCAGCCAGCGGCACGCGGCATAGGCGATGATGCCAGAGAGCATGGAGCCAGCGGCGCTGATCAATCCGCCCAGCCACCAGCCATACATCCAGCCCAAGGCCGACATCACCACGGTGGAGGGCACTGGCAGAAAGATGTCTGCGATGAGCAGTACGATGCCCGCAGCCCAGGCCCAGGATCCATAACCTTCCATCCACGCACGGGCTCCTTTGAGGCTGAAGGCCTGATCAAACTGCGCCCCCCAGATCATAAAAGGCACAATGATTCCCGCCAGGATGACAAGGATCAGGATAAGGAGCGAGCGGCTGCCATGGGTCATACGGACTAACACAGCAGGCAATCAGCCTCAGGGCAAGAGCGGCGCGGCTTTCTCCACCATTCCGGCCTCGCGCTGCCCGGAGCCCCGGCGGTGGATGTCGCCGATGTCCGCGCGGGCTTTTTCCGCGAGCTGGGTGAGACGCTGAACCACGTCCGGATGCTGCGTGGAGACCTCGTTCTGCTCGCTGACATCGTGACGCACATCATACAAGGCCAGCGGTGAGGTTTCGGGCTTTCGGCTGAGGTTTTTGAATTTGCCATCCAGCGGCAGGTAGAGCTTCCACTCTCCCGCACGCACCGCCTGCAGCTGATCCATGTGATAGTAAAAGAAGCCGTCGGCATCCCAGGGCGAAGTGGTTTTGGCGGCGTCGAATAGAATGGCGGAGATGTTGTGGCCGTCGATTTTGTGCGGCGGGAGACTGCTGCCCACGATGCTGGCCAGCGTGGGCAGCAGGTCCATGGTGGAGCAGAGCGCGTCATTCACGGCACCAGCGGCAATTTTACCCGGCCAGCGCATCACGCATGGCATGCGCATGGCACCCTCGGAGGTATCGTAGCCAGCACCTCGATAAGGGGCATTGCTGCCCTGAGGAGGATTACGCCTGACGGCACCGTTGTCAGATGTCCAAATGACGAGGGTATTATCGGCGATCTTCAGCCTCTCCAGCGCGGCTATGATCTGGCCGGTGCTCCAGTCCAGCTCCTCCACGGAGTCGCCGTAGTCACCATTGGCGCTTTTGCCCCGAAAACCCTCGCTCGAAAAAGGATGGCCGGTGGAGCCGGGCATGGTGTGCGGCAGGTAGAGGAAAAAGGGCGATGCAGCATGCTGCTCGATGAAGCGCACGGCCTCTTCAGTGCAGCGCTTCACCAGGTGGTCGCGGTCAGCGGGCGCTTCGATCACCTTTTCTCCGCGCATGAGGGGAAGGTCGGGCCACACGTCCGGCTTTCTGTCCTTCGTCATGTCATCGCTGTAGGGGATGCCGAAAAAGTCATCAAAGCCCTGCTTCGTGGGCAGAAAGGCGGGCTGATCCCCCAGATGCCATTTGCCGATGCACATGGTGGCGTAATCCGCGCTTTTCAGAATCTCCGCGATGGTGACCTCGTCAGGATTGAGCCCCTTGTGTGCCAGCGGCTGCAGCACAGCGCCGCCGGTGTCGCTCACGTGCATGCCCACACGGCGCGGGTAGCAGCCCGTCATCAAGGCAGCACGGCTGGGCGTGCAGACACCGCTGGCCACATAGAAGCTGGTGAACTTGGTGCCCTCCGCCGCGAGACGATCCACATGCGGCGTTCGGTGCAGCTTTGAGCCGTAGCAGCCAAGATCGCCGCTGCCAAAGTTGTCTACAAAGATGACAATGACATTCGGCTTCGCGGCAAAGGCGCTGAGGGAGAACAGCAGTAGAAGGCACAGTGTTTTCATGGCACTGGTGCCTCCCAGACTACCACACCCATGTGATAGTGATCGCACTCGGGCGCGGACTTGGAATAGTAAGCCGTGATGATCTTTCCATTCGCAAGCTGAATGCTGGAAGGATAGCCGCAGTCACTCACCTCGCTGCGGGCGAGGCGGACGGGGGCGCTCCAGGTTTTGCCGTCATCACTGCTGAACTTGGCGCAGACGCCGTGGCGTCCTTCGATGCGGACCCCGTAGCTGAGGAGGAGGCGTTTGTCAGCGAGACGGGTGAGGTGGCCGTTGATCTCGTTGCGTTCGGTGACTTTAAGCGGCTGGCCCCAGGTGGCGCCATCGTCATCGCTGCGGAAGAGCTCCATCTGCGTGGTGCGGGCGGCGGCGAGCCAGCTTTTGCCGCCGAGAGGAAAGATGTCCGTCTCATTATGAGTGGGGCCAATGATGGACTGGGGCTTCCAGGTGAGGCCGTCATCATCGCTGCGGAAACACCAGGAGCGCCAGGATTTAGTTTTGAAAGACTTGGTCGGATCGGCGATCTGGCCCTGATAGCAGGAGGTGCGCAGAATGCCATCCTGAGCGATCCAGATGTCGCCAAAGGGGATGTGCTCGGTCCACTCATCTGACTCGGTCGCAGGAAAAGAATCGCTCTTGCTCCAGGTGCGTCCGGCGTCCTTGGATCGCATGATCCAGCTGCGCAGCACGGCATCGCGGAACGGGATTTGCTTGGGCCTGTTGGGCTGCTTCAGATTGGTCCATCCAGAGCAGAGCACGAGGAGGTCGCCATTCTTCGCCAGTCCTGCCGCATGGTTCATGCGGATGGTGTCCGGTTCATGCTGGGTGACGGTGCTGCGCTTTTCCCACTTGAGGCCATCGCTGCTGGCATAGCAGTCCACATCTCCCTGCAGGGTTCCATGACCGGGCTGATTGAAAAGGATGGCGATGAGGCTGCCATCCGGCATCAGCGTGAGGTTTGGCCAGGCGCAGACATTTTCCACGGCCACCACGCGCCGCAGCCCCACAGGCTCCGCCTCCTCAGCAGCGAGAGAAGCGAATGGGAACGTGAAAAGGCATGCTGCGGTGAAGAAAAGTTTCATGCCTCCCTCAAACGCCGCAATTGTGGTGTTCATTGCGGACGCTCAGCCACCATCAGCCGTGTGAAGGGGCCGTCGCTCACATTGTAGTAAATGCGGCGGCTGTCGGCGCTGAAGATGGGATGCGGGTGATTGCGCCGCCAGGATTTGGCCCCGCCATTCTGGGCAAAGCTGTGCAGCAAGACCCATTTGCCGCCGCACATGTCGGCGACCATGACGCCCCATTCGTCGCCTTTGCCGCCAGCATTGCGGCTCATGCCATCGGTGACCATGAGCGTGCCGTCTGGACTCACGGAAGGATGCGTGCCGCTAAGGTTCGGCACATCCTTGAGACGGGTGTATCGCGCTGGATTGTCAGAGATGTCGAAGCTGATGTTTCCCACCTCAAAGATGTGCTTTGAATCAGGCGTCCAGGCTGGATGACCCCATTGATTGCGCTGCCAGACGCACGCGCTTTTTTCAGTGTCATAGACCACCGTGCCCTGGCGATGGCTGGCGCCGCTGGACATGTAGTTGTCTCCACCATTGCCGGCAGCGACTTTAAAAAAGGCCTTCTTCAAATCGGGACTGAGCACGGGAAAGAAAACAGAGCAGGGCTTGCCTGCGAACTCCTTCTGCAGCCAGTCGCCGTATTTGGACTCGACCTCGCTGATCTTGGCATAGGTGGTGGTCTTGCCGGTGGCGGCGTCCCAGACTTCGAGGTCGCGATATGGCCCCGGATTCCAATGGCAGCCATACATGGGCAGCAGATCGCCCTCCGGCCTGCCGAAGCCGACCTGATGATCTTCGGCGACGATCGTCCTGGCCAGCGTGGCCACATCGACCACGACGACGCGCCATTTTTTGTCGATGACTTCATGATAAGCCACACGCTTCCCGCCAGACAGCCACTGCTGGCAGGCCACACGGTGGGCGTCCTCGGTGTGGATGTTGTCAGCCAGCACCGTCTCCTTGCCCGTGGCACGCTCGATCATGCGGACCTCCCCCACCTGGCCTTTGGGATCGGTGGAGGTGAAAAGCAGCACGTGCCTGCCGTCCGGGCTTTCAGGATTGGTGAGATAGTAGCTGTGCGTAGTGTGCCGGCCCTCCACGACGGACACCGGCTTGATGACAACATCCTTGGACCACGCGGCGACGGGGTCGGCATCTTCTCCATAGGCAAGAAAGCAGGTCAGCAAAAAGGTGATGGCAATGCGGAGGGTTGGCATATGGGACTGAACGATATCAGCGACCTGGCTTGATCATCAAATGAAGGCGGTCGTTTCATCAAACACGTCGGATTAAGGAAATCGCGTTGAACTGCGTCTGCTTCCTGCTCTTGGTAGCGACCGATGGTTCACACTCTCCGTCGCCTCCTGCTGGGCATCTTTTTGATCATGGCCGCTGCCAGCGTGCTGCTGCTGTCCGACCTCGGGTCGCGCGTGAAAAGCACGACGGCACCCAAGCCGGGTCGGACCATGCGCGTGGCGCTGCTTCAGCATGCCTCCCAGGCGATCCTGGACCAAGGGCGTGAAGGCATGATCAAGGGGCTGAAGGATCAAGGCTGGGAGCAGGGCAAAAACCTGGAGCTCAAGCTATACAACGCCGAGGGCGACAATGCGGTGTCACAGACCATCGCCAAAGAGATGGCCGGTGGCGGCTATGATCTTCTGATGACGATCAGCACGGTGTCTCTGCAGGCGGTGGCAAACGCCAACAAGGCGGGTGGCACGCCGCATGTGTTTGCGCTGGTGTCAGACCCCTCGGTGGCAGGCGTGGGCGTGAGCAAGACCAACCCGCTGGAGCATCCGGCGCATCTCGCAGGCTTTGGCACGATGCAGCCGATCTCACAGGCGTTCAAAGCCGCACGCGAGATGAACCCCGCCTTGAAAAAAGTGGGCGTCGTGTGGAATGCAGCAGAGGCCAACTCCGAGGCGCAGGTGAAGCTGGCGCGTGTGGTTTGCAAAGATCTGGGCATCGAGCTGATAGAATCCACGGTGGACAATTCCTCCGGCGTCGCCGAGGCGGCGTCGGCTCTGGTGGCACGCGGTGCGGAGGCCCTGTGGATGGGTGGTGATGTGACAGTGATGACTGCCGCCGAAAGCCTGATCGCCACCGCCAGAAAAGGCGGCGTGCCTGCCTTCACCGTCATTCCCCCAAATGTGAAAAAGGGCGCGCTGTTTGATCTGGGTGCAGACTACCTCGAAGTGGGCCGTCTGGCAGGCAGCCTCGCGGGCGAAGTGCTCAATGGCCGCAAGCCGGGCAGCGTGCCCATCGTCAATGTGATGCCTGAGATGCTGGCGGTGAATGCACAGGCGACCCAGGGATTGAAAGGATCATGGAAGATCCCGGAAGAGATGGTGAAGCGCGCGAAGATCGCCATTGATGCAAACGGCGTGGAGCATGTGGCCGCAGCCGCTGAGGTGCCAAACCCCAAAGGGAAAAAGTGGAAAATCGCCATCGTGAACTACATCGAGTCCGGCCCCTCCGAAGACACCTCTGCCGGCATGAAGGCTGCATGGAAGCGCAGCAAGCTGGTGGAGGGCAAGGACTACACCGTCAGCTATCGCTGCGCGCAGGGGGACATCGCCTCCCTGAGCGGCATCTTTGACGCGGTGCTGACGGAGAATGCCGACATCATCGTACCGCTCTCCACACCCTCCCTGCAAACAGCCGTGCAAAAGGTAAAGCAGACGCCCGTGGTGTTCTCGCTGATCGCCAATCCCATCGTCGCAGGCGCAGGAAAAAGCTACACGGACCATCTGCCCAACATCACCGGCGTATCCGTACTGGCTCCGGTGGAGGAGGCGATGGCGATGATCCTGAAAAACTTCCCACAGTACAAAAGACTCGGCACGCTGTTCTGCCCGGCGGAGGCAAACTCCGTCGATCTGAAAGAATCCTTTGAAAAGCTCTGCAAAGACCACGGCCTCACCCTCGAATGCGTGGCGGTGAACACTTCCAGCGACTTGGCCGATGCGGCTCTCTCTCTTGTGTCACGGCCCATTGATGCGGTGGTGCAGATCTCCGACAACCTGAGCAGCACCGGATTCAATGCGATCACCAAGGCGGCGCGTCAGACGCAGAAGCCGCTCATCAGCCTGAACAGCACCACCGTCCCGCTGGGCGCGGCGATTGCCATGGGCCGCGACTACTACAATACAGGCGAAGTCACGGTGGAGATGATCGAGCGTGTGATCCGTGGCGAGGATGTGGCAAAGATGCCCTTCATCCTGCCGCCGCGTGTGTTTTTCAGCACCAGCCCAGCCAATGCCGCCGCCGTGGGCATGACCCTGCCGCTGGAACTGCTCAAGCAGGCGGACAAAGTGAACCAGTGACTCATGGAAATCTCCCGCCAAACTTCCGGTGATCTGATCATCCTGCGCCTCGCGGGGCGGCTGGATGCCAACTGGTGCAACCACGTGGAATCCGCGCTCTCCGCCACCGTGCGCGACGGCGAGCACCGCCTGCATCTGGACATGAGCGCGGTCAGCTACATCAGCTCCGCAGGCATCCGCGTGCTGCTGGCCTGCCACAAGCAGCTGCGCGCCATCAACGGTCTCTTTGGCGTCATCCGTCCATCTGAGGCGGTGCGCTCGGTGCTGGAGCTTTCCGGTTTGCAGATGCTCATCACCTCGGAGACCGTCGCAGCAGCCACCGAGGATGCCGGTAAAAAGCTGGCATCTCCAAGCGCAGCGTATGAGCTCTTCCCGCTCGGGGGCAGCGGCATGAAAATCGAGACCGTGGGCGAGCCCGCAACGCTGGCCCGTGGCTGCGGCGGCGCACAGCCTACCACAAGACGCTTCGATGCAGCCACGGTGGCGCTCGGCGTGGGCGCACTGGGCGGCAGCTTCGCCGAAAACGCCGCGCGCTGTGGCGAACTGCTGGCGGTGGCAGGTGTGGCGGCCTTCCAGCCTGCGGACGGCTCCAGCCGCCCTGACTTCATGCTGAGTGAAGGTGCTCTCGTTCCAGAAGGGCAGCTCGTGCTCGGCCTGTCCGCTCAGGGTTCCTTCAGCTCCCTGCTGCGCTTTGAGGCCAATGACGAAGACCGTCGCAGCGGCCTCACCGAGCTGATGCAGACGGCGCTGGAATCCAGCGGTGCAAACGCAGCGGTGGTCGTGGCGGTGACAGAGACGGCGGGGCTCGTCGGCGCGTCTTTGCGTCAGTCTCCGGCATCTGAAGCAGGCGCAGCGAATGAGCGCTTCGGCTTTCCGCAGATCCGCGACTGGCTTTCCTTCACCAGCGAGCGGTCGTTCCGAGACAGCACCTCGCTCGTAGTCGGCGTGATCGCCAGGCCGGGTTCTGCTTTTGACGCACTGCTGCGTCCGTTGGCTCGTGGCACGGATCTGCTGGGCCATCTGCATGCGGCGGTCTTTCCCTACCGCCCGCTTCGCAAGGGGCGCATCGATTTGCAGCCTGCTGTGACGAGCCTCTTCGACGGGCAGGCTCTTCAGAGCGTGCTGCACCTGATCTCCGATCCGCGTGGATTCAACGGCGCAGGCGAAAGCGAATTCTACCGCGGCGCCGTCTGGACAGCACCCATCATCACCTGACGCATGACTCTTCTCATTGGCGCATTGATCATCGGCCTCAACCTGGCGCTTTTGGCGCTGGGGGTTCTGGTGTCGTTTCGCATCTTTTCTATGCCAGACATCACCACAGACGGCTCCATCACACTCGGCGCGGCCATCGCAGCGGTGCTGCTGGTCAAAGGAGTGAACCCGCTGCTGGCCACGATGGCGGGCGCGCTGGGCGGCGCTGCAGCAGGCGCGGTCACGGGCGTGCTGCACACCAAGTTCAAGATCAACTCGCTGCTCTCCGGCATTCTGGTGATGACCGCGCTGTACTCGGTCAACCTGCACATCATGGGTCGCAGCAATGTGCCGCTGATGCAGGCCACCACGCTGGCGAGCTACGGCGAGAGGCTTGGCGAATGGCTAGCAGGCGGGAAAACCATCCACATCCTCGGCTGGCCGGTGGCTGCGGCGGATGCAGCGGTGCTCTTCCTGGCGCTCGTCTTCAGCTCCGCCGCTGGCGCTGCGATGTTCGCCTTCTTCCGCACGCAGATTGGCACCGCCATGCGTGCCACGGGCGACAACGCCCAGATGATCCGCGCGCTGGGTGCCAATGTGGAGGGCAACATCATCCTCGGCCTGGCGCTCTCAAACGGCTTTGTGGCCCTCTCCGGCGCGCTGCTGGCGCAGTACCAGGGCTTTGCAGACGCGCAGATGGGCATCGGCATGGTGGTGTGGGGGTTGGCCAGCGTGATCATCGGCGAGGCGCTGACAGGCACACGCAGCCTCGGCATGAATATCATCGGCGCGATCATGGGCTCGGTGCTGTTCCGCCTGCTCGTCGCCATCGCGCTGCGCTGGGGCTTGAACCCAAACGACCTCAAGCTCATCACCGCGCTGTTTGTTTTTGCAGCGCTCGTGCTGCCCGGCTTCATCGAACGCTGCAAACGCAGGCCCACCTCCGCCACCTGACCCGCCATGCTCGCGCTTTCCGGCATCCGCAAAACTTTCCACACCGGCACGGTCAATGAAGTCCGCGCGCTGCGGGGTGTGGACCTGACCATCGAGCCCGGCTCGTTTGTGATCGTGCTCGGCATGAACGGCTCGGGCAAATCCACGCTGCTGAACGCGGTGGCGGGTTCCTTCTATGTCGATGAAGGCAGCATCGAGCTCGCAGGGCATGACGTGACAAAATGGCCGGAGCACAAGCGTGCGCGGCTGATTGGTCGCGTGTTTCAAAATCCCTTCAGCGGCACTGCACCGACGATGTCCATCGCTGAAAACTTTGCGCTCGCCTGCAGACGCGGGCAGTCACGCGGCCTGGGCTGGGCCCTGGCTCCGAATCTCATGCAGCCGCTGCGCGAGCGCATCGCCACCCTGAAGATGGGTCTTGAAGACCGGCTGGACAACGCCATCGGCTCCCTCTCCGGCGGCCAGCGTCAGGCGCTGACCCTGCTGATGGCCACGTGGCTGAAGCCCGAACTTCTTCTGCTGGATGAGCACACGGCGGCACTGGACCCCAAGAGCGCGGACCAGGTCATTCAGCTCAGCGATGAAGTGATCCAACGCGACAAGCTGACCACGCTGATGGTCACGCACTCGATGCAGCAGGCCGTGAGCCTGGGCGATCGCATCATCATGATGCACCGCGGGCAGGTGCTGCATGACATCCGTGGCGCAGAGAAAAAGCGCCTGCGGCCCGAGGATCTGCTGGACCGCTTTGACGAGGTTCGCCGCCGCGAGCTGCTGGATGAAAGCGCCGCCGCCATACTCAACGAGCTCTACATCTAATACCGCTGTGCCTGCGCCAACACAGAGCCTCACCATCGCCGCAGATCTCGCCGAGCTGGCACGGGTGATGACGATGATCGATGACTTCAGCACCCGCATGAGCATCGGCGCGACGGATGTCTCCGCGCTGCATCTGGCGCTGGAGGAGATCGTCACGAATGTGATCACGCATGGTTATCAGGGAAACGCCACGCGCTCGCTGAGCGTGCAGATCGAAGCCTTGGCCGCAGACCGCATCCGCGCCTCCGTGACCGATGCCGCCCCTGCCTACAATCCGCTGGCCAGACCCGAGGTTAACACCAGCCTTCCGCTGGAAGCACGGCCTGTGGGCGGGCTGGGCGTGCATCTGGTGCGGAAGCTGATGGACGTGTGTTTTTATGAGCACCGCGACGGACAGAATATATTCACCATTGAACGCCAGCTGGGACGTGCCGCCGGAGCCGCAGCCAGCATGAGCATCGCGGCCTCCAGACTGGCTGCCTCTGCCACGCTGACTCTCAGCGGCCGCCTGGATGGCCTCTCCAGCCCTGATCTGGAGCGGCTGGTCAGCGCGCTGATCACCTCGGGCGTGCGAACGCTCACGTTTGATCTATCGAGCTTGGACTACGTGAGCAGCGCCGGCCTGCGCATCTTTATCATCGCCGCAAAGAAGCTCAAGGCAGGTGGAGGAGAAGCACGCTTCACAGACCTCTCCCCCGCCGTGCACGAGGTCTTCCAAATTTCAGGGCTGCTCACAGCACTCGGCGTAGCGCCACGAGCGTGATGTCATCCGCCTGCGGTGCCTCGGCCTGATGCGCGAGCACCGCCGAAACGACACGCTGCACGAGCTGCGCGCTGCCAGACACAGCACCACCTGCCAGACACTGCTGGATGCCTGCACTGCCAAAGAGGGCATCCTTCGGATCCTGTGCCTCCGACACTCCGTCTGAATACACGAGCAGCGTTTCATGCAGTGCCAGCTTGCGCTGCTGCGTGGCATACACCGTCTCTTCAAACACACCCAGCGGCGCGGCGCGCGGCCCCTCCAGCCAGGCAAGGTCACCTGCGTCTGAAATGACGGCAGCCAGCGGATGCCCGGCATTAGCCCAGGTTAAATCTCCAGTGGCTGGATCAAAAAAGACCGCACAGGCAGTGACAAATTGCATGGTTTCATTGCGCTCGCACAGCAAGCGGTTCACCTGCGCCAGCAGCTCTCCGGGATCGCGCACCTCTCGTGCGAGAGTGCGTACTGCCATTGCCGCCAGGGCCATGAAGACAGCGGCAGACACCCCCTTCCCTGACACATCTCCCACAAGAGTGAAGAAACGCCCGTCCGGCAGGAAGAAGCCATCATAGAGATCACCGCCCGCCTCGCGTGCCGGTTGGATGAAGGAGGCAAAGTCCACTCGCTGCTGTTCAGCAGTGGTGAGCGGTGGCGGCAGCAAACTGAATTGAATCTGCCCCGCAATTCGCAGCTCGCTCTCGATGGCCTCACGCGCGGCGGTCTGCTGCTGCAGCGCGGCGATGTGCTCCTGCAAGCGGTCCGCCAGAAACTCCATGGCCTGCGCCACAGAGCCCACCTCATCGCTGCGCAGCGCCTCTTTGGCCACGCCAGAACGGTCCCAGCCGGTGGAGGAAAAATCGCTGGCTGCCAGACCGCGCAACGCATGCGCGAGGCGGGCCAGCGGCTGCTTGAGCTCCATGTTGCTGAAGACCACGCGCTCGGAGATGAGCGAGGCCACATGCCGGTGCAGCGCCACGGCCAGCTGCGGATGCAGGCTCTCCGCTTCTCGCAGCCGGGCCGCAGTCAGACGCCACAGCTTGACCGCACTGACCGCCTCCACCGTGGCAGTTCGCGGCTCGGAACGATACAGCGCCATCTCTCCCAAAAACTGCCCGGGCCCCAGCCTGCGCAGTTCGGCACGTCCCGCACCCTCCACCTCCAGCACCACCGCCAGCGTGCCTGACTCGATGAGAAACATCGCATCAGCAGCATCTCCCTTGCGAAACAGCACCTCTCCAGGCGCGAGCGTGAGCGTGTCCATGAACTCGATCCAGACACTCTGCTCAGACGCATCAGGCGCAAACGCAGCCAGTGATGCGGCAAGTGTGGAAGACAGGGCGGGAGTCACACCCATGTTTTCTCACGCCACCGCCCCCGCTGCAACCAGCGATGCAGCCGATGAAGGTCTATTCACGCCAGTAGAGCGACTCCTTGGGCACGGTGTATTTGACATCCAGCTCCGGAGTCTGGATGACCTCGCCCTTTCGATAGAGCGACTCTACGGCGGCAATCAGCACGCCCGAGGTCAGCAGCGTGCGCTCCACAGGATAAGGCGCACGATTCTCCAAAATCATGTCCTCAATATGATGAATCAGCGGATTGAAAAAGTCCGCCGTCGTGGAGCTGGATCCCGGCATAGGCAGAAACATCTGGCAGGAGGTAATTTGCCCGGTTTCGCTGTTGAGTCCCGCGTAGTTGAAGTCGCGCACCGGCAGCATGAAGAGCGTCGTATGGAAGCCGTCGCGATGCTCGATGAAGTAGGCAAAGGCATCCGGGAAAACCTTGCGCGCCCAGTCAAAGCTGACGGGCTCCAGCGGATACCCCTCCACAGGCCACGTGCGGCTGCGGGAGAGGGCAGCGGCTAGCAGGCGCTGCGTGTTCTTCCGCGTGGCCGCATGCGCCCACATTTTTTCTCCGCGCAGGGCCAGTACACTTTTGACGCCCACCTCGCCATCACGGCGGCGCTCAGACATGCACTGCGCCGTTTCGAGACCGTGGTAGTCGTATTTCTCGATGCCGCCGTAGCCGACTGCCACGCTCTCCGAGAGCGGCGTACCCCATGGAATGTCCACCGCAGGCAGGCGTCGCGTTACAGGCAATGAAGAACCCGCCAGGAAGGCAAAGCTGAGCCGCTTCGCATCGGCCACCATCTCGGTGCACTTGCTCCATTCGGTGGAGAGATGCTTGTCGTTGAAGACCGGCACGCTGCGACCGCTGGCCTCGAAGACTTTGACGATCTCTTTGAAGAATTCGTAGCGCGGGTAAAGCGTCTGCCCTTTTTCGTTTTCAGGATACTGGCCGTGTTCCCCGATGAGGACGACTCCATCCACAGCCAGCTTCCCGGTGCCAAGGGTCAGCGCTTCAGCGATGCTCGAATAAATGGGGATGTGGTAGCGCTCCGAACGCCCCCTCGCGAGGTCGGTCTCAGGAAATTGTGCAACATAGAGCGAGACGAGATCCGTGCGCGGCGGCAGCCACTCTCCCGCCCAGACATAGCCAATGGCAAGGCGGTCCACGAAGTGCATCGCATGCGAGTTCTTGAACATCACCGTGGCGATGAGCGCGATCTTTTTGCGGCCAGTTGCTGGAGCAGCATGGGCGGCGGCCGCTGCGGCAGCGCCTGCCATGAGAAAGGAACGACGGGTCCAGGATAGGGTGCTCATGAGGAGGATGAAGGTGTGTCAGATTTGCTTTCCCAAAACAGCCACAGCGGTACCACCGCGATGAGCGGCAGGCAGGAGGCCAGCATCAGCCCTTGATCAAACGAGTGCGTACGATCCGCCAGCCTGCCAAAGAACTGCTGCGCCTGCGCTGGCAGCATCCAGGCCACGACTCCAGCGATGCCGGTGATCTTCCCCTGATGCCGTCCCGACAGATCCTGCGTGAAGGCATGATAAAGCGGGAACACCCCCAGTGCACCGGCTCCCGCGAGCATGAAGACCGCCAGCAGGCCCCAGCCATGCGCCAGCCACGGCGTGAGAGCGCAAGAAACACAAAGCAGCCCACAACTAGCAAAAACGATCACGCGTGCGGCATGCACAGACATCCGGCCACGCCCCAGCCAAACAGCGAGCGCCCCAGCGCCAATGCAGCCGACATCCGTGGCAAGATACCACGCCGAGGTGAACCACAGCGTCTCCGCCTCAGAATAGCCACGCCCTTCCTGCAGAATTTTCGGCAACCATGCCCGCAGAATCTGCCAGGTGGTGTTGATGCAGGCGATGACCACAAAGACGATCAGCATGCGCCGGATAAAGACCGGGCTCCAAATTCCCGCGCCTTCTGCTTGCGCTGACTTCTCATCCCGCCCAGGCGCAGGCAGATCCGCACTGCGCACCAGCGCAAACCACAGCACCAGCCAGCCAAAACCGGTGATTCCCACGACCTGGAAAGCTGTGCGCCAGCTGCTGAGCTCGGACGTCATGAGCGCGCTCATGATCAACGGCGTGATGATGGCACCCACCGAGGTGCCGCTCTGCAGCACGCTGTTGCCAAAGGAGCGCTCCCGGGCGTCCAGCAGCGCACGCGTGGTACGTATGCCGCAGGGCCAGTGACCAGCCTCAAAGAAACCCAACGCCATGCGGCACCACAGCAGCTCCTGCTCAGTGTGCACAAAGCCCGTCGCCAGCCCGGCCAGCGACCACATCGTCAGCACGATGGCATACAGCCAGCGCACGGAAAAACGATCCGCCGCCCAGCCGAAGACGATAGACCCCGCCGCAAAGGCGTAGGCAAAGACAGCCTCAATGTGTCCATACTGCTCCTGCGAAAGACGGAACTCCTTCGTGATGCGCACCGCCGCGTTCGCCAGCGTCTGGCGGTCCATGTAATTGATGGCCGAGGCCAGCAGCAGCAGACCGCAGATGGTCCACTTCCAGACCGCCGAACGATGGAGTGGGTTCGGTGCGGCGGTCATGCGGGATGAGTGCTGAGCAAAAGACTAGGCCAGCAGTTGATCCACCACCTTCGCGCCCTGGTTGTCCGTCAGCGAGGCGGCGAGGCCGTTGCGCTTGTAGGTGAGCTTGGTGTGGTCGAGACCGAAGGTCTTGAGCAGCGTGGCGTGGTAGTCGTAGTGCTTCACTTCGTCGATGATGGCCTTGTGTCCAAATTCATCGGTCTCGCCATGCACGTAGCCTTTTTTGAAGCCGCCACCGGCCATCCACATGCTGAAACCGTAGGTGTTGTGGTCGCGGCCCCACTTCTCGCGTCCGGCGTCGTTTTGCAGCACCGGCAGGCGGCCCATCTCACCGCCCCAGTGGACGACGGTGGTGTCCAGCAGACCGCGTTGCTTGAGGTCGATGAGCAGCGCCGCACTGGGCTGATCGGTCGCCTCGCAGTTTTTTGGCAGGGCGGTGATGAGAGAGCCGTGCTGGTCCCACGACTGCCCGGCATTGAGCACCTGCACGTAGCGCACACCACGCTCCACCAGACGGCGCGCGATGATGCAGCGCGTGGCGTAGTCCTTGGTGATCGGATTGTCCACGCCGTAAAGTTTCCGGACGTACTCTGGTTCCTTCGAAATATCGAGCGCCTCCTTGGCAGCGGTCTGCATCTTGGCGGCGAGTTCGTAGCTGGAGATGCGCGCCTGCAGGTCGAGCTCACCAGGATGAGCCGAGAGGTGGTCCTCATTGAAAGCCCGCAGCAGATCGAGCTGGCGTTTCTGTGGCGCACCTGCAAGCGAGGCAGGAGGATCGAGATTGAGAATGCGCGGCTCCGTGGCGCGCACCAGCGTGCCCTGAAAGAGCGCGGGCAGCCAGCCATTGGTAAAATGCTCACCGCTGAAGGTGGGCAGACCACCGGGATGAGAGAGCACCATGTAGGCGGGCAGTTCATCCGTCTCGCTGCCCAGACCGTAGGTGAGCCAGGAGCCCAGCGCAGGGCGGCCCGCGGTGATGCGTCCCGCATTCATGGCATAGAGACCCTGCGCATGATTGCTCACACCGGAGGTCATGGAGCGGATGAGCGTGATCTCATCCACCACCTTGCTCAGGTTTGGCAGCAGCTCGCTGATCTCCATGCCACATTGCCCCTGTTTGGCAAACTTCCACGGCGAGCCAAAGCACTTCGAGGAAGCCTGCGCGAGGTTGTCATACTTGATCTCTCCAGGAAATTTCTGCCCGTGATACTTGGTGAGCATCGGCTTGGGATCAAAGAGATCCATCTGCGAAGGCCCACCCATCATGAAGAGGGAGATCATGGCCTTGGCGCGCGGCTCAAAGTGCGGCTTTTTCGGCGTGAGGTCGTACCGTGTCTCGCCCGTGATGCTCTCAGGCTTCACTGGGGCGGCGAGCAGGCCGTCCCGCTCAAGCAGCGAGGCGAGCGCCAGCGTGCCGAGGCTGTAGCCATTGGCGTGCAGGAAATGACGGCGGGAGCAGAGCTGGGGGCGGTTCATTATTCGACGTAGAGAAAGCGGTTTGAGCTGCAGAGGATCTGGCAGAAGCTGGCCATGGCCTCCTGCGGCGGATTGGGCACGACACCTTTCGGATGCTGGATGTCGTGATGATACTGCGTGAGCGCCTTGGTCTGCTCATCCAGGTAGGCGATGCCACGGGTCACATCGGCCTGCGACGCGGGCTTGCCAAAAAGCAGCTCCCACACGCGCTTGATCTGCTCCACACGGTTGCCAGGTGCCGCAGCCTCCAGCCGGTCTGCCAGACGGCGCGAGCTGTCGAGCACGAAGGTGTCATTCATGAGCAGCAACGACTGCGGTGCCACGGTGGTCTGTGCACGTAGCTCGCAGTTGGGCGTCATGATCGGCGCATCAAAGGTATCTAGAACGGTGACTGGCTTGCTGCGGCGCACCTGCACGTATATGGAGCGGCGGAAATCATCCGCACCACCGGGATCGACCTTGTTCACGGTGATGGTGCTCTTGTCGATGCCCGTGATGACTCGCCCCTGGGCATCGCGGCCGATGCCGCTGGGCGGGCCATAGCTTGACTGCACCAGCGTGCCGGTGACGGCCAGCATGGAGTCCCGCAGCGTCTCAGCATCGAGACGGCGCAGCTTGAAACGCGCGTAGAACCTGTTTTCGAGATCAGCCTGCAGCGAGGCCTGATTCACAGAAGACTGGCGGTACGCGCTGCTCAGGAGAATGAGGCGATGCAGAGGCTTGAGCTTCCAGCCGCTTTTCACAAACTCATCAGCCAGGTAGTCGAGCAGCTCCGGATGTGTGGGCAGCTCGCCCTGGCGGCCAAAATCTCCCGGCGTGTTCACGATGCCGCGGCCCATGTGGTTCATCCAGAAGCGGTTCACCAGCACACGTGCCGTGAGCGGATGCTTGCCGCTGGTCAGCCACTGCGCATAGGCCAAACGTCGGCCGCTGGATCCGCTGCTCACGGGCACCGGCTTGAAGGGCTCGATCTGCGGACTGGCCAGGATGCTGAGCTCTCCCGGAGTCAGCGCCTGCTTGGGCTGATCATGATCACCACGATTGAAAAGCTTGGTCGCCGGCACCTGCCCCTTCACTTCCGTCAGCGCCATCACAAAGCCCTCGACCGGTTTCGTGTCCCGCAGCTTTTTGGCCTCGGCCATCTTCGCGTCCACGATGTCCTGCTTCTTCTGATCGTAGAGATTCAGCGAATATGTGGCGAGCGCGGAGGGATATTTTTTGATCAGCGCTTTCTGCTCCGGCGTCTGCTTGGCCACAGGCGTGTCACGAGCCACCCGGAAGGCGGCCTGCTCGGCCTCGGGCACCTTCTTGATCTCGACCTCAAAGATCTCATCCAGGAACTTTTTGCTCATCGCGCGGGCTTCAGCCTCGATCTCCTTGGCCTTCACCTCGATCTCGGCGGCCTTGGCGCGCTCCTGCGGAGAATAGAGGGAGTAAAGGCGCTGAGCGGGCGCACGCCAGGCCTCCCAGTTGTAGGCAGGATCCAGCACGGCGCGCAGGCGGTAGTAGTCCACCTGGGTGATGGGGTCATAGCGGTGGTCATGGCACTGCGCGCAGGCCACTGTCAGTCCCATGAGCGACGAGGTCATGACCTTCATCTGCTCCGCGATGACCTGGTTCTTGGCCAGCTTGGCATCATCCGGTGCGTCCCCGGTGCCATCCGGAGCCATGCGCAGGAAGGCGGTGGCGATGAGCTGGTCGGTGCGATGCGGGTCCAGCACCGCCTGCTGGTAGTCTGCGTGCGTGGCGCCTGCCAGTTCATCTCCGGCCAGCTGCTCCTGGATAAACTCATCCCAGGGCTTGTCCGCATTCATGGCACGGATGACGTAGTCGCGGTAGCGCCAGGCCTGCGGGCGCACTGAGTCGGCCTCGGAGTAGCCGTTGGAGTCGGCGTAGCCCACCACATCCAGCCAGTGGCGCGCCCAGCGCTCGCCGTAGTTCTTGGAGGCCAGCAGCCGTTCCACCAGCTGCTCATAGGCCAGCGAAGATTGGTCATTCACAAAGGCCTCCACCTCCTGCGGCGTTGGCAGCAGGCCGGTGAGGTCCAGCGTCACGCGGCGGATCAGCGTGCGGCGGTCGGCCTCAGGCGCAAAGCTGAGCCCCTGCTTGGTCATCGACTTCAGCAGAAAGGCATCCACCGGCGTGCGCACCTTGCGGTTGTCCACGTCCTTGGGCACGGCGGGGCGCTTCACAGGCTGGAAGGCCCAGTATTCACGGTCATCGTCCGAAATAATCGGTCCCGGCGCGAGCGCCATCGGCTCCGGCTTGGCCGTCTTCGCACCCTGCGCGATCCATTTTTCGATGGTCTCCAGCTCCGCCGCGGAGAGCTGCTTGCCCTTCTTGGGCATCTCGCCGTTTTTGATCAGGCGCACGAGCTCGCTCTGCTCCGGATGCCCGGCCACGACGACCTGGCTGCCTCCATCCAGCTTCTGATCCATGAAGCGGCGCAGGCGTAGGTCCACACCGCCCTCTGGCTTTTCCTCCTCGCCATGGCAGTGGGTGCAGTGCGCCTTGACGATGGGGCGCACGTCTTTTTCAAACCTGAGCACACGCTCCGCACCGCGAGCGGTCACGGCGAGGGCGGAAAAAAGAACAACAGACGTCAGCTTCATCAGGGGGTGGCAAACCTACGCCCCCAGTGAGCCCGTTTTTGCCACCATTTCACTCAGGGCATGGTCACACGCAGCCGGATAAAGCGCCATGAGGACGCCGTACTGGCCACATTGTCACGCACGACCTTCATGCCAGCCGGGCTGCCGCCTGGAGTCACATCGGTGGTGTCGGTGGTCCAGGTCACCAGGTCTCCGGAGACTTCGGGAATGCACGTCACACCGCTCTGCTGGCTCGTGTAGGTCATTTCGAGATGAGATCCATTCAGCCGGCTGGTGGGAGCATTGGCCGAGGCCGCATTCCCTGGCAGACTGCCAAGCGCATATTCCACCAAATTCGCCAGCCCATCGTTGTCCGCGTCTCCAGCAGGTGCGGCCGTGGGCGCATTCGCTCCCGCCGCCCCCAGATTGGTGTAAAGCCAGGCGTTGAAAGGTGTCTCATTGATCGTGAGCGTCGCAGTCGTGGCGCCGCCCAGGCTGGCATACAGCGGGCTGCTCAGTGTGACGCTGAGGTTTTTGCTCGCTCCAATAGTCGCGGTATTGGCCACCGGGATGCTGATCGTTTTCGGCGCGGTATCGCCATCCAGCCAGCTCAGCAGACCGCTGACAGCGGTGTAGTCGGCACCAGCAGTAGCGATACCATTGGCGGTCGTGTAGCTCACCGTCGCAGGGCCCGTGCTGCCGCCGGTGCGCGTCACGGTCAGTGATGCGGTGCCTGCATTTTTCTGTGCTATGGCGCTGGGGCTGGCATGCTGCACGGCACCGGGCGGGTTGTTGCCCTTCCAGAAGTTCAGCAGATCAACGAGAGCCTGAGGGGCATTGGTCGGCACGCCGAGATTGTTGGCCTGATCCTTGGTGTTTACCCCATGGCACACCGCGCAGGTGCGCACCTCGCCGGGGGCAAAGTTGACCCAGTAGCGCTCCTTGATCACGCTCTTGGTCCCGGTGCCGTCCATGAGATGCCAGCTCACTGCGCGCCGCGCGGGCACCACCGCCGCCCACGAGCCATCCGTCCCCAGCTTCACCGCACCGCTGGGTGTCCCCTGCACCGTCGGCATTTCAGACAGGTTTTGGTGCAGCGGCATCGGCATGATGCGCCTCCCCGGCCAGCCACCAGCAGGCAAACCTGCAGGCTGGTAGCCACGGATGGCATCTGACTGCAGGATCTGCAGATAGCCGATGTCATAGATCTTATCCCCATTTTGATACGTGGAAGACAGCGTCTGCGTGGAGGACCATGAGACCTTCAGATTGAAAGGCTGCTGCTTGTCGGCGGCGTCACGGTGGGTGGAGTTGCGGTTTACCACCACGGCCAGGTTGCGCGTCTTGAGATAATTCTGAAACGTCGGCGCGTGCACGCCCACGGAGTCAAACACGCCCTGCTCCACACTGGCGATGGCGCTGTTTAGCTGCGCCGGTTTTGACGCGCTGCGGTTCAGCACCTCCACGGGGTCCAGCTCCCACAACGGCGCGCCCGAGTAAGTCAGCGTCTGCCCGTTCGCGATGTAGCTGAGGCTCACATTCGCCGGCGACGTGGGATTGTTGGAAGTATCCGCCACATACGTCGCGCCAGACAGGATCAGCATGCGCAGCCTGAAGCTATAGCGCGACTTCGGACTCGTGGCCGTACCGGAGTTGTTGTCATACTGGTCCGCCAGCGTGTGCACCGCCAGCAGCGTCCCGTCGCTCAGCGGCGTGGGATTGCGGTAAATGCTCACCGGCGAGCCCAGCGGTGATTGCCCCAGCGCGGTGTTCGGCACATTCACAAACGGAGTCACGAGATTCAGCGTCAGTGAATCCGGATTGGTGCTGATGCCCAGATCATAGCTCAGCAGCGAGCCTGCTGAGTGCGTGCCAAACTCCGGAATGCTCGTGGCGTAAAATCGGCCCGGCGTCACCGGATCTTCGACCACATTAAACATGTGCACCGTACGGTTGCCGGTGGCCGTCGAGTTCACCAGCACAGGATCGTCCGTGAAGCTCTTGGTGAAGCTGGGGCTGATCTCATGTCTGCCCGCATGATTTTGCACTTCATGGCTGGAGCCGTCCTCGCGGCACTCCCACGGGAAGAACTGGTTGAAGGCAAGCCCGTTGATGTTCACTCCGGCGGCGAGTGCGGTCTTGTCAAAATTTCGCGGCTCAGGGTAGTTGTTGTAGGTCGCGTAGTTGGCCGTGGTGCCTGCGGTGTAGCCGGAGTTGGCCGCTTCACTGTCATAGGTCCGGTTCCCGTTGCTGGTCTGCGTCCACGTTTCCCCAATGCTCGTGTTCGGCACACGGTCATAGGTGGCGAAGACATCGCGGGAGAGGTGGTCCCACTGCACAAAGATGACGCGCCCTGCGCTGTCGATAAAGGGCGAAAACGCCCCGGATGGCGTGTGCACGATCTGCACCAGCTCGTTGCCATTCGCACGGTCCAGACGCCACAGCCCCGTGTTCGTCGGCTGGGACAGGTATTCATCCAACTGCGGATAAAGCGCGGCATCAAGATTGCGCGGAGCATCGGAGACAAAGATGATGCGGTCCTGCGTGTCGTAGCAGGCATAGACGTTGTTGTAGTTGGTCGGCTGCCCGCTCACCAGCGTGATCACGGGCGTCTGGCCTGAGGCAAAGTTGGTGATCTCGTACAGCTGCCAGTGAAACACCGTGGTGTCGGAGGTGGATGTGGGTGCGCCCACCACCATGGCAAAGATGGCCTTCGTCCCGCTCCAATGCATGAAGGGGTGCGCCACCGCGATGCTGCTGGCCCCTTGGAATCCGGTGGCGTTAAAGTTGGCGTCCACCGCACCGCCATAGCCGGCGGCATTGGTCAGATTGCGTCGGGTGCCATTCGCATACCGGATCCACAGTGCACCGCCACGAGGCGCGTTTTCCGGCGTCGCCTGCGGATTCTGCATCGCACTGGCGATGCTCATGCGCGTCAGTGTGATGTCATGATTGCTGCTGCTCAGAATCTCATCCGGCACCGGAACCTGCGTGACGTAGAGCACGTCCTTGTTCAGGGTTCCGGCGAAAACTGTGGCGCTGAACGCGACCCATGCAGCGAGGATTTTTATCATGGATAATCTCCATAATGTCATACTCCCGGCTGGCTGTCACGCCAGCTCTAAACTTCACCACTCCACCCAAAGTCCCTACTCCACCGCCACTTTGATCACGACTTTGAAGACCTGCTCTGGCTTGTCCCATTCGATGCATGGCGCGTGCGCGTCCTGCGGATAGAGAATGGCAAAATGCCCGCCGCTCATGTGCAGCGGAGTCACATCAGGAATCAGCTTCCACAACGCAGCTTCTTTTTCCTCATTGTAGGCCATCGTCTCCTCCTTCATCGCCGCCAGCGGTGCCCAGAGAATGGTCTCGCGCCCGCTGTGGATGAACTGGATGTCGATATACTTCCGGTGCGCCTCAAACTTGGCTTTGTCCATCGTCTTGGTCTCATAGGTCTGCACCAGCGCAAAGCAGTGATCGCCATCAATGTCAAAGCGCCCCAGCGGCTGCGTGCCGTCCACCGTGCGTAGATAGGCAAAGGCCTTGGCAAAACGCGAATTGAGAGACTCGTAGCGGGCGGAGTTGTCGAGGGTGTCGAGGATCATGAGACCGGCACTTAACCAGTCACTTCGCGCTGAGCAACTCGGCAATCGTCTCCCGCATGACCTTTTCGCTCTCCGGTGCCGCGAAGGCCTGGGTGGGTTCGTAGCCACCTTCGGCAAAGGATTTTTCCAGTGGGATATAACCCGGCGCGCCGTCACCGTAGCTCGCGGTGGCCACAAAGCCATCCGGACGCTGCTGCTGTGCATAGAGCTGATACTCCAGAAAGCTTTCTCCCGGGAGGTGCAGCAGGCAGACATCATCACCCAGATGCAAACTGGTGAACTGGATCGGCACACCAGCAGCGCACTGCCGGATAAAGCCCACGCGCAGTGCCGCGCTGATACGAGTGGCGGCTGCGGTGGCGGGGTTCTCCGCCACCTTAAGCATGCGCTTCTCAGGAAACTCGGGATTGGGCAGCAGCAGCACCGGCCGCGCACGCCACTCAATCTTGGCAAGAGGACGGCGCTGCGGCTTGTCTTCGGAAGCCACCATGGCGGCATGGATGTTTTCCCCCAACCGCACCCGGGCCTCTTTGCTGGCATCGTTGTACTTCCCGGCAGCGATGTTGCCGCCGCAGCCGGTGAAGTACACATGCGGCACGCCATCATCCTGCGTGCGGCGCTCGCGGGCCGTGCCCACGAAGTCATACGTCACCATGCCATCGCCATAGTAGCTCATGGGATGAGTGGCGTAGTAATGCAGCACAGCCAGCTTCTTTTCACCGTTCCAAAAGCTGACCGTCTTGAGCATCGGATCGATCAACCCCTCGGGCAGATCTCGCATGGCGGCGTCCTTGGTGGAGCTCAGGCGCATCTTGGCCACCTTGCCGTCAGGCCCCATAATGCGGCGGTTGGAGGCCACCTGCTGCACCGCAGCCTGCCCTGTTGCGATGTGGGTGACCGGCTGCGGATTTTTCACCGCAGCCTCGATGCTGGCCGCCACACCCTGCAAAGCACGCTCCGCCCATGGGATGTCCAATACCGCCGGCGGTGCGAGACACCCCGCCAGCAGCTCATGCGCCGCCGCATCACCGATCGGTGCATTGTGCTGATGCAGGCTGTGCACCGCCACGCGCTCCTGCGTTGTACCTGCAGCCCGCGCCAGCACCTCACGCCAGTGCACATGATCCCCGGCCCGGATCTCGCACCAGTCCACCGCACAGAGCACCACCGGCTTTTCATCGCTCAAAATCACCACCCCCAGGGCCAGCAGTGGCTCGCTCACCCCCGCCACCGGTTTCACCAGCCCCCCGCACAACGGCGCCCCCACAGGCGGCGTGACATCTGCACGAAAGGTCGCCAGCTTCAGCGGCGCAGCAAACGCTGGAAGCACCAGCAAGAAGAAGAGGATGACGAGCTTGTACATGTCTGTCCCTACCTACGGGTCAAAGAGACAAAGCTCGCGCGGGATCGCGGATTTCATCACTCCACCTCGCCAATTGATTCAGCCGGGCAGCCGCCAAGTGCATCCATGCAAAGCTGGATTTCCTCCTCGGTTACAGGCTGGCGGAAAACGAAGCTCTGCCCGATGTCGTCATCGCGACGGAAGAAATCGGGTGCCAGGTTGCGGCAGAGGTCGCAATCAGTGCAGCTGTTATCGACGTAGAAACGGCCGGGGGCATTTTGCGGGAGACGGTCTTCGATGTTTGGCATGGGTGAACGCGGGGTTGTCCGCGTCCCTGCTTTCGCATGTCCATGTATTTGCGTGAAATGCATTAAAATCAGGTATTATTGCATTTGATGCAACAATACCTCACCCGAAAGCCTTTCGATCTGTACGCCCTGCATCTGTTTCACCTCGTCGCCAGACACCGCAGCTTCACACGGGCGGCACGCGAAGCCGGGCTGTCACAAAGCGCGCTCACCCGACAGATGCAGTCTTTGGAGGAGCGTCTTGGCCTGACATTGATCAACCGCACAACGAGGTCAGTTGAGATCACTGAGGCGGGACTCTTTCTCGCGGCGGAAGCCACACGACTGATTGGCGGCGTATCATCAGCACTGGATGGTCTGCAGGCGGAGTTTGGCTCCGCGCGTCCTGAGATCCGTGTGAGCGTCTCGCGGACGCTGGCCATGGCTCACATGCCCGGGCTTTTTCACGCCAACCACCAGCGCCACCCCGAGGTGATATGCCGCGTGAGCTACAATGCCAGCAGCGCCATCCTCACGGCCTTGGAAGCTGGGGAGATAGATATTGGCGTCCTGTGCCCGCCTTCACCATTGCCGGACTCCATCAAGGTCACCCATCGCTTCAAAGACGCATTTGAACTGATCGCCCCTGCGTCCGTTGCAGCCAAAGCTCCGATCAAAAGAGCCGCCTCATTCAAGCTTTGGCTGGCCGCGCAGTCCTGGCTTCACATCGCGCCAGAAACAAACACCGGAAGAAACCTGCGCCGCTGGCTCAAGCGCCAGCAGCTCAACCTCCCGCCAGCGATGGAACTGGACAGCTTCGACCTCATCATTAACCTCGTCGCCTCCGGTTTCGGTCTCGCCTTTGTGCCTCGCCGCGCGCTCGCACTTTATAGAAGAAAAGAATCCATCGTCACACTGCCATTTCCTGAGCGTTTTGAACGCGATCTCGTGGCAGTGACGCGCACGCACCGCAAACTGCCACGCCATGTCGGTCAATTTGTGGAGAATATCTTGTTTTAGCAGCCGCCCCACCGTGTGGAGATGCCATATTTGACGATGCACCACAACGCCCGCACCCCATCACGCCAGCCGACTTTTTTGCCTTCAGCGTAGGTGCGGCCATGGTAAGAGATGGGCACCTCGTATACACGTACCCGGAGCGCCGCGACACGGGCTGCGAGCTCGGGCTCGACACCGAAACGCTGCTCACAAATGGTCATGCCGGCGACCACTTCACGGCGGAAGAGCTTCGGCCCCACCTCCACGTCGCTGAGGTTCAGACCGGTGAAGCAATTGGAAAAAAAGGTGATGAGCGCATTGCCCACAGCGTGCCAGAAATACAGCACGCGATGCGCGCCACCGCCGAGGAAACGCGAACCAAAAACGACATCCGCCCGCCCCTGCAACAGCGGCCGCAGCAACGCCTCGTAGTCTTCGGGGTCGTATTCCAGATCGGCATCCTGAACAACCACGATGTCCCCGGTGGCGCAGGCAAAGCCGGTGCGCAGAGCGGCTCCTTTGCCTAAATTGCGCGGATGGCGCTGCAGCCGCAGACGCGGCTCGGAGGCCATCCTGCGTTCCACCTCAGCGGCGGTGGCATCCGAGGAGCCGTCATCGACCACAATGACCTCGGTCACGGCAGGCTGGCGCAGTACACGCTCCAAGCAGGCGCCGATGCAAAAAGCCTCGTTGAAGGCAGGCATGATCACGCTCACACTCCTTGCGGCGTGCTTCAGATCATGGTTCGCGCCAGACGGGTGCATAGGAGAGATGATCACCTATCGGAGTGGCTGGGAAAGTCAAATCAACGCCTGCAGATGTCATGGTTGCCTGAGGCACTGCCCGGCTCCATGATCCGCGCCGACTTGACCCAGAGCATCAGCGCATGACCAGCCTTCCTACAGCCCCCTGCCAGAACCGCCGCATGGCCTGGCTGTGGCCGCTGGCATGGCTGACAGCACTGGTAATTCGCTTGATTTACTTCTGGCAGATTCACGACACCGAGCTGGCCCAGGCACTGCTGGGAGATGCCGAAGTCTATGACGCCTGGGCAAGGCGAATTGCAGCCGGTGCGTGGATGGGGGACAGGGTGTTTTACCAGGCTCCGCTGTATCCATACTTTCTCGGCGTGATTTATGCCCTGGGCGGGCACAGCCTGGTGCTGGTGCGTCTGGTGCAGATCGTGGCAGGAGCTTTCTCGTGCGTTTTTCTGGGAATGGCGGCGGAGCATTTCATCTCACGCAGGGCGGGCCTCATCGCAGCTGCATTGATGGCAGCATGTCCCACATTGATCTTTTTCGACTGCCTGATTCAGAAATCTGTGCTGGATGTGTTCTTTCTGTCAGTGGTTTTGCTGATGGCTGCAAAAGCCGCACATCAGAAGCAGGCTCTGCAGTGGCTCTGTCTGGGAGCATCCATAGGACTGCTGACGCTGACACGCGAAAACGCACTGGTGATGCTACCGCTCCTGCTGGCCTGGGCATGGCAGCACGCCCGGAGACGTGCGCTGCTGCTGGTGCTGGCAGGCACGGCGTGCGTGCTGCTGCCAGTGGCGATGCGCAATCAACTGGTGGGAGGGGAGTTTCATCTGACCACGTCGCAAATGGGGCCGAACTTTTACATCGGCAACAATGCCCATGCCAACGGTGGCTACCAGCCGCTGGTGCCCATGCATGGCCATGCCCAGCATGAGCAAACAGATGCCGTGGAGCTGGCTGAACGTGAAACTGGACGCAAGCTCACGGCGGGAGAGGTCTCAAATTTCTGGATGACCAAAAGCCTGAACTTCATCCGCGCAGAGCCCTGGCCATGGGTGAAGCTGATGGCGCGCAAGTGGCTTCTCGTCTGGAATGCGCACGAGCTGGGCGACACTGAAGAACAGAGCGCCTACGCCGAGCATTCGTCACTGCTGAGATGGCTGTCCGTGTTTCTGCATTTTGGTGTGCTCTGCCCGCTGGCGTCGCTGGGTGCCGTATGGCTGTGGCCGCGCCGCCGTGAGCTGTGGATCTTCCCCGCCGTGGCACTGACCTATGCCGCCAGTGTGGCCGCATTTTATGTCTTCGCCCGGTACCGGCTGCCGCTTGTCCCGGTCGCTATTCTGCTGGCCGCAGGAGGCATCGCCGGGATCCGCGATCATATCCGCCGGCCCGTCCCAGCATCAACATGGAAGGGCCTGGCGGTGCTGCTCGCAACCGCCGTGCTGGTGAACTGGCCCGTGACGTCCGGCCAGACGGAAGGCATGGTCACGCTGCAAAATCTCGGCGGCTACTTTGTCGAGCAGAGAGAATTTGAACGCGCCATCGCCAACTATGAGAAAGTGCTGAAGCATGTGCCTGACTCCTTGGAAGCACACGCAGGCATGGGCAGTGCACTGCTGGAGCTGAAACGAGTGCACGAGGCAGTTCCGCACTTCGAAAAAGCGCTGCAACTGAACCCGAAACTGGCCGATCTGGAAAACAACCTGGGCAATGCACTGGCCGCACTAGGCAGACAGTCGGCGGCGCTGGAGCACTTTGAAAAAGCGCTGCTGCTCAAGCCGGGCTCCGCCGAGATCTGCTACAACCTCGGGAACAGCCTGCTGCAGATGAGACGCATCGCCGAAGCCGTGGCGATGTATGAGAAGTCAGTCCAGATTGATTCTGAGTTCGCCGAATCGCACAACAACCTTGGCTCCCTGCTCTTCCAGATGGGCAGGCCTGAGGAGGCTCTGCATCATTTCCGCAGCTGTGTGGCCCTGCGGCCCAAAGCGGCCGGCGCCCACGCAAATCTCGGAGTGGTGCTGTCAAAGACCGGTCATCCGGCAGAGGCCGTGCGTGAGTATGAAACAGCCCTGGAGGCAGATCCGGCGCAGACGGCTGCTATGAGCAATCTTGCCTGGATCCTCGCCACATGCCCCGACCCTGCGGTGCGCAACGGCACCCGTGCCGTGGAGCTCGCGTCCAAGGCTGATGACATCACCCAGCATGCCAGCCCGGATGTATTGCGCACGCTGGCTGCAGCACTGGCGGAAACCGGCCGCTTCCCGGAAGCCCGGCAAACCATCAACACAGCCATCAATCTGCTGGAATCCCAGGGAAACCATGGTCTGGCCGAAGCGCTGAAAAGTGAGCGCGAGTGGTATCAGGCTGGAAGGCCTTTCCGAGAGATGCCTTAAAATCGCGAAACTCTCACTGGCGGCAATTTATGTGATGAGCCCTTTGATCACCTGCCCGTGCACATCCGTCAGCCGTCGATCAATGCCATTATGACGAAACGTTAGCTGCGTGTGATCAATCCCCAGCAGATGCATCATCGTGGCGTGAATGTCGTAGCAAGTCGTGGGATTGCTGCGATCCAGCGGCTTGTAGCCCCACTGGTCACTTTCGCCGACGGTCACACCGCCCTGAATACCGCCGCCGCAGAGCCAGTTGGTGAAGACGTAGGGGTTGTGGTCCCTCCCCTTGCCGCCCTGGGTGCTGGGCATGCGGCCAAACTCGGTGGTACAGAGAATGATCGTCTCATCCAACAGCCCGCGCTGTTTCAGGTCGAGGATCAAGGCTGACACCGCTTTCGCCATGCCCCAGGCGAGGGGACCGTGATCGCGCTCCACGTCTTCGTGGCTGTCCCAGTTGCGTCTTGGGAAGCCGTTGTCATTGCCGCTCCAGATCTGCACGAAACGCACCCCGCGCTCCAGCAGGCGGCGTGCGGCCAGGCACTTGCGGCCCATGTAGTCGGCTTCTTCTTCAGCGTTGATCTCGGTGGGCCAGACTTTGCGATGCTCCTGGATGCCATACATCGCCTTCATGGCGTCGGACTCTTTGGAGATGTCCAGTGCCTCCGGTGCAGCCAGCTGCATCTTGGCGGCGAGTTCGTAGCTCTGAATGCGGCTTTCGAGCCGCGAATCCGTCTCGTGCATTGTCAGGTGCCTGCGGTTGAGTTTTTCCAGCAGCGCAAAGCCCTCACGGTCTGACTTTGCGCTGATATACCGCCCGGCCTTGTGCGGAAACAGGTCTGCAATGGGTGTCTCAGCGCCGGGATAAATGATCGTGCCAGCATGCTGCGAGGGCAAAAACGCGCTGTCCCAGTTCTTCGGTCCGTTCGAGGCAAAGCCTCGATGATCCGGCAGCACGACGAAGGTGGGAAGGTTGTCGCTGATAGACCCCAGTGCGTAGCTCACCCAGCAGCCCGCGCCTGGAAAGCCGGGCAGGTTGAATCCCGTGGCCTGCAGCAGCGTGCCTTGCGAGTGCACGCCGGTCTTGCCCACCATGCTGTGCACAAAGGCCATGTCATCGGCACAGGCACCGAGAGGGGCCACGGCATCGCTCAGCATCTTGCCGCTCTGGCCGTAGGGCTTGAAGTCCCACACCGGCTTTTTCCAGGGGCCGAGACCGTTTTGAAAAGCCTCCACCTGCTCGCCAAAGTCAGCATCTTCACCGTGGTGCTTGATCAGGGCGGGCTTGTAATCAAAGAGGTCGATATGGCTGGCCGCGCCCGCCATGAAAAGCTGCACCACGCGTTTGGCCTTTGGCGGCACCACCTGGGAGCGGTGCGTGGTCTCGGCAGCGGCCAGCGAGTGAAACGCGAGCGCGCCAAATCCCTGACCGGAGGTCTGCAGCAGCTGGCGGCGGGTGATCATGGCGTGGAAAGTAACCATGAATACGGCGGGAACGAGCGTGGCTTTGTCACGCAATCGCGCGAGATGTGGCGAGAAGCGGATTGCACAGTCGCGCAGCCGCGCCAAAACGTTACCTAGTTATCCATGTCCGCCTGGTCCCCGCTCCGCAACCGTGTCTTTCGTGCCATGTGGCTGGGCAGCGTGGGGTCCAACATCGGCACCACGATGAATGACACCGCAGCGGTGTGGACGATGACCACCATGACGAGCTCGCCGTACCTCGTCTCCTTGATGCAGACGATGTCCAGCCTGCCGCTCTTCCTGCTGGCCCTGCCCGCTGGAGCCATGGCAGATCTGGTGGACCGCCGCAGGCTCATTCTCTTCGCGCAGACAGGCGCTCTTCTCACCGCCGCAGGCATGGCGCTGCTGGCATGGTATGGCGCGCTGACGCAGACCCTGCTGCTGCTGGCCACATTCCAGCTTGGCGTGGCATCCGCCTTCACCATGCCCGCATGGCAGGCGCTGATTCCGGAGGTGGTGGGCAGAGAGCAGCTTTCAGGCGCGATCGCGCTCAACGGGGTGGGCTACAACATCGCACGCTCTCTGGGGCCCATCCTTGGCGGTCTGCTGCTCGCAGCCGTGGGCCCGGCACCCGTGTTTGCACTGAATGCGCTCTCCTTCATCGCGGTGATCGCGGTGATGTGCACGGGCAGCTACATCGCCACGCCGCGCAGTGCGCAGCAGGAGCAGATGCTCGGTGCCATGGCTGCCGCCCTCCGCTACGCCCGCCATGCCCGCGCCATGCAGGCAGTGCTCTGCCGGGGCGGCATCCACATGTTTGCCGCCGTCGCGCCCGTGGTGCTGCTGCCGGTCATCGTTCATTCGCGCCAGTGGGCTGCCGCAGATTTCGGCATTCTCATGGGCTGCTACGGCGGCGGTGCCATCCTCATGGCCGTGCTGTGGCTGCCGCGACTGCGAGAGCGCTTTTCATTCGATCATGTGCTTTTTGCTGCCAGCATCGTGTCTGCCGCGATGACAGGCATCCTGGCGCTGGTGCCTGGAAAGATCGCCATGGGGCTCGTGCTGGTCGTCACAGGCGCGGCGTGGATCAGCGGCATGAACACCTTCAGCGTCGCCTCCCAAAGCGTCTTCCCCAATTGGGTGCGCGCGCGCAGCTCCGCCATCTATATGGTGGTGATGCAGGGTGCCTTTGCCATCGGCGCGCTCACCTGGGGCCAGCTCACCAGCCAGCTGAATGCGCCCATCACCCTCGGCATCGCGGCGGGCTGCCTGCTCATCAGCGCGCTGCTCGCACGTCTGCTGCCCATCAGCCACGTGGAAAAGCTGGACCTCAATCCCTCCAACCACATGCTGCCTCACAGTGCCTTGACCACCGAGCCCGCCCCCAGCGACGGCCCGGTGCTCATCACCATCGAGTATCATATCGACCCGAAAGACGCCCCGGCCTTTCGAGCCGCCATGCTGCATCTGCGCGAGGTCAGGCTGCGCGATGGCGCCTTTCGCTGCTCTCTCTTTGCAGATCTGGAAGATCCCACGCATTTCCGCGAAACCTTCCTCGTCGGCTCCTGGGCCGAGCATCTGCGGCAGCATGAACGTGCCACCATGGAGGATCAGCGGATCGAGCAGGCGGTGCAGAGCTTTCACAAAGGAGCGGAACCGCCTCGCGTGAAGCACCTCCTCATGGTCAACCTGCGGGACATGAAGCCGTAGAGGCATGCAAGGGCAGATAAATGCGAATTTATCCCGACACTCCTCGTTCGTTCATCTTCCGCCGCATAAATCTGGCGACAACCACCTCCCCGCCATGAAGACGCGCCTCCTCCTGCTCCTGCTGCTTTCGGCCAGCCCGCTGCATGCAGACCCACAGCTTACCTCCTGGTTCACCGCCAATTCCGGACAATACGCCCGCATCTATCAAAGCACGGCAGATCAGACCACAGGCACCACCTCCACCACCTGGAGCCGCGGCTCGGGCACGCAGTCCAGCCCGACCTACGCCGATGTCAGTGAGATCAGCTACTCCAGCAGCTGGGTGTACATCCGCACCACGGGGCTGGCCTCCCACATCATGGGGCCATGGTACATTGATTCGGCAAAGACCACCAACTTCCCCAATTTTCCCTCCAATACAGCCACGATCTACCGCATTCCACGTTCTCCCACGATCCCGGGCACCAAGACCAGCACCGGCCTGGGGGCCACAGGCCGCATGGTCAATGGGGTGTCCATGTTCGACTCCCGCGATGCTTTCTCCTATGTGAACGCCAGCGCCACCGATGCCACCCCGACCAACGGCCTGACAGGCGACGGCATTTGGAACCGCGATGGCTGGTTCAATGAAGGCGTGACCTTTGACCCGGCGCTGGCTCATCAGGCTGGCAACAACTACCACTACCACGCGCACCCTATCGCTCTGCGCTATCAGCTCGGCGACCATGTGGACTACAATGCCGCCACCAACACCTACACCGAGAGTGCCGCCACGCCGACCAAACACTCGCCCATCCTCTCCTGGGCGGCGGACGGGCTGCCCATCTACGGTCCCTACGGTTACTCGGACCCCACCAACGCCGCCAGCGGAGTACGCCGCATGGTTTCCGGTTTCACTTTGAGGGATGGGACCAATGGCACCACCGCCATCACCGTGCGCCAGGTCCTGCCTCTCTGGGCCCAACGCATCCAGGGAAAAACCACGCTCACCAGCTCGCAGTACGGTCCTGCTGTAAACACCACCTACGCGCTTGGCCACTACATCGAGGATTTCGACTATCGTGGCGATCTGGGCCAAGTGCAGACCACGGGCTCGACCGTGCGCGATTTTGACCTCAATGAGCAGAATGTGCGCTTCTGTGTGACTCCGGAATACCCCTCCGGCACCTGGGCCTACTTCACCACCATCAAATCCGACGGCACGCCCCTCTACCCCTACACCACCGGGCGTCAGTACTACGGCAGCCCTACGGGCGGCGCGGTCACGAGCATCACCGAAACCGTGACGACCTACTGGCGCGGCGGCCCGAATAAAACGGACACGCTGAATTCGCCCGCCATCAGCGGCAGCGATGTCACCATCAGCTGGAGCGGCATCGAAGGTGGAAACTACACCGTGCAGAGCAGCCCGGACGTCACCACCTGGAGCACCGTCGCCTCAGGCACACTCAACGGAAGCGCCAACGGCCAGAGCACCGACACTGGCGGCGCGGGAAACGGCCGCCGCTTTTACCGGATCACCCGCGCAGCGGCGCTCGCCAGCTTTGACAGCACCGGCTTCAACTACACCGCCCCGCCCTCCGCGCCGAGTGTGACAACCAGCGCCGCCTCAGGAGTAGGAAGCACATCCGCAACACTGAATGGCAGTGTCAATCCCAACAGCTCCAGCACCACCGTGACCTTTGAATACGGTCTCGACACCAGCTACGGCAGCACCGCCACCGCCTCCCAGTCGCCCGTGACTGGCAGCACTGCCACGAGCGTGAGCGCTGCCATCAGCGGCCTCAGCAACAGCACCACCTACCATTATCGCGTCAAAGGCGTGAACAGCCTGGGCACCACCTATGGGGCCGACACCACCTTCACCACCAGTGCCTCAGGCAGCGGCACCGCCAATGCACCTGGTGGCACGGTGACGCGCGGCACTACCGTGACTGTGACCATCACCCTGCCGACGACTCCACCGCAGCCGCCCGCCAATCTCATCCCCACCAGTGTCACGCTGGCAGGAAGCATTAGCGGCACCAGCATCTCCCGTCCGGCGCAGGGCACGGTGATCGCCACCTTTGTGATACCAGCCGGCGCCTCCACTGGAGCGCAGAACATCGTGGTCACATTCAATCCCAATCCGACCTACACGATGACAGGTGCGCTGACGATCAACTGACGCGCAAATCATCTGGGCCCTGCGATGGTCCATGGCATCCAGTAGGACTGCACCATGACCAGCAGGCCCATCAGCACCGCCAGAGCGATGCTGTGCCAGAAGACCGCACGCAGCACGGTGCCTGCATCGGGGCTGCCCGGATGACCTCCCGTGGCCACGCTGGCCACCACGATGCTCTGCGCGTCGATCATTTTCCCCATCACACCGCCGGAGCTGTTCGCAGCCACCATGAGCGGAGGTGAGAGGTGCAGCTGCTGTGCGGTGACCTGCTGCAGATTGCCAAAAAGCACATTGGAGGACGTATCGCTGCCTGTGAGTGCCACGCCGAGCCAGCCGATGAGCGGGGAGAAAAACGGAAAAAGCACGCCCGTGCCAGCCAGCATGAGTCCCATCGTGGTATCTGTGCCCGAATACCGCGTGGTGTATCCCAGCGCGAGCATCAGTGCGATGGTGAGCAGCGAGGTGCGCACGCGCCACAGGCAACGAAGATAAATCCCGACAAGGGACGAAAGACTGACGCCGAGCAGCAGGCCGGAAACCGTGCCCGCCAGCAGCAGTGCAGTGCCGGTGGCGGAGAGGTAGTTGAAGGTGAAGGCGGCTTTCTCAGGCTCGGGCTTGGGCACCACGGGCGGCATCTTCTGCACCGACAGATGCAGCGGCGCCACTGGCGTGATCGGGGCCTGCCAGGTGCTGTGGGGCTTGGTGCCTGGCCTGTAGCCATTGAGCATCTCTTTTGCGAACGGCGTGGTCCACAAGCCCACAAAAATGGAAAGCATGATCCACGGTGTCCATGCACGGAAGGGGCGCTCGCTTTTCACCACCTGCTGGTTTTCAGATGCAGAAGAGCGCGGCCTCCAGAAACGCAGCAAGATCACCATGGCAGCCATCGAAAGCAGCCCTGCGGCGATGTCCACGAGCCATGGGCCATGGAAGTTGGAAACCAGAAACTGCACGGTGCCGAAGGTGCCGCCACAGACCAGACAGGCGGGCCAGACCTCCACCATGCCACGCCAGCCCACCTGCGCCGCCACCAGCCAAAACGGCACGATGAAGGAAAAGATCGTCAAATGCAGACCCACGATGGCACTGAGGACATGGAGATCCAGACCGGTGACATCCGAGAGCGTGGTGAGCGGGATGCCGAGAGAGCCAAACGCCACCGGGGCGGTGTTGCCGATGAGCGCGAGCTTGGCCGCCTCCAGCGGTTTGAAGCCCAGACCGATCAGCATCGCACCTGTGATGGCCACAGGTGCACCAAAGCCCGCACAGCCCTCGACGAAGGCACCAAAGGCAAACGCGATCAGCAGCGCCTGGATGCGCTTGTCTCCGGCCAGTCCGGCAATCTGCTTTTTCAGCACCTCAAACTGCCCCGTCTCCACCGAGATCTGATAGATGAAGATGGCATTCAGCACGATCCAGCCAATGGGAAAAAGGCCAAACACCGCTCCCAGTCCGCTGGCGGTGAGCGCCAGCTGTGCTGGCATGTGAAAGACAAAGACCGCCACTAGCAATGCCATGACCAGACCCGCAAAGGCTGCGATGTGCGCCCGCACATGCCAGAAGGCCAGCAGGCCGAGCAGCGTCACCACAGGCAATGCGGCCACCAGCGACGAGAGCACCAGATTGCCAAGAGGGTCGTAGTTTTGAGACCAGGTCATAAAGGGAAAGAAAAGAGAATCACGGAGCGGCGGGAGCGCATGTTGCACCTCGATGCAGCAAGGCGGCTTTTTCAGATGCAGGCGCAGCAGAGTCAAACAAACAATCTAGCGCCTCAGGAATCAGCAGGCTGCCTGGAAATTCACGGAGTTCTGAGCTGTGCGTCCAGATGCAGATGAAACCAATCAGATGCCAGCTTGGTGGCTTCTTCAAACTTCTCCTTGTACACGCCGTAATGGCCGATGCCTTCGAGCACGTGGTATTCACTCTTCACGAGGTTTTTCTGCAGGAGCTGGAAGGCGCGGCGGCCATTTTCCTCATTGCTCATGAGCTCCTCCTTTTCGGCCACGATGATCATCGTGGGCGCGCTGATTTTTCCAGCGGCTTCAACCGCATTATAACCAAGCCCCTTGGCGGGATTGGCGCGCATCTGCGCATAAACGGCCATTTTACCGCCAAGCTTCCCGGTTTCGATCGGCACGGGCTCCGTCTCGCCACGTGCCTGTTTCACCGCGAGGTCGTTGGCATACTTCTGAGCTGACTGCGGGCGGCCGCCGCCCATGCCGGGCACCTGGGAGACGACACATTTCACTCTCGGGTCATTTCCTGCCACCCAGACCACCAAACCACCGCCATAGCTCGTGCCAAACAACCCGATGCGCTCCTTGTCCACACAGGGCTCGCCCATGAGGAAGCTGATGGCGCAGCGGATGTCGAGCGTCTGGTCTGCCATGTCCATCTGCCAGCGCACGGGCCGGGCTTTAACCGTGACCGTGCCGTCGGCGTCCGCTTTGGGCATGGGTTCAGGAAGCGTGAGCTTGCAGTCGCTCTCTCCCCAGCCGCGATAGTCGAACGCGAGCACGACGAAGCCCTCTTTGACAAAGCGTTTGGCGTAGAGGGCTCCGTTGCCCTTCTTGACACCACCGGTTCCGGCACAGAAGAGCACGGTGGCACGCTTTTCGCCTTCTTTGAGATCACGCGGCACATACAAGTCCCCCGCCATGCGGGTGCCGTCGCTCCAGATGGTGACGTGGCGGATTTCGGCATCCAGCTGCTGCGCGTGCAGACAACAGGCAAAGGAAGCGACAATCAGTGCAAGGAGGTGCAGTCTCATGGCGGTGGGTGCATGGAACGTCTTCGCCGCACCAGCCTATCAAGCGACTCAATCCACAAAGCTAAATTCGTTCAGGTTCAAAATGACGCGGCAGGTGTTTTCCAGGCCCTCGCGCCGGGAGTATTCGAGCAGCTGCGCGAGCTCATCCGCAGCGGGGCTGCGGGAGAGGGCCAGCACAAATGCGCGCTCCACCTGCGCCGCCATCTCATTCCTTTCCTTGGCCACTCGTTCAGCCAGATGCCTGGCCATGACGACGACGAGCCCGTTGTTCATCATCGCCAGCGCCTGCAGCGGGCTGAGGGATTCATTGCGTTTTTCCACCCGCATGGAGGGATCGGCACAATCCAGCGTGGTCATGAAGGGCTGCTGCTGGCTGCGCACGATGAAGCGGTAGATGCTGCGCCGCCAGGACTTCGGGTCTTCGGGATCGTGAAGCTGATACTCGTAATGCGGGCTGTGCTGCGGCTTTTCGATGATGAAGTCCTGAAAGCTTGGTCCGCCCATCGTGAGATCCAGTTTACCGCTGACAGAGAGGATCGAATCACGAATCGACTCTGCATCCAACTTGCGGCGGTTTTGGTGCGACAAGAAGACGTTGTTTGCATCCGCAGACTCTGATTTGTCCGAAGACTGCCGGTAAGTGGCGCTCATGACGATGAGCTTGTGCAGCTTCTTCAAGCTGCCGCCGAGATCGTCGCGGAAAGTGACCGCGAGCCAGTCGAGCAGCTCCGGATGGCTGGGCCTGCCGCCCATGCGGCCAAAGTCATTGGCGGTATCAACGAGACCACGACCGAAGTGATGCTGCCACACGCGGTTCACGATGCTGCGCCATGTCAGCGCGTTGTTCTTGCTGCTGATCCAGCGCGCCAGTGCCGCACGGCGCGCGGATTCGCCTTCTCCTGCCATCTGATACGCATCATGAAAAGCTCCGCTGAGCGCGGCGATGCTCTGCGGCCCGACCTCCTTGGCAGGCTGCTTGATGTCTCCACGCTTGAGCACCTGGATGACGCGGGGCTTTCCACTTTCGCCACCTGTGCCTTTGAATGCGCCGGTGCCGGTGTGGATGGCACCTGCATAGACCTTGCCTGGCTTGGGAAGTTTGGCGATCTCAGCATCTACAGTGCTGCGTTCTTTGCGCAGTTCCTGCAACTGCTGGCGTGTGGCTGCATCTGCCTGCGCGAGCATCAGGACATCGCGCTCGCGGATGAGGCGTTGTTTGTCCTCCAGCGTGCGGGCCTGCGGGGCGATGCCATCGGTAAGGTTGACCTTACGCCAGCGCGGCGCGGCCTCGATGCTGTCCAATGCCGTGACCTGCTTTCCTGCGGCGAGATTGGGGCCGTTTTTCGCGGCATAGACCTCCATTTCCGAAAGTGCGAAGATGTAGTCGTCCTTGCGCTCGGCCAGCTTCACGGCTGTGACGCGCACATACCTGCCTTTGGCGCCATCATCTTCCGCCGTGCCGGTTTCAAAGGGCGTGAGGCCGGGGTTTTTAAAATCGTTCATGAAGGTGGCGTCGTGCCTGCGCCAGATGAGCGTGACGCCGGTTTTGAATTCAGGGTCGTCGCTGGCCTCAATCTTGAAACGCACGGGGAATCCGAACCCGGCACCGATGCCGCCGAAGTCGTCGTAGCAGGGCTTCAGCACGATGCGCTGAATTTCCATGCTGCTGCCGAGGTCCACCTGCACCCACTTGACGGTGTTTTGCTCCTTCACGATGGCGCTGTGATATCCAAAATCCGGCTTGGCATTCGGATTGGCACTGGAGGCTTTGTCAGCCGCGCCGTCGATGCGCTTGGAGAGTGCGGTGTAGGCTTCACCCGCTTTCTGTTTGAGCGGCTCTTCCAGCGCCTTGATGTCTGCCACGATCTTCTGCCGCCTGCCATCCAGAGCCATGTAACGACGCATGGAGTCATCATCGGGATAATAATTCACCTCCGTGCGGTCGATGGCGGCGAAGACGGCCTGGAGGGAGTAATAGTCCTCCTGCGTGATGGGGTCGAACTTGTGATTATGACACTGCGCGCAACCGACGGTGAGCGAGCAGAAGGTGCCCAGAGTATTCTGCACCATGTCATCCCGGTCCAGATGGCGCGCGATTTTGCCATCCAGTTTCGTTTCCGGCACTTCCGCATGACCGATGAGATCCCATGGTCCGGCGGAGATGAAGCCGAGCGCGGTGATGCCGTCCGTGGTGCCGGGGTAGAGCGCATCTCCGGCGATCTGCTCCTCGATGAACCGGGTGTAGGGCTTGTCGCTGTTCAGCGCACGAATGACGTAATCGCGGTAGGGCCAGGCATTCAGACGCGGCTTATCCTTGTCGTAGCCATGAGTTTCACCGTAGTGCACGAGATCGAGCCAATGACGCGCCCAGCGCTCGCCATAGCGTGGTGATGCCAGCAGATCATCCACCAGCTTTTCATAGGGCAGTGTTTCATACCGCGTCACCTCCTCGGGTGAAGGAGGCAGCCCGGTGAGATCAAAGTAAAGGCGGCGGATGAGCGTGCGAGCATCCGCTTCTGGAGCTTGTTTAAAACCGTGTTCGTCGAGCTTGGCACGAATGAAATCGTCGATGCATGCAGGAGAGTGATTTGTTGTCAACGGCTTGAAGCTCCACCAGTCCAGGCGGTTCTCCACCTGGGCCACATCCACACCCTCGGGCCACACCGCACCTTCGTCGATCCAGCGCTTGAGCAGATCGATCTCTGCGCTGCTCAGTTTCTCCTTCGGCGGCATGGTGGTCTTTTCATCCATGCCGCTGACGAATTGAAAAAGCGGGCTCTCAGCGCTTTTGCCGGGAATGATGTTGGGGGCGTGCTCCTCGCCGCCGGTTAGGGCCACAGACCTGATGTCGAGCCGGTAGTCGTTCTTTTGCTTTTTGCTGCCATGACATTCATAGCAGTGCTTTTCGAAGATGGGCCGCACCTCGCGCACAAAATCGACCGCGCTGGCAGGAACGGCCGCTGAGATGACGATGAGGGCAAGGAAACGCATGTGCAGGATATACGATGCACGAGGGAGCTTTTCATGCCACGCGAGCGCGGGACAGTCAGACCAGCCCCTCTTTGAGAGCCTTGGCCACGGCGCCGGTGCGGGTGTTGACCTCCAGCTTCTCGTAAATGCGGCGGAGGTAGGTGTCCACGGTGTGCACGCTGAGGCTCAACCTGTCGGCGATTTCCTTTTTGATGAGTCCTGTGGTCATGAGCTGCAGGATCTCCTTTTCGCGGTCACTGAGGCCGTAGTCGCGCTGTTTGGGTGCAAGTTTGGAAAACATGTCCAGCACGCGGCGGGCGATGCGGGGATTCATGGGGGAGCCGCCTGCGAGGGCATCGCGCACGGCCTGGGTGATGTCGGCTCCGCTGCTGGTCTTGAGCAGGTAGCCGGCAGCTCCGGCGCAGATGGCCTGGAAGACTTTGTCGTCGTCCTCGAAGACGGTGAGGATGACGACGAGGGTCTTGGGTGCGCGCTCTTTGATAAGGCGGATGGCATCGAGACCGCTCATGCCGGGAAGGCCGACATCGAGGAGGATCAAGTCGGGGGCGTTTGATTCAGAAAGTGCGGCGAGGAGCTTTTCGCAGGAATCGAAATCGAGGGGGCACTGCAGGTTGGATTCGGTGGCAAGGAGACGCACGAGAGTGCGCCTGAAGGAAGCGTGGTCTTCGACGATCCAAAGGGTGCTCATGAGAAATCGGCCTCCAGGGTGATGCAGGTGCCTTGGCCGGGACTGCTGGTGATCTGCAAGGTGCCGCCAAGGACGGTGGCGCGGTGGTGGAGATTGGCGAGGCCGTTTCCTGCGGTGATGGCGGCGGAATCGAAGCCGCAGCCGTCGTCTTCAATGCGGAGATGGAAGTGTTTTGCCTTCCAGTTCACTTCGATGCGCACTTTTGCAGCATGGGCATGACGGGTGATGTTGTGCACGGCTTCACGGAAGAGGAGGAAGACCTGGCGGTGGAATTCGAGTGACGCGGTGGTGGATTCGCTGCTGCTGGGTGCATCGAGCTGCCAGTCGATGTCTTTGAGCAAGGATGCAGCGCTTTGGCGCATGGCCTCAACGAGGCTGGCAAGGGGAGGAAGATCGCCCTCGCGGACGAGCCAGATGATGCCGCGCATGGACTCGGCGGCCTCTCCGGCGAGGCGGTGGATTTCCTGAAGGGAGTCGGAGGGAGGGCCGTCTCGCAGCGCCAGCTCTGACATGAGGCGGATGCTGCCGAGGTGGCTGCCGATTTCGTCATGGAGGTCGCGGGAGATGCGGTGGCGCAGAGATTCCATCTCCTGCTGGCGGGAGCGGCGGGAACGCAGCCATGCGAGCCAGGCGGTAAGAATGGCGAGGCCTAAGACGCTGCCGCCAAGCCATGCGGTGCGCTGGTATGCGATGGCAAGCGCCTGGGTGCGCTGTGTTTCCAAGGCGGTGAGTTCGTCGGTGATCTGGCGGCGCTGAGAAAGCGCTGCGAGCCAGGTGGATTCATCCACCAGCGCGCCGGTGCTGCTGCGTGCGTCGATAAGGCCAGTGCGGGTCCAGGATGCGGTGATGGTGTCGTCTGAGCTCGTGACGGCGGAGTTGAGCGCGATGTTGCTACCATGGGCAAAAGCCTGCAGCTCTGCGAGTGCGAAGACGAAGTCGCCGCTGCGCTCCCAGAGATGCGTGGCGGTGACGCGGATGGTCTGAACACGCAGGCCGGGGCACTGAAAAGCAACGGGGGTGTCTGCGGGATTGGGGAAGTCGGCGGAGGTGGTGTCGAAGATGGTTTTGCCATCGGCTTCCACTTTGAAGCGACGGGGGAAGCCGAAGCCGGAGCGCTCGGGGTAGTCGCGGGGATGGGCGGGGATGAGGCGGATCTCGTCGATGGCGTGTGGTGCGCCCAGATCCACCTGAGTCCATTTGGTGGTCTCTGCGGTGGTGGAGATGCCGCTGTGCCAGCCGTTGCCATTGATTTCATCGGGATGCACTGGGAGGCCCAGTGAGTATGCGCCGTCCACCAGATGACGGGGGGACCAGGTGGGGAGGGTTTCGACGGAGTTGGGGGCGAGGACCTGGGCGTGGAGGGCAACGTTGCGGCCGCCGCTGAAGACCAAGAGCTCGCCGAGGCAGAAGATGTAGCGGCGGGTGCCGTGAGGCTGGGCGGCGAGGGTGGTGGCGGTGAAGCGGATGTGGCGTGCTTTGATGCCATGAGCTGCCACGAACCATGGCGCGGGTGAGGGCGGATTATTGTCGGAGAAATGGTCTAATAATGTGTCGGATTCGGCAAAAAGGGGGTCGTTTGAGGCGTCGATACGGAAGCGGCGGGGGAAGCCGTAGGAGTCGACCACGCCGAGCATGGCGGGGATGACGACGACTGAGTCGAGCGGGTATTCGGCCCCGAGGTCTATCTGGACCCACCGGATGGAATCGGCATGGGGAGCAAGGCCGCTGTGGAAGCCAGCGTGCTCCAGGGGCTGGGGGGCGGGAAGAGCGGGGAGTTTTGAGAGCGCGGTCTGGAGCTCGTGCTGGCGGTGATCCAGGGTGGAGAGCTGGGGATTCAGCCATGACCATGGAGCACCGGTGGCGAGAATGGATGCGAGGATGAGCAGGGCTGGTTTCAAAGGGGTGACCATTCCTGACAATGGGACGAGTGCAAGGCACGTGAAGGCGGGACAGGGTCTATTTAAAAACGGATTGCCTGACTGTAGTTTTAGCAGCTCTCCTGGCTTCCGGAGTAGACCAGGCGAAGACGCAGTGGGGTAAGGAAGCTGGACGACCCCCTCCTCCAGAGAGTTGAGATGCGCGGAGTATTTGGAAGCAGAGAGGGTGATGGGTTGCGCGAGCCGCACAGAGGACTGTGCGGACCACTATGCTGGCGCATGGGCGGCGCCCCCATGGACGTGCTACGCGGTTTGAATAGCCAGATTGTTATTCCGTTGGACCTCGGGGGATCTGCCGAGACAGGTAGCATCTGAAGTTTTAATGTCACCGCTACGCGGTTTCCTCTTGATGAAGTTACCGCGGGCCGGCACCCACAGCCATGGTTGTGGCAGCCCGCCGGACATTGTTTATAGTGATAACATGAGTACTTCGTGGTATTTCATGGTGCTCTTTTGGACGCACGTAAGTTGCATGTGTTACAGAGGCGACGAGCTGTAGATTACTGAGATTTCAGGGTGATGCGGAGCGTTCCTTGTTCCACAGGAACAAGGCTACTTTGGTCCTAGCTCGGAAGGCTGTGTGGAGTGTGATGGAGATTGTTTGAAGGGCTGGGGAATTGGGGAGCGCTGACCGACAGACAGGAGTGTCTGTCGTACTTCCATGCGCTGGCCTGGGGGGGTATGGCTGTGTCAGGTCAGGCCTGAGATGGTGCCGGTGCTGGAGCCGAATTGGTTGGACTCGACGCCGAGGCGGTGGAGGAGGGAGAGGAAGAGGTTGCTGAGGGGGAGGTTGGTGTCGCGTTTGAAGGCGAGGTGCTGGCCGTGTTTGAAGCCGCCGCCGGCGAGGAGGATGGGGAGGTTGGTGTTGTCGTGGGTGTTGGCGTCTCCCATGTTGCTGCCGAAGAGGACCATGGTGCGGTCGAGGAGGCGGGCGTCGTCTTCCTTTTTGGAGGCGAGGGTTTGGATGAGCTTTTTGAAGAGGCGCATCTGCTCAAGGTCGGCTTCGGCGAGCTGGCGTACTTTTTCCTCGGCCTGGCCGTGATGGCTGAGGCCGTGGTAGCCTTCTGTGGTGTTGTCAGCGCCGGGAAGATGGAAGGCGGGCGTGGCGAAGGCATCGACCATGAGGGTGACGATGCGGGTGGAGTCGGACTCGAAGGCGAGCTGTGCCATGGAGAGCATGAGGTCGAGCTTTTCGAAGATGAGTTTTTTGTCGCGGATGTCTTCGGGCTCGGGCTGGGTGGCGACGGGCTTGGGCTTGAGCTCCCATTCGCGGGCGGTGAGGAGGCGCTCTTCGACTTCGCGGACGGAGGTGAGGTATTGATCGAGGCGTGCGCGGTCGGTGCTGCCGAGGTCGCGGCTGAGGCGCTTGGTTTGATCGAGAAGGGTGTCGAGAATGCTGCCGCGTTCGTCGAGCTGCTGGAGTTGTTTTTTGACAGCGGCGGGATCGCCCTGAACGAACATGCGGCGGAAGAGGGCGGGGGCGCTGTCTTCAGCGGGGAGGAGGACGCCGTCGCGAGTCCAGGAGAGGCTGCGGTTGGCTTTGTCGATGTTGACGCCGAGATTGAGTGTTGGATAGCGAGTCTGCTGGCCGAGTTTTTCGGCGATGTATTGATCGAGGGAGATTTGATTGCGGAAGCCGCTCTTGGTGGGGCCGCGTGCGGCGGTGAGGAAGCAGTTCTCCGCGCTGTGGCCGCCGTTGACGTCGGGGTGGGAGAGGCCGCTGAAGAGGGTGAATTCGTTTTTCACCTCGCTGAGCGGAGCGAGCGTTGGTGACAGTTCATAGTCGCGTCCGGTGCTTTTGGGGAAGAAGGGTTTGGGGAGGAAGCCGAGGTTGTTTGAGATGATGAGGAGACGCTGGGGTGGTTTGACCTGAGCGGCGCGGCCGAAGACGGGGTGGAGGTATTCGAGCAATGGCAGGGTGAGAGTCGCCCCTGCGCTTCGCAGGAAGCGGCGCCGGGAGAGGGGTTTGGCGATGTAGGGGGCGTTCATGGGACGATCAGAAAGAGAGATGGGGAAGGAGTCGGATGACAGGTGGTTAACGTGCGCGCAGATGTGCGGCGGGGCGCTTTGCAGACGCTGCTGGTATCCGTTGGGTGCGGCGGAGCGGTGGGTTTGCTTCCCGGTCGGGTGGTGCATAACCCAGGGTCGCCTCGCTTAGGCTCGGCTGACCCTGGGCTGAATTACGCAGCCCCTTTGGGGCTGGTGTGGGGCGGGGCGCTGTGGCGAAGAATGAGATGGGCTGGACGGGTGAGATGGTATTCGCAGCGAGAAGGCGATCATGCAGTTCTTTTGGGACAGGTGTACAGCGAGGCGCTGTTGCGAAGAACAGTATCTGCCAAACAGGTGTCGTTTGGATTGCAGCGAACGGGCCCAAGGCGCGGCGACGGAAGAAGGATTTGATGATGCGTGAACCGTTCATACTTGAGTTAAGCATTTTGTTTGGTCCCGCACGGACAGGTAGAAGAGAGGATTCCGCCGCGTTCACGGTACAGATCTGGTTCAGCTATGTCGAGGCGCCAAAAAACGCAGTCGTTTACAGGCAGGTGTTCGAGGATGTGGCCGATATCACGGCTGCTGGCATAAACGCTTCCGGTGGGGCCTGTGGGTGCTTGCAAATGAAAAGCGATAAAGATGGAGAGCCCGCATGGGAATAGGAATGACCAGTATTCGCATGGGCAAGGTTCATTATCGTTCTCGTCCATCACCCTGTGTGGGAGTCCAAAACGGGTCACCATTTCTTCATAGGAAAGCTGGAAGGCAATCAGCGGATAATGGTCTGGATAAAATGGGGGTGCTCGTTCAGCTTCGATTTTCACAGGACGCAGAGGTTTAGTGATTCGTGTTCTTGCTTCAGCAACGTGTTGGAGAACCGGCTCTGTGGTTACATTGAGTGCTTTCAGTGAAAAGCGGAGCGGGAGGGAGATAGCGGAGTGCCGCACAGGGGACTGTGCGGACCACTATGCTGGCGCACTTGCGGTAATCCTGGAGCTTTTGACATCGGGGTGGAAAAAGGTGGTCCTTTTTGGGGATGCTCGGGATCTTTTCAAAGACTGCCAAGGAAGATGGGGCTTTGGATGAGGGCGTGGAGGAGGTCGCGGATGGGGTAGTTGTTTTTGGCGCAGGAGTTGAGGAGGGATTCGATTTGGGGGCGGTCGGAGAAGCGGACGGGGGTGCCGGTGGCGTAGAGGGTGAACTGGTGGAGGAGATTGCGGGCGAGCTGGCGGGGATTGGCGGCGAGGAGGGTTTTGAGGTCGTTGATGTTCTTGAAGGTACGGCCGTCGAGGAGCTTTCCATTGGTGTCCACGGGGGAGGCGATGGTGTAACTGAAGGTGTGGCCAGCGCGGTCGATGCCGGTGATGCGTTCTCCTTCTTCGAGGCCGCGATAGTGGGTGCGCCAGCCACCGAGGATGTCGAAGTTTTCAAGGGCGAGGCCGACGGGATCGAAACGGGCGTGGCATCCGGCGCAGGTTTTGGATTTGGTGTGAAGGGCGAGGAGATCGCGGATGGTTTTGGCTCCGCGAATGTCGGGCTCGACGGCGGGGACGCTGGCGGGTGGTGGTGGAGGTGGCTGGCCGATGAGGCGCTCCATGACCCAGGCGCCACGGACGACGGGCGAGGTGGTGGTGCCGTTGGCGCTGACTTTCAAAACGGCGGCCTGAGTGAGGAGGCCGCCGAGGGGGCTGTCTTTGGGCAAGGAGACCTTGCGCATGGCGGAACCCGTGAGTGGTGGAAGCTGGTAGTGGGTGGAGAGACGGTCATTGGCGAAGACGAAATCTGACTGCACCAGCACGCTGGCGGGCAGGTTGTCGCGGATCATGGCGGTGAAGAAGGTGCGGGTCTCGCGCTCCATGCTTTCGACGAGGTATTCGTCGAAGCGGTATTCAGGGAAGAGGCGGATGTCGGGATCGTCGCGGCGGATGTGGCGGAGATTGAGCCAGCAGTCGGTGAAGTTTTTGACGAAGCGGTCAAAGCCGGGGCTGGCGATGAGGCGTTCGGTTTCGGAGCGGAGGACCTGGGGATCGCGCAGCTTTTTGTTTTGCGCGAGGTCCATGAGCTGGGCGTCAGGACGTGAGTTGGTGAGGAAGTGAGAGAGGCGGGAGGCGATGGCGAAGTGGTCGTCCGCCTTGATGGGCTCGCGCACGTAGATGAAATCTCCGGAGGCGAGGAAGGCTTTGTAGCCTGCGAGCATGGCCTCGGCGAAGGGCACGTTTTTGGCGAGCTGGGCCTGGATGAGGGAGTCGAAGAGTTTCAAATCTTCTTCGGGGACGGGCTCGCGGGAGGCGAGTGTGACGAAGCGGCGGAGGAGGCGTTTGGCTTCTTGCTGTGGATCTTGGGGTTTGGGCTGGATGCCGAGGTCGTCAAAGAGGACATGATGTGAGGCTGGCGGCCAGGTTTGGGATTCGATGGGGCCTTCGATTTCCAGCCACTGCACGGCGAGGCCGGGCTGGCCGCCCTCTGGGAACGGTGGGTAGCGGTAGGAGGGAGCGGAGCCGTTGGGGTTCATGGCCAGCGGCATGGGGAGGCCAAGGAGGCTGTACTCGATGGCTTCGCCTGCGCGCAGACGGACGGTGGTTTCGTAAACGCGCTTTTCGGGCTGGATGTCGATGATGCCGCCGGAGTCGTGGACTTCATTGATGATGTCCACGCCCGCAGGTTTGCGGGTGCGGAAGGTCATGGGCAGGGGCTGCGTGGCCGGGGTGATGACGAAGCCGGGCTGCTGAAGGACGGCGCGGGCGGAGAAGCGGACTTTGTAGTTGCCGGTGCGTTTGGCGGTGAAGTGTTTGGGAGTGCCGAGGTAGGGCCAGCTTGCAGAGCGGAAGAGGGCCATCTCGATGGTGTCGTCTTTAGCGAGGTCCTTTTCGGTGGGCTCGTTTTTGCCTTTGTCTTTGTCTTTTTTGCCTCTGAACTCCATGGCCTTGTTGTCGCGGGCGAAGAACATGGCCTCGCGGTTGCCGAAGGTGCCAGTGCCGGGGAAGAGATCTGTGCCGACGGCGCGGTATTTGATCATGGGCGGTGGCGCTGGCTCGGTGGTCATGGCGGCGTGCAGCGCAGCCTCTGCGGCGTCGAGGTAGGCGACGAGCTGGACGCGGGACATGTCGAGCATGTCGGTAGTCTTGTTGAAGCGGTGGCCTTCGCGGTCTTCGGGGAGGATGTCACGGATATCGAGGTCGGGGAGCTGGAGGATGTCGCGGAGGTTCTGCTCGTACTCATCACGATTGAGTCGGCGGAGCGGGCCGCGACCGTGGGCGAGGATGTCTGCGTGATCGACGGTGGTGATGGAGGTGGCGAGCGATTGGACGAGGGCAGTGCGCTCGGACTGTGGGAGGTCTTCGGCTTTGGGGGGCATCTCGCCTTTTTCGACGCGGTCGTGGATGCGGATCCAGCGGTCGCGGGTGGAGGAGTCTTTGAGATCAAAGGGGAGAGCGGTGAGATCGAGGCCGCCTTTGGTGGTGTCCTTGTCGTGGCATTCGATGCAGCGCTGCTCGATCTGCGTGGGAGCGGTTTGGGCGTGCGCGAGGATGGAGGAGAGCATGAGGACGGCAAGCATGCGCGGAAGACGCATGGGACGAGCCTGGGCTCTGCAGAGACAGGGGGAAGGCATGGGGGAATGGGGGCGCTGAGGTTTACAAAGCGCGAGGGGGGAATCTGTCAGGGTGTGTGGCAAGGACGCGCACAACGATGTATCTAAAATGCACCTGGTGGAGTGGTGCTGCCGAAAGCGGGCGAGAATGGTAAAATGATTGGGGGTAGATTCATTTTACGGGGCCTTGAATTGGAAATGGCGATGAGGACGCGGTGGGGCGTGGGGGCGTGGGGGAGCGGCAGGGACGTGCGGCCGGAGCCGATGTGGACATCGGCGCTCCCAGTAAAGAGCAAGTGGCGTAAGGCGGCTGTGGCGCGTGGGAGAGTGGCAGGGACATGCGAAAGCGCCGGAGGACCGGCGCACTCCAGGACGCTGTCGCGCGCTGCGGAATCTATAGGCTATTTCTTGTCGGCGGAGATGAGGATCTCTTCGAGGACGCGGCCGTCGGGATTGGGGAGCTGGAGGCCCATGAGTTTGGCGATGGTGGGGGCGACGTCGAGATTGGCCATGCGGTCGAGGACGATGCCTTTTTTGATGCCGCGGCCGCTGGCGATGAAGATGCCGTCGAGCTCGGGGTCGGTGTTGGGGTAGCCGTGGGTGCCGGCGTAGTTGACGGAAGGGGTGACGGTGGCGTCTCCGCCAGCGTCGTTTTTGAAGGCATAGCCGGCTTTGGGGTAGAGGACGAGGTCTCCCATGCCCTGGTTTTCCTCGGGGGTGGGCATGCCGAGGGTGTGGCCGTCTGTGCCGTCGATGACGCGATCAACGCCTTCGACTTTGGCGAACATTTCTTTGAGCTTGGGCAGGAGCTCGGCCTTGCGGGCGGGATTGGTGACATAGACGAAGGCCATGCCGCCCTGGGTCATGGAGTAGGCATCGCAGGTGGTAATGGTGGGGCCGAGGCCCTGGGCGAGCCCGGCTTTCTTGAGCTCGACATTGGGGAGGATGATTTTCGAAACTTTTTTGAAGCCGTGATCGGTGGCGATGATGAAGGTGGTGCTGTCGCGCAGGCCGCTGTCTTCGACGGCTTTGACGAGATCTCCCACAAGGCGGTCGGCGTAGGCGAGGGCGGTGTAACTGGCGGAGGAGCCGGGGCCGTAGGTGTGGTGGGTGGAGTCGGTATTCAGGGTGTGGTAGAGGAGGAGATTGGGCTTGTGGGTTTTGAAGATGTGGATGGCGGCCTTGGTCCACATGTTGTCGAGGAAGGTGACGCTTTTGCGCTGGGGGCCGAGCTGCATCCAGGTGATGTGCTCAGGCTTGATCTCGCCGGCGGCGATCATTTCTTTTTCGACTTTGCCTTCGAGCTCGGGGAGCTCGGCGAAGCTCCAGTCAATGGTCTTGGCCTTGGTGACGGCGACCCAGTCTGACTCGGCGGTGGTGAGTCCGGCATCGTGGGCGACATCATAGAGAGTGGGGGCATGAACGAGCCTGGTTTTGTCTGCCCACTGCTCGATCTTGGGCGGCTTGTTGTCGCCCTGGCGGACGAGGAGGCCATTGAAGAGGACGCCGTGTTTGCGGGGCTCGACACCGGTGACGAGAGTGGTGTGATTGATCCAGGTGATGGAGGGATTGCTGACGGTCATGGCCTTGGTGCTGGCACCTTCGGCGGCTAGCCTGCGGAGATTGGGGATCTGCAGGGATTCATCGTTCCAAAGCCAGGCGGGGAAGCCGTCGAGACTGATGAGGATGACGTGCTGGTCTTTGGGATCGGCGGACGGTGACTTGGAGCAGGAAGTCAGCGTGCGAACGATGATGATGCTGATGACGAGCAGGAAACAAAATTTCATTTGGGGCGAAGGGTTACGGATGCTTGTGTCGTTTGCTTTCTCCCTCATGAAGTCTGCTGTACTTTTCCTTCTTGCCGCCATGTCCGCCCATGCTGTCGAAATTGTTGCTCATCGCGGGTTTTCCGCGCGTGCGCCGGAGAACACGCTGGGGGCGTTTGAGCTGGCGTGGAAGAACGGTACGGATGCGTGTGAGCTGGATGTGTACCTGACGGCCGATGGCAAGACAGCCGTGATTCATGACAAGGACACGAAGCGCACCACGGGCGTGAAGCTGGATGTGGCGACGACGAAACAGGCGGAGCTGACGGCGCTGGATGCGGGAACGTGGAAGGGCAAGGAGTGGGCGAGTGAGAAGATCCCAACGCTGGAGCAGGCGCTGGCGACGATGCCGAAGGGGAAGCAGCGTTTCTTCATTGAGGTGAAGTGCGGGGCGGAGATCGTGCCGGAGCTGAAGCGGATTTTGGAACCGATGAAGGACCGTGCGGCGCAGCTGGCGATCATTGCGTTTAAGCGAGATGCAGCGGCGGAGTCGAAGAAGGCGATGCCGTGGGTGAAGGTGTACCGGCTGGCGTCTGGTAAGACGAAGGAGAAGAAGCCGACGGATCTGACGCAGCTGATCGCGGACACGAAGGCGGACAAGCTGGACGGGCTGGACCTGGGAGTGGCGGATTTTCCGTGGGATGCGGCGATGGTGAAGCAGATCCGCGATGCGGGCTTCGGGCTTTATGTGTGGACGGTGAACAAGCCTGCGGATGTGAAGCGGTTTGCGGCGCTGGGGGTGGATGGGATCACGACAGATGATCCGGTGATGGTGAGGGAGGCGCTGGGGGAACCCTAAAAATTACGGGGTGGGGATTTCCAGCTGTTTGCAGATGGCGCGAGCAGTGTTGTCCTTCACTTCACGGTGGCGAGGCACGCTGGTGATCTTCCGGTTCGTCGGATTCCACCAGATGGAATGACTGCCACCTTCTCGATACAACTGGCAGCCATGCCCGCGCAGATGCCGCTCAAGATCAGCGAGCTTCATGCGGCAAGTTCGAGCGAGCGCTTGAGACTGGCTGGGCTGCGTGTTTGATCTGAAAGCTCACGCTGGCATTCAAGCACGAGCTTTAAAGCTTCCATGAGATTGCTTTCCGCTTCTTCGATGGTCTCGCCTTCGGAAATAGCGGCAGGGATTTCCTCCACCCAGCAGGTGAAGCCACCCTCGGCGGCAGGTTCATACACGGCGGTCAGATTCATGAGGTAAGAATAACGGCTAAGGCGGGACATTTCAACGCCAGACCTACATTCGGATGCTAGCCGGCAAAGCCATGAGGGACTTTGTTCTGTTCTTTTGGAATCGACATGAGGAATGAGCAAGAGAATGATTGTGGGCCGATGATGCAAACGCGAATGGACGCGAATAACCGCGAATTTTGATGAATGGCGGTGGGTATGAAGGTGATGATGGTGAGATGAGCAGTGAGTCTGAATGTGGGGTGACTGGAAGGTAATGGGTGCAGGGAGGAAAGATCGTGCTATCTCAACGGCCCCCTTTATGTCTCCGATCACTCCTGCTGTTATTTCTGCCAAAGACCTGCGCCTGCAATTTGGGCTGCAGCAGGTTTTTAATGATGCGACGATGAGCATCCATGAAGGGGAGAAGCTGGGGCTGGTGGGACGCAATGGGTGTGGGAAGACGAGCCTGATGCGGATCCTGGCGGGGACGGAGAAGCCGGACAGCGGGACGATCTCGCGGAGGAACGGGATCATTGTGAGCCATCTGGCGCAGGAGTTTACGCTGGATGAGGAGGCGAGCGTGCTGGACAACGTGCGCTCAGGAGCGGCGGCGCTGCTGGACATGGTGGCGCGGTATGAAAGCGGCGACTACAAGGGGGACCAGGAGGCGGAGCTGCTGCACCAGATTCAACTGCATGATGGCTGGGGTGTGGAGACGCGGATCAGCACGGCGATGAATGAGCTGGGGGTGCCGGCGGCGGACCGGACTGTGAAGGGGCTCTCGGGTGGTGAGAAGAGGCGTGTGGCGCTGGCGCGTGCGCTGGTGGCGCAGCCGGATCTGCTGCTGCTGGATGAGCCGACGAACCATCTGGATGCGGAGTCGATCGAGTGGCTGGAGATTTTCCTGCGTGAGTTTACCGGGGCGGTGCTGTTTGTGACGCATGACCGGTACTTTTTGGACCGGGTGGCGACGCGGATCATCGAGATCGATGACAGCCGGATTTACAGTCATCCGGGGAACTACAGCGACTTTCTGGAGAGCAAGGCGATCCGCGAGAGTGTGGAGGCGAACTCGGAGAGGCGGCGGCAGAGCTTTCTGCGGCATGAGCTGGAGTTTGTGCGGGCGGGTGTGAGCGCGCGGAGGACGAAGCAACGCTCGCGTCTGGATGAGTATGCACGTGTGGCGGCGATGGATGCGCCGGAGGAGGAGCTGGTGATGGATCTCATTATTCCGCCGGCGGCACCGCTGGCGAACACGATCATCGATGCGACGGACATCGGGGCGTGTGTGAATGACCGGTGGCTTTTCAGCCACCTGAACCTGAGCTTTGAAGCGGGGACGTGCACGGGGATCATCGGCCGCAACGGGCTGGGCAAGACGACGCTGCTGCGGATGCTGATGGGCGAGCAGGAGCCGACGGAGGGCAAGGTGGTCATCGGCAAGCGGACGGTGTTTAACTATGTGGACCAACAGAGGCTGCTGCTGAATCCTGAGAACAGTGTGATGGAGGAGGTGGCGGGGCCGAACTCGGAGTTTGTGCAGTTTGGACCGGAGAAGCTGCATGTGCGTACCTATCTGCGGCGGTTTCTTTTCACCGATGAACGCGCGACGATGCGGGTGAAGGAGCTGAGCGGCGGTGAGCAGAGCCGCGTGCTGCTGGCGAAGATCCTGCGACGCGGCGGGAACTTTTTGATTTTGGATGAGCCGACGAATGATCTGGACCTGCAGACGATGCGAGTGCTGGAGGAGGCGATTCTTTCTTTTAAAGGCTGCGTGCTGGTGGTGAGCCATGACCGGTATTTCCTGGACCGGGTGTGCGACCGGCTGATCGCGTTTGAGGGACAGGGGCGCATCCATGAATGCGCGGGGAACTACAGCTACTACCAGGAGAAGCGCGCGGCGAAGGCGGCAGCGGAACTGGCGATGGTGCAAGCGCCGGTGAAGAAGGAGAAGCCGGCAGCGGCGGGCAACGCGAAGCCGAAGAAGATGTCGCAGAAGGAGCAGCGTGAGCTGGCGGAGGTGGAGGCGGCGATGGCGACGCTGGAGGGAGAGATCGCGGCGATGGAGACGGAGCTGAGCAACCCGGAGACGTTTGTGAAGCTGGGCGCGGGAACGAATGACTACCTGGCGAAGCTGGAGGCGAAGAAGGCGGAGCTGGAGGGGAAGTTTGCGCGGTGGGCGGAGCTGGAGGAGATCAAGGCGGCGTGTGGGGGGTGAGGGGTGGGCATGCGGACATCTCCAAAGGGATGCTTTCATTTCCTTCTTGCCACTCATAACGCCATCCGTTATTACTGTATCATGCATTGATGCATGATACGATCCTTTGCCTGCGACAACACCGAACGCCTGTTCCATCTGGAGAAGGTCCGCGCCTTTCCGCCGGATATTCAGCGCACGGCTTTGCGCAAGCTGGCTCAGCTTCATGCCGTCACTGAACTGTTGCAGCTTCGTGTGCCTCCCGGCAACCGCCTGGAAGCGCTGAAGGGCAGCCGCAAAAGCCAACACTCCATCCGCATCAATGACCAATGGCGCATCTGCTTTCGCTGGGAATCAGACGGGCCGCATGATGTGGAGATCGTTGATTACCATTAACTCTTTCATGACATGAAAAAACACGCCCCCATTCATCCTGGAGAAGTTCTGCGTGAGGATTTCCTGCTGCCGCTGGGCTTGTCTGAATATCGTCTGGCGACGGACATCGGTGTGCCGCCGCGGCGCATCAATGAGATCGTGAAGGGCAGGCGCTCGATCACGGCGGACACGGCCCTGCGTCTGGCGCGGTATTTCCCATGGCCTGCGGAGGTCTGGCTGAACCTGCAATCGCACTATGACCGTCAGGTGGTGGAGGCGGAGATGCGGCCTGTGCTGGCACGCATCAAGCCGTGTGCGCTGGCGGCGTGATCATGGTGAGGGTGGGAGCAAGACCGGGATGCATTGGGAATGCCGAGAGCTAGAGCCTGGCGCGATGGCTCCGTGGCTATGTTCGCCAACGGCTTTTAATACCTGAGGTGTACGCACTGGGCGGAGCTGGAGAAGATCGAGGAGGCGTGTGCGGGTGACTAGGACATGCGCCATATTTGGGCCAATTTCTTCAACTTCGGCAGGGCGTGCGGATTCGCTTCACTTATGGCAAGGGCCATGTTTGTTTCCGCAGCTTGCAAATCACCTGCAAAGTTATAGGCGAGGGCAGCCTTGGCGAACATCTTACTGCGAACGAACTCGGCGGCGACTTCCTCCCAAGTCTTCAGCTTGTTCAACCAAGGCAAGGCGTAGTCTGAAATGTCGTCAGACACTTCATGCATCAATTCCTCCGGGTCGGAACCAGAGGTTACATCCCACCATTTATCGTTCTTGTTCGGAAGCAGGGAGCCAATTCTGGTCCGCAGTTCGCAGTCATATTCTTTGAGTGCTCCCTCCACGGCCGGGGTGCCCCAGGCCGATCTCATAGGAGGTATCGAGATTCCAATGTTGATTGTGAATTTCGCTTCTTCAGCACTGTTAAAACTGGAGAGCTGGATGTTGATCACCTGAGGCCACTCGAGTGATCGAATCCAAGTCGTGCCGGTTTTACCAAATCCAAGCCCCTTCAGGTGCTCTTTATGCAGCGATGATACCATCGCCTTGATGATGTCTTGGGGTTTTGGCATGAGTGAAATGCTAGAACCTGCTTACTCCAGCACCTTGATCTTCAGATTTCGGTAGTAGACGGGGGCCTGGGCTTTGCCGTGGAGGCCTTGGAGGCCGATGGGGCCGGAGCGGGCGAAGTCTTTGAGGGCTTTTTTGAATTTGTTGGGGGTGCCGTCGGGGTTTTTGCCGACTTCGGGCCAGTTGTCGAGGTTGGCATTGATGACTTCGACGCCGTTGAAGAGGACGGTGACGAGGGGGCCTTTGCAGGTGATGGTGTAGTGATTCCACTCGCCTACGGGCTTGGCCGCGCTCTGGCTGGGGGGCATGGCGTCGTAAATGGCGGCGACCATGCCGTATTTGCTGCCGTCCGCACTGTCGTGGACCTGGATTTCAAGGGCGGAGAGGACGTCTTTGATATTGCCGGAGCGGAGGAAGACGCCGCTGTTGGATTCTTTTTCGACCTTGAATTCGAGGTCGAGGATGAAGTCGCCGTAGGAGTCTTTGGTCCAGAGGGTGTCGTGGTCTTTGGCAACGAGGATGCCGTCTTTGAGCTCCCATTTGCCGGGGGCGACGGTGTTGGAGAGGTCGGGGGCGAAGAGGTCCTTCCAGCCGGTGGTGTCGGGGTGATCAGCAGCGAAAGTGACGGAGGCGGCGGCGAGGAGGGCGAAAAGGATGCGTTTCATGGGGTATGGGAGGGGAAGTAACGCGGGATGGCGGGGAAAGATTCTTGTTTTTGGCTCAAATGTGGGTGCTGGGGGTGGGACGGGGCCGCAGGTGTGGGCCGATGTGAGCCTATGAAGATGGGGGCTTGGATTTATAGGATTGCTTTTTTTCCTGGGTTGGCCAATTCTCAGTCAATTAGCCATAAAATTATCTGAATTCATGAAAGCAGTCCACTCCCTGGTCCTCCTCTCGGTCATCTCCGCTCTTTCCCTGACCTCCTGCGGTCAAAGCTGGACCTGGTCCGACCACGGCTACAAGCGCGTGCCGCTCGGTGGTACGTACTACAACAGCAATTTCAACGGAGCGCCGAGCTTTGGCGGTCACGGTGGCGGCTATGGCAACGGCTACAGCGTGTGGCCGCAGCCGACGCTGAACTACGGCGAGTACTTCACCTATGATGATGTGCCGACGAATGTGGGCAACAGCTGGGAACACTAAGAGTGACCGGCCTTTGCGGCTGGCACGCGATTTAAGTCTTTGAAAGAGCCTCCTGCAGACCGCAGGGGGCTTTTTTGTGAGGTGGCTGTATCGTTTTCGCCAACTGATTTGCGGTAGTGTTTGCGTCGAGACGCTCGGCGGAGGCTGGAGGACCAGCCCCCTACCCTGCGCTGGGAGTGCGCGTGCCTGTGAGGTGTGCTTTGCATAAGCGAAGCGGGCGCTTCATAATTGAGGGATGAATTTGAATCTAGCGGGACAGTCGGTGGCGGTGTTTGGAGCGGCGCGTGGCATTGGCCGGGCGATTGCGGAGGGGTTTGTGGCGGAGGGGTGCGTGGTGCGTGGCTTTGACCGGGAGAAGACGGCGGAGTTTGTGACTGCGGGGGATGTGGCGAGCTATGACGCGGTGAAGGCGTTTGCGGGGGAGTTTGAGGCGGTGGACCACGTGGTGTTTTGCGTTGGGATTGGCTCGGGGAAGTTTGGGTTTCCGTTTTGGAATCTGGAGCCGGGTGACTGGGCGCGGGTGCTGGAGGTGAACCTGATCGGGGCGGTGAATGTGGCGCATGCGTTTGCGCCGAGGCTGATCGAGCGAGGTGGGGGATCGATGCTGTTTCTGGTGTCGGTGGCGGGGCAGATGGGGTCGCAGACGGATCCGCCGTACAGCGCGTCGAAGGCGGGGCTGATTAATTTTACTCAATGCGCGGCGAAGGATCTGGGGCCGCACAACGTGCGGGTGAATGCGCTGGCGCCGGGGATGGTGAAGACGGAGCTGAACCAAAGCATCTGGGCGGCGGGGCAGAAGAAGCTGCCGGAGGAGAAGCGGCAGAGCTTTGATGAGTGGGCGGCGGAGAAGATCAAGAAGGTGTCTCACCTGGGCCGCTGGCAGATGCCGGAGGAGTATGCGGCGATGGCGACGTTTCTGGCGTCAGATCATGCGAAGAACATCACCGGGCAGACCATCAATATTGATGGGGGGCAGGTGATGCATGCGTGAGGGGGGCGAAGGTAGATCGAAGGGACGTTCGATTTAGCCGCAGAGGGGCAGAGGGGGCAGAGTTTTTTAACCACGGATTACACTGCCAGCACGGATGAGGTGATCTCGTTTTGTGGGTGGTTTTTAGTGGAGCTGAAGCTGGTGGGCGTGGGGAGATTGAAAACTGAGAACTGAAAACTGGGAATTTTAAATTGGAAGGAGGGCGCGGAGTGCAGGGTGATAGCGAAGCGCCGCACAGGGACTGTGCGAACCCAGGGCTTGCTGCGCCGCGCCCTGGGCTGAGTCCTGCGGGCCGTTGGCCCGCGATGTGGACCGGGGGGCTTTACGCTGATGCACTTCTGCGTTTTGAGATCCAAGGTCGATGTGCCGCGGTGACTTCTGATGTGGGCACAATGGATGAGCGAATGGTGCGCAGGACCTGGGAAGGATCGCAGCCGTAGAGGCCGGCGCCCCAGCAGGGGTTTGATTCGATGATGGCCCAGATGCCGTCGGTTGTTTTACCAATGTCGAGGGTGCATGCTGGAGGAAATGGAACATCTGCGTCTGACAGGATGCTTTCTGCGAAGGTGCGGGCCTCGGTTTCTTCCCGGAGGAAGAACGGCCATTGGTCGTCTGCGGATCGGGCGAGCTCCCCTTCCCTCCAGTAGGGGCTCATGGTCATGATGCGACGTCCCAGAACGAAGCAGCGGACTTCGAGCCGGAAGTCCATGATGCCGGAACGGAGGACGGGGATGTCTTGATCTACCTGCTCTTCGGAGGGGAGGTCGCTGCCAGAAGCATAGACGCGAGGCTCGAAGATCTTGCCGTCGGCGGGTTTGACAAAGGCCGGTGAGTCCAAGAGGCGCGCGCTGCCGAGAGTCATGAACTCGATCTGACGGGAGAGGTATTTCTGAGGAACGGTGGTGAGCCAGTCGATGGAAGGTTCCAGGAGGGCGAGGTCCATTTGATCGGCGACGGCCTCTGCGAAAAGGGGCTCTCCGTAGATGATGATGCTGTTTGGACAGGAGCGCAGTTCTTCGGGAACGCGCCAGGCCTGGATGCGGTGGACAGGCCATTGATTGGCAACGCAGACGCGCCAGATGGCGACGGAGTCATCCGTAGCGCGTGGGCCGAGGAGGACTGTGATTGAACGATCCTCTTTGCCTGGCTCACTCATACAACCTGAAGAGGCCGGAGTGGTCGAGGTCGCCGAGGTGTTTTTCGTGGACGAATTTTTCCCACTGGGCGAGGGAGTTTTTGAGGGTGGGAGAGTCGAGGCCGACGGAGTCGGCGAGCTGGGACATGAGGCGGACGTCTTTGAGCTGGAGGGTGGCGCGGCCGCCAGGGGCGAAGTCGCGGCGGACCATGCGGTCGCCGTGGAGGTCGAGGATACGGCTTTCGGCGAAGCCGCCGAGAAGGGCCTTCCTAACGAGGGCGGGATCGACGCCGGAGAGTTCGGCGAGGCGGAGGGCCTGGGCGACGGCGTCGATGGTCTGAGCAACGATGAGCTGATTGGCGAGCTTGGTGACCTGACCACTGCCGACGGGGCCGAGGTGGGTGATGTTTTTGCCGACGGCCTGGAAGATGGGGAGGGCGCGCTGGAAGTTTTCCGAGCTGCCGCCGGCCATGATGGTGAGGGTGCCTGCCTCTGCGCCGACCTGGCCGCCGGAGACGGGGGAGTCGACCCAATGGACGCGTTCGCCGAATTTTTTGGTCTCGGGGACGCCGGTGGTGCCGAAGTCGATAATGAGGGCGTCTGGGTGCAGGCCTTCGATGAGGCCGCCGGGGCCGAAGACGACGGCTTCGACGACGTCGGTCATGGTGAGATTGATGCAGATGATGCCGGGGCCGATCTCGCGGGCGAGCTCTGGGAGGGAGGCGGCGCGGCGCATGCCGAGGGCGACGGCGGCCTCGGCGGGGGCGGCGCTGCGGTTCCAGACGACGACGTCGGCTCCGGCTTCATGGAGGTGGCGTGCATTGGCGCGGCCCATATTGCCGAGTCCGACGAATCCGATCTTGTATCCTGAGAGTGGCTTGCTCATGTCGGTGGCGAACTCACATCAGGCTGGACCTGATGGCAAACTCCTTCCCAACCCAACTCATGAAAATCATCATCACCGGCGGCGGCGGCTTCCTTGGATCACAGCTGGCACAGAAACTCCTGGAACGCGGTACGTGGTGCGGGAAGGCGATCACGGAGATGGTGCTGCTGGATGCGTTTTTCCGCAGCGAGCCGACGGATGCGCGGGTGAAGCACATCACAGGTGACATCGGCGACCGTGCGACGGTGCTGGCGGCGACGGGGGCGAAGTTTGACGTGATTTTTCACCTGGCGTCGATGGTGAGCGGGGAGTGCGAGGAGCGCTTTGATGACGCGATGCGGGTGAACCTGGAGGGCGGGCGTAATGTGTTTGAGGCGGCGCGTGCGGCGGAGGGAAGACCGCGTGTTGTTTTCGCGAGCAGTGTGGCGGTGTATGGCGGGCTGGACATGTCTCAGATGATGTCTGACCTGACGAAGCAGCTGCCGCAGACGACGTATGGAATGACGAAGGCGATGTGCGAGATGATGGTGAACGATCACACACGCAAAGGCCACTTTGACGGGCGCAGTGTGCGGCTGCCGACAGTGATCGTGCGGCCGGGCAAGCCGAATGCGGCGGCGTCGAGCTGGGCGAGCGGGATGTTTCGTGAGCCGCTGAATGGCGAGCCGTGCATGCTGCCGATCCGCCGCGACCAGCCGCACCCGATGACGGGGTACCGGACGGTGATTGAGTCCTTCATCTTCCTGAGCGAGGTGCCTGAGGAGAAGCTGGGCAAGGACCGCGCGTATGTGCTGCCGGCGCACCGTGTGACGCCGAACATCGCGGAAAAGGTGATCCAGGAAGTGGCAGAGGAGAAAGGCATCAAGCTGGGGCCGATCGTGGATGCGTTTGATGCGCGGATTCAGGGGATCGTGGACAACTGGCCGCAGCAGGTGGATGGCTCGCGTGCGGAAGCCATCGGGCTGCCGAAGCCGCCGACGCTGAAGGAGATCGTGGAACAATATGTGTCGGATTTTGGAATGAAGTAGGGCTTTGCCGCGAGGGGGGAATGGTCTAGCCTCGTGACATGAGCGAGGTACGACCTTTTCCCAATGCGCCACAGATCAGCTTTAATCCGCGCCTGATCCTCACGGCGCTGATCGGACTGTTTGTGGCGGTCGGTGTTTTCTCGGGCGTGTATCAAGTGCCGGCGGAGTCGGTGGCGGTGGTGCAGCGTTTTGGCGGGTATCTGAAGACGGAGAATCCGGGGCTGCACTTCAAGCTGCCGTGGGGGATCGACAGCGTGACGCTGGTGGAGATTTTGCGGCAGCAGAAGCTGGAGTTTGGCTTTGCCACCCGCGGTGCGACGAACCCCTACCAGTATGCGGACTACCGCGAGCAGGAGGGTGAGAAGACGATGGTGACGGGGGACCTGAACACAGCGCTGGTGGAGTGGGTGGTGCAATACCATATCAGCGATCCGGTGGCGTATGTGTTCAACTTCCGCGAGCCGCTGCCGACGCTGCGGGATCTCTCCCAGGCGGTGATGCGCGAGGTGGTGGGCGACCGCACGGTGGATGAGGTGCTCACTATTGGCAGGCAGGAGATGGAGGCGAAGTGTGCCGAGCGGCTGCGGGAGCTGGTGGCAGCGCTGAGCATGGGTGTGCACATTGATCAGATCCAGCTGGGCAACATCAACCCGCCTGCGGATGTGCAGGCGAGCTTCAGCGATGTGAACCGCGCGAAGCAGGAGAAGGAGTCTGCGATCAACACGGCGAGCGGGAACTACAACCAGATCATTCCGAAGGCGCGCGGTGAAGCGGAGCAGAAGATCAAGGGTGCTGAGGGCTATGCGGCCAAGCGCGTGAATGAGGCGGAGGGTGATGCAGCGCGATTCCAGGCGGTGCTGACGGAATACCTGAAAGCACCGGAGGTGACGAAGAAGCGCCTGTATCTGGAGACGATGAGCGATGTGCTGTCCCAGGTGCCGGGCAAGGTGATCCTGGATGACAAGGCCTCGTCCTTCCTGCCGCTGATGAATCTGCGCCAAACCACCCCTGCCCCTGCCACACGATGAAAGCCTCTCTTTTACTGATTGTTGTCCTGTCGCTGACGATTGTGCTGGGCTCGGGCTTGTACACCGTGAGCGAGACGGAGCAGGTGGTGATCACGCAGTTTGGCATGCCGGTGGGCGAACCGGTGAAGAAAGCCGGGCTGCACTGGAAGACGCCTTTTATCCAGACGGTGAACCGGCTGGACAAGCGGGTGCTGGAGTGGGACGGCCCCTCGGCCAACATGACGACGAAGGACAAGGTGATCGTGGTGGTGGATGTGTTTGGCCGGTGGGAGATCAGTGATCCGCTGGTGTTTTTCCGCCAGCTGACGGATGAGCGACGTGCGCTCTCGCGACTGGATGACATCCTGGCGAGCGAGACGCGCATCGTGATTGCGAAGCATGATTTCATTGAGGCAGTGCGGACGACGAAGGACCGCAAGGCGGTGCGTGATGTGTCGAACACGAGCAGCGGCAGCGGGACGGTGCCGTCCACGGCGGACCTGCGGATCGGGGTGCTGCCGCCGATCTCGCATGGCCGGGTGGAGCTGGAGGCGGAAGTGCTCAAGAATGCGATCCCGAAGATCGAGGGCTATGGGATCAAGCTGCTGGATGTGAGGTTCAAACGGATCGACTACGATCCTTCGGTGAGCCAGTCGATTCATCAGCGCATGATTTCCGAACGTGAGCAGATCGCAAAGCTGCACCGAGCGGAAGGCGAGGGTGAGGCGGCAAAGATCAATGGTGAGCGGGAGCGTGATCTGGCGACGATCGAGTCTGAAGCGTACCGGAAGGTGCAGGAGCTGGAAGGTGCGGCAGATGCGAAGGCAACGGAGATCTACGCGAAGGCGTACAACCAGACGCCGGAAGCGGCGCAGCTGTTTGAGTTTCTGAAAACGATGGAGACGTACAAGACGCTGATCACGGCGGACACGACGATGGTCTTCACGACGGAGAGCGAGCTGTTCCGCTTTTTGAAGTCGAGTGATCCGAAGGCGGTGAAACCGGCGGCGAGTGCGGCTGGTGCGAATGAGATTACGCCGCTGCACAAGCTGCCGACGCTGCTGGAAGTGGGGCGGTGAGGTGAGAAAAAAGCGCGAAGTCCAGACGGGGTGACCGCGCGCCTCATATCCGCCGCAGCTGTGAAGAAGTCTCCAGGCAGGTGGCTGTCGGACAGAGGTTGCTTCATGGGATGGGGACATGGCACCGCTCTAACTCGTCATGGCGCTCAATGCCTCAAGGGCTCAGGCTTTTCCACGCTCCAATGACGGCGCACCTATTTGAGCGCCTGCGCAGCCACAGACCCGAATCTTCGGACCCGCACAGCGGTTCCCTACCGGCCGTGCGGCAGGCGCTTATCTTGGATGGCAAGGATGGCTGTGTGCGTGCTTGGATTATACCACCATCTGTTGAAAACGGGTCTGTCTCAGAGGGAGAGTTTGCTGCGGAAGACTTGGGGGGCGGAGTCGTATTGAAGCGCGTTCTGAAAGCGGGGGCCGATGTGCGGCGGAGCGCAAGGCAGACGCTGCTGGTGAACGCGGTGTGATGTAGAAAGTCTTGGGTTTGCTTCCCAGCCGGTGGCTTGCAGACCCAGGGTCGCCTCGCTGAGGCTCGGCTGACCCTGGGCTCAATTACGCAACCCCTTTGGGGTTGGCGTAAAGCGGGGCTGAGTGACGAAAAGAGAACAGACCTGTTTTCAATGGGTTGTGGTATAATACCACACTCCATTGAAAACGGGTCGATTTCGAAGCCAGTGAAAACTCGGTTCTGAAGAAAAGACTTTGTGTTGAGGTGGAGATTTCAAGGCAAATCAGGCAGCCAGTGCTTGCATGCCCACCCTATTTAGACCAGTTCTCGAAAAGCCTGTCACATTGCCCGGGCGGCGGTGCGGCCCCATTGGCTGCGTTGGTCGCTTGCCTGTTATTTTCAAATAGCAGGCGTCGCTCCCGCCTTGCCACTGGGGCCGCTGCGCTCGCCGGTTCAATCGGACATTCTTTTCGAGAACAGGTCTATAGCCATTCGCCAAACTCATTTCCGTTTTAGCGGACTCTCGTGGCGAGAAATTTATGGGCTCCGACGGCGGCTGGCTGGGGACAGCCAGCCCTACCTGCGCTGGGCATGCGCGCGCCCGGCACGAGGATCAACGGATCGAGCGACGGCGGCGGAAGCAGAGGCCGAAGAGGCCGAGCATGAGGAAGAGAAGGCGGGAGGGTTCAGGAACGACGACGATGACGCCGCTGCTGGCAAAGAGGTCAGTATTGAAGGAGAGGCCGCCGGCCAGAACCGCCGAGGTGTAATCGAACGACGGCGTGCCGCCAATGGTGCCGACAGCCGTCCAGTCGACGAGCTTGAAGACATCGCCATAGACCGGGGTGTAGCCGTAGAGGAGGGAGTCGATCTTGATCGTACCATTGATGGTGGGTGTGGAGGAGCCGCTGACCAGGATATTGTCGTGAAGGTTGGTGCCTGGAACGTAGGTGGTCCAAGAGGAAGGCACGCTGCCAACGAGACCGGTGAGATTGTTGCTGGCGTTCATCTGCGCCAGAACCGTGGAGGCGTCGTTGGTGGTGGCGCCGCCAAGCTGCATGAGGAGGGTGCCGCCGGAGCTGATGGTGAGATTGCCGCCGACCGTGAGCCTGCCTTCCGCCGTGATGCCAGGAGCGACTGTGCCACCGGCGTTTACGTTGAGATCTGCGCCGATGGCGCCGGTGCCGGCGAGGGTGCCGTTGTTGACATTGGTGGCTCCGGTGTTGGTGTTGACAGCGGTGAAGACCAGTGTGCCTGCGCCCTCCTTGGCAAGAGTGCCGCCGCCTGTGACGACACCGCTGACCGTCAGGGTGGTGGAAGCAGCAGTCTCAAAGGTGCCGCCGCCAGCGCCCACGGTGACGCCCCGGCTGGCACTGAGGGACATGGTGGCGGTGGTCTTCAAGCTGCCGGTGGTGCTGCCACCGCCGAGGGTGAGCTGGTCGGAGACATAAGCGCCCGGAGTGGTGCCCAAGTTTGCTTCCGAGGAGACCTGGAGGGCTCCATTGCTGACGGTGGTCTTGCCGGTGAAGGTGCTGCTGTTGTCGCCGCTGAGAATCCAGGTGCCGGCACCGACAGAGCTCTTGAAGAGGCGCTGAGAGCCGGTGATCTGGCCGCTGATCTCGCCATTACCCGCGCCGCCGATGACGAAATCCTGGGTGCCTGAGCTGAGGCTGACAGGGCCGGAAACCAGCAGGCTGGAGCCCGAGGCGGAGAGGATGCGGACGCGGTTGGAGGCGTCTGTGCCCGTATTGACGGTGAGGCTGCCGGTCCAGGTGTTGGCACCGTCGGCATTGCTGAGGACGGCATCTCCTGCCGCGCCAGCTGCAAGGGAGAGCGTTTCACCTGTGACGGTGATGCTGTTGGAAAGCTGCAGCGCGCCGCCGGCGGCGACACTGGTGCCGTTGGTGGTGCCGCCGAGAGCGCCACCGTTGGAGATGGCAAGGACGCCCGCCGAGACGGTCGTGGCACCGGTGTAGCTGTTGGCAGTGTCGAGAGCCAGGGTGCCGGAGGTGGTCTTGTTCAGCGTGCCGCCACCGTTGAGTTCCAGCAGGTTTCTGAGAATGCCGGCCTGGGCATTGAAGGTGATGGGGGTTGAGGAGCTGCCAATGGTGCCATTGGTCATGTCGAGCGTACCGCCATTCAAAGTGATGGTCACCGTCTCGGTGCCGACGCCGTTGGTATAAGCGATGTTTCCGCCGACACTGAGGGAGCCGGTGCCGGTGATGTTGATCGCATTATTGATGGCGTTCTGGGCAAAGAGCGAGGTGCTGCCCATGCTGATGTCATTGGTGACGGTCACTGAACCGGCGCTGATGTTCAGCGTGGCGGCGGCCGTGGTGGCGACGCCAGCGGAGGCCTGGTTGGAATTGACGGCCATGTTGAGCGTACCGATGGTGGTGGTGCTGCCCGTGACATTCACGGTGGCCGTAGCGCCGCTGGTGGAGCCAGCAGCTCCGCTGCCCGCGTTGCTGCCCATGTTCAGGGTGGTGATGGAGGTGGTGCCGAAGCCGCTGATATTCAGCGTGGCGGTGGTGGCACCTGTGGTGACCACGGTGCCGGCCGAATTGAAGCCCATGGTAAGGGTGCCGATGGTGGCGGAGGTGCCGACCGTCGTGCCACCCAGGGTGAGCGTGCCTGTGACGGCAGAGGAAGTGAGAGTGGTGCCGCTGCGGATGGCGAGATTGACCGTGGTGGCATCGAAAACACCGGTGTCGAAAACGAAGGAACCCGTGCCATTGCCACCGCTGCCAGCGCTGCGGGTGCCAATGCCGAGGGTGCCCAGGAGCAGGTCAGCGCCATGGGAAGAGAGATCGACCGCGCCGCTGATGCTGAAGCCCGTGCCGGCGTTGCCGCTTTGAACATTCATGTCTGCACGCCCGGTGCCGGCGAGGTTGCGAATCTTAAGCGTACCCGTGGAGCCGCTGAAGTCGAGAGTGCCGACAGCACGGTTGGCCGAGCCGCCGATGGTGACGGTGTTGGCATTGAATTCATTGGTGCCACTGCCAAGCTTGATGGTCTGAGTGAAGTTGCCGTCTGCTGAGTCTGAAGTGATGGTGGTGGCAATGATGGTGGAGCTGGCCGCCAGAATGAGCGTGGAACCCGCCGTGCCGGTGCCGCCCGCATTGGTGCCCTGGCCGACACGGAAGGTGCCGGTGCCGAGGTTGGCATAGAAGGTGGCGAGGCCGCTCATGTCGAAGGTACCGGCGTTGCTGATATTGGTGGTGGTGCCATTGCCGATGAGGACGCTTTGATTGGTGGGGGCACCAGCGGCACCGATGGTGAGGGTGCCCGCTCCGGTGACGGTCAGATTGGTGGTGGAGGTGGAGGTAGAATTGTAGCCGATGGTGACAGCGTTGTTGAAGCGGAGGGTCTGGCCGCTGCCGATGCTGATGGTGTTGGCAGCCGGGAGTGCCGCATTGGTCTGGACCAAGAAGGCACCGGTGAAGGTGGCGCTGCCATTGTCGAGATTGAGCGAGCTCAGATTGGCAGAGCCAGCCGTGGCACCCATGGTGAGGCCGCCGGTGAGAGCCGCTGCGGTGGTGATGGCAGTGGTGCCGCCGTCCAAGGTGGTCAGGCCGGTGTAGTTGCTGGACGCGGTGGAGCTCAGTCCTGCGAGGGTGAGGGTGCCGGTGCCGTCTTTGTTCAGGGTGCCGGTGGTAGTGGCGATGCGGCTGTTGATGGTGACATTCCCCGAGCCGCCGACGGTGAGGCCAAAGGTGGCCCCGGTGATGCTGCCTGCGTTGCTGAGGGTCAGGGTGCCTGAATCGGAATTGATACGAGTGGCGCCGGCGAGGGTCACAAGACCGCCGAAGGCATTAGTGCCAGAGATGTTGCGCAGGACACCACCGTTGCTGATGCCGGTGCCGGTGATGGTGAGAGCCTCGGCCCCGACGGTGATGCCGCCCTGGATTTCCAAAGCCGCGCCAGAGGCGACCGTGGTGCCGGCGGCTGTGGTGCCCAGAGCGGTATTGTTGCGGATATTGAGAACACCGGCGGTGACCGTGGTCAGCCCCGCGTAGGTATTCGCGCCAGCGAGGGTAAGGGTACCCGCGCCGGATTTGGTGAGGGAGCGGTTGTTTCCGCCGTCGCTCATATTGCCACCGACGGTGAGATTCTGCGCAGCAGTGGTGACGGTGAGGCTGGCTCCCAAAGCCACGGTGCCGGTGCCCAGATTGAGGCTTTGCGTTCCCGTAAAGGTGAAGTCGCCATTGAAGTTGAGGGCGCTATTGGAAAGCGTGGCGAGCGCCGCGCCGGTGTTGTTGAGCGTGGTGCCAGCACCGATGGTGAAGGTGCCGGTGCCGAGCGCGCCGTCGCTGTTGAGGTTGAGCGTTCCAGCGGAGAAGGTGAAACTGCCAGCGCCGGAGCTGCCAAGGCCATTCAAGGTCAGGACGCCCGCTCCGGTCTTGGTGACGCTGCCGGTGAAGGTGACCGGGCTGGAGAGGGTGAGGGAGGAAGCGCCGGTGCCGTTCACGGACCAAGTCTGCGAGGTGGCGGCAATGACTGGGGCGCTGATGGTGACCGCGCCGCCATTGGCCGCCACGGCAATGCCGTTGGTCGAGCTCACAGGAGCAAGGGTGAGCGTGCTGGAGGCACCGCCAGTGCCGGAGCTGATGGTGACGGAGGTGATGGAGGCAGGCACGCTGGTGAACTGGAGGCTGTCGATGGCGAAGGCCTGGTCCAGGGTGGTGGCGATGGTGGTGGCGGAGGTGAAGGGGGCATTGGCGGCACTGAAGATGACCGCGTCTGCACTGCCCGGTGCTGTGCCCGGATCTGTGAGGCCATCGGCCGTGCTGGACCAGTTGGTGGAGCCCGTCGGAGCCCAGGAGCCACCCGCGATCTGGCCGGTCCAGTAGCGATTGCTGAGGATGTAGGTGCTGACGGAGACGAGGGTGTCCGTGGCATTGATGATATAATTGAAGCCGCTGGGTGCGTTGCCAAGCACGTAGTTGACGGTGCCACCGGGATTCAGGCCGCCATTGGCAGATTGGAGGAGGTTGTAGGTGGTCAGTCCGGCCACCGAACCGAAGAAGTCGAGGGTGATGGTGCCATCCACGGACGCCGTGCCACCTGCACCGAGGGTGATGCTGTCGTTGGTACCGAGGCTGGTGAGCTCAAGGCCAAGGTGCGCACCGTCATGAAGTGTGAGCGCTGAGGCTGCGCTGCCGAGAGTGAGGGTGTCGATGACCGAGTTGTTGAAGTTCATGCTGCCCGTGCCTGCGACGGTCAGCGTGCTGATGCCGGAGGGGCTGAAGGTGGCCTTCAGGGTGCCGTTGTTTACGATGACGCCTGCAGCGCCGCCGTTCAGGGTGGTGGTACCGGAGATCTGGACAGTGCCCAGACCGGACTTGATGAAGCTGCCGCCGGTGCTGGTGACGCTGGGGATGGTGAGGACGCCAGTGGCATTGGCGACATCCACGGTGCCAGAACTGGTGCCAACAGCGACCGAACGGTTCAGGGAGGTGGTGGTGGAGGCGGTGTAGCTGATGCCGCCGCCATCGAGAGTGACCGAGGTGGTGTTTCCAAGAGGCCCACTGGTGGCAGGGGCACTGCTGAAGGCGATGAAGCCGCCTTTGACCGTCAAGGGACCGGCAAAGGTGTTTGCAGCAGTAAGCGTGAGCGTGCCCGTGCCGGACTTGGTCAGGCCCAGATTGTTTTCGTCGGTGCCGGTGTTGCCGAGCTGGCCGTCGAAGGTTGAATTGGAGCTAGTGTTGACCGTGAGGGTGGAGAGGGTGGGAGAACCGCCGACGATGCTGTTGAGCGTGTTGGCAGCGACGCTGCCCTGGATGCCAGCCACTTCCTGATTGAAGCCATTCAGCTTGTATTTGCCAAAGGTGGTGGTGCCGGAGGTGGCCTGCAGCCTGAGGATGGTGGTGATGGGGAGGGCGTTGTTGACAGCGTTTTGAACGGTTATGCCCTGGGAGGTGAAGGTGGTGAGGTAGGTGTCTCCCGTGTAGGAAGACTGGCCCTGGAGCACGTAGAGGGTGGAGCCGTTGTTGGCCGCACCGCCAGCGAGGGTCAAGTCTCCTGTGCCAACGATGCCCTGGGCGATGTTGATGGTGGCGAGACCGGCCTGATAGGTGTCGAAGGACGCGCCCCCAGAAAGAGTGATGAGGCCGCTGAAGGTCCAGGTGCCGGTATTTGCATTCATCAACACGGAACCGTAGGAGTTTGCCGCCGAGCCCACACCGGTGCCGCTGAGGGTGAGATTCTCGGCGACTGTCAGGCTGCTCTGCAAGCGCAGGGCGGCACCGCTCTGGACGATGGTGCCGCCTACGGTGGAACCCAGAGTGGCCGCAGCGCCGCTGAGAGCCAGCACACCGCTGGAGACGGTGGTGACGCCGTCGTAGGTATTGGCGCCGCTCAGCGTGAGCTGGCCGGAGCCTGCCTTTGTGAGAGCATAGGCGCTGCCCGACTGGCTGATGGCACCACTGACGGTGAGGGTAGTGGCCGTGTCCGTGACGGTCCAGGTCTGATCCGCGCCGAGGATGACGGGTGCGCCGATGGCGAGAGCAGCGGGGGCACCAGTCTGCACATTGATGCCAGAGGTGGCCACGGTGGGAGTCAGCGTGAGAGAGCCGCCGGTGCCGGCATTCACGTTGATGGTGCCGAGCGGACCGGAGCCGACGATGTTGTTGAAGGTAAGGTCCTTGATGCTGAAGGCGGCATCCAAGGTGGTAGTGAGCGTGGTGCCGGTGATGCCGGTGGCGCTGAAATAGACGCTGGTGCTGGCGCCGGGAGTGCCATTGGCGGAAATGGTGCCCTGAGTGCCGGCGCTGTCGGAAGCGAAGTTGGTATTGCCAGTGCCAGAAGCGACGCCGGACCAGCTGGTGCTGACGCCTCCCTTCCAGTAGAAGTCCCCAGTGGCGGCCGTGGTGGAGAGCTGCACGACGGTGGAGGTGGTGGGAACGAGGGCGACTTTGAGACCTGCGACACCCGTGATGGTGCCGAGTGTGTAGGTGGCATTGCTGAGACCACCGCCGGACGCGGTGAGGAGGTCATAAGTACCCACACCCTGACCGGCGAGGAAGTTGAGGTTTAACTGAACGGTGTTGGCCGTGGTGGCCGCGGCGGAAGTGATGTAGCGGTCGTAGGCGCTGAAGGAGCCCAGTTCCATACCGAGGATGGCGGTGCCGGAGCCAGCCCCGAGGTTGAGTGTGCCAGCGCCGAGATTGATGGACTGACCGACGGTGTTCAGGGTGTTGAAGGTGGCACCGCCTGCAACGGTGATGCCAGTGGTCTGGAGGGCTGCTCCGGCGGAGCCAGTGATGCTCAGGACACCCGCGCTGACGGTGGTGGTGCCAGAATAGCTGAGGGTGGCATTGCTGAGGGTCTGGGTGCCGGTGCCGGTTTTAATCAAGGAGATGGCACCAGCGGTGTTTTGGATCACCCCGGCAAAGGTGCTGGTCTGGTCATTGCCCCCCATGCTGAGGCTGGCGGCGCCAGCGGCGGTGTTGTCGAGAATGGTGGTGCCTGCGCCGCTGCTGGCAAAGCCATTGACGGACTGGCTGGTGCCATTGAGATCGAGCGTGGCAGTGACGGCAGTGCCGGGGTTGATCGAGACATTGCCTTTGCCGGTGCCGTTTGGCATGACTGAGCTGGCCCCCATTTTGACCGTGCCGGCCGAGATGGTGGTGGTACCGGTGTAGGTATTGGCACCGCTGAGGGTGGTGACGCCGGTGTTGGTGATGGTCAGCGCGTTGTTGGTGGTGGTGCCGACGCCATTGGCGATGACGCCGCTGACGGTGGTATTGCCAGAACCTGCGATGGTCAGGGTGCGGGCAGTGGTGGTGTCATTGCTGATATCAATGCTGCCAATCGTGAGGGTGCTGCCTGCGCCGATGTTGTTGGTGAGCGTGCGACTGGCGGCGGAGACACCGGTGAGCTTGCCGTTGAGATTGAGGCTCTGCGTGCCGCTGACGGTGACTGCGGTCAGAAGGATGGCATTGGAGAGGCTGCGGGTGGCGTTCAGGGCCTGGATGGTGCCGGCGGTGAGAGTCAGCAGACCGCTGGCGGCGCCGCCATTGGAGCTGCCATTGAACTGAATGGTGCCGGTGGTGAGGGTGATGGCGCCGGAGCTGCTGTTGCTGCCGGAGAGGACGAGAATGCCGGTGGAAGCATTCATCGTGGTGAGGCCGGTGTATGTGCTGGCCCCTGCGAGGGTGGTGGTGGCACCAGCGCCGGTGGTGGAAATCGTGACCGCGCTGGAGAGACCTGCACCGTTGGCGTCCTTGATGTCTCCAAGGATGGTGGTGCTGGCGGTGCCTGCAATGGTCAGGCCGCCGTTCACGGTGAGGGAATTGGAAAGGAAGACACTGGAACCCGCCTGGCCGATGGTGAGGGTGCCGCCGCCGGAGATGTTGTTGGTGATGGTGCGCACGGCAGCATTCACGATCGTAAAGTTGCCGCTCATGGTCAGGCTCTGGGAACCCGCGACCGTGACTGCGGTGAAGAGGGTGGGATTGGAGATGGTGCGTGCTCCGCCAACTGCGGAGATGGTACCCGCAGTGAGCGTGAGAGTGCCTGTGGTGGCGATACCGCCATTGACCGCACCGCCGAACTGCATGGTGCCTGCGGTGAGGGTGGTGGCACCGGTGCCGCTGTTGCTGCCATTGAATATGATGTTGCCAGTGGTGAGAGTGGTGGTGCCGCCGTAGTTGCTGGCGCCATTGAGCGTGATGGTGCCCGTACCACTGTAGGTGAGGCCGCCGGCCGTGGAGGTGCCGCCATTGGTCACGGGACCATTGATGATGACGTTTGCCGAGCCGTTGATCACATCGACGCGGCTGGTGGCATTGTTGCTCAGCGCGTAGCTGCCGAGGACGAGAGTGTTTCCAGCGCCGTTGACCGTGATGGTGTTGGTGTTGTTGCCGGTGGTGTTGGTCATGGCCCCCAGGGTGAGAGTCCTGGCGGTGCCGCCGATGGTGATGGTTTCAGCAGCAACGCTGTTATTTACTGCGCCGGTGCCAAAGTTGAGGTCGTTGCTGCCGGTGAAGGTGAAGCTGCCGCCGAGGGTGACGACGTTGTTCTGGCTAAGAGTCAGGGCAGCGCCCGTGATGTTGTCGATGGTGCCGCTATTGATGATGATGGTACCACCTGCGAGGCCGCCATTGCTGGCTCCGGTGTTGTTGAGGAGCAAGGTGCCGGCATTAAGGGTGGTGCCACCAATGTCGCTGGTGTTGGTGCCGGAGGCTTTCAACGTGCCGGAGGCGTTGTTGACCAGTGTGACACCATCATAGCTGTTGGCTCCTGTGAGTTCCAACAGACCTGAGCCCAGATGCTGCAGTCCACCGCTGCCAGAGACCACGGCGCCAAAGGAGACGGTGTCGCTGCGGTTGAAGGAGAGAGAGCCGTTGTCGGTGATGGTGGTGCCGTTGCTGAGGCTGCCGGTGGTGCCGCCGCTGCCGAGCTGCAGTGTAGCGCCCGAATTGATCTGCGTGACGCCGGTGTAGGTATTGGCGTTGGTCAGTGTGGTGGTGCCTGCAACGATGGTGAGCCCGGTGGTTCTGGTGCCAGAACCCAAAACATCCTGGATGACACCGCCAAACTGAGAGGTGCCATTGATGCTGAAGATGGAGTCCGAGGTGGTGCTGCTGTTGCCGACGGTCTGGCTGGCTGCGTTGGCACCCGCTCCGACAGCAATGGACGCCACCGTCTGATTGAAGCCGGAAAGGTCGAGGACACCATTGGTGGCGCCGAGGCCGAGGGTCAGCGAACCGATACCGAGGCCGCCATTGGCGCCCAGCTGAACCGTGCCCTGGCTGACGGTGGTGCCGCCGGAGTAGGTGTTGGTGTCTGCAAGGACCAAGGTGCCCCCACCCGTGATGCTGATGGCAACGCTCCTCGAAGCGCCATTGGAAACAAGACCACCAAAGGTGCTGGTGCCGGCAGAATTGTAGGTGAGGGTGGAGTTGGTGGTGCTGCTGTTGTTGGTGATGGTCTGGTCCGGGGCGTTGCCTGCGGTGGCCAGAGAGCTCACGGTGAGATTGAAACCATTGAGGTCAAAAGTACCGCTGGTGCCAGCGGCACCTACGACAACCGCCGAGCCGGAGGGCACAGCCGTGGCGCTGCCGAGAGCAAGCACGCCCTGGGCGACGGTGACACCGCCGCTGTAGCTGTTGGAACCGGAGAGGGTCTTGACGGCCGTGGGAGAAGACATGTTGATGAAGACAGATCCCGAGCCGCTGATGTTGCCGGCGAAGGTGGAACTGTCAGAGCGGCTGAAGGCAAGCACGCCATTGTCGAGAATGTTTCCGGTGATGGACCCGGTGGTGCCGCCATTACCGATCTGGAGCGTGCCGCCGGTGATGGTGGTGGAAGAGCCGGTGCCGAAGCTGTTGGTGCCTGCCAGAATGGTGACGCCCGAGATGTTTTCAAAAGTACCGGAGCCGGTGATATCACCCGAAACAAGGAGACCGGTGCTGGTGGTGTTGAACTTGAGGGCACCGTTATTGATGATGTTGCCAGAGATGGAACCGCCCGCGCCGCCGTTGCCCACATTGAGGGTATTGGTGGAGTCGATCGTGGTACCGCCCGTGCTGCCAAGAGAGCCGGTCAGTGTCAGTGTGCCGCCACCAGTGACCTGGGTGGTGCCGGAACCAGTGATATTTCCGGTGTAGCCATAAGAACCTGTGCGGTTGAAGATGAGCACTGCATTGTTGGTGATGCCACCATCTCCGACGAGGGAACCCCCAGCGCCGCCAGCACCGATCTGAAGCGTGCCGCCACTGATGGTGGTGAGCCCGGTGTAGGTGTTGGAGCCCGTCAAAGCAAGGCTGCCATTGCCCGTCAGGGTGAGCCCCAGCTTGCCAGTGGCGCCATCCTGCAAGACGCCTGCAAAGTTGCTGGTAGCATCTCCGCTAGGCGGGCCGCCAGTGGTCTGAAGATTCAGAGTGAGGGTGGCGTCAGAAGCGCCGCCGTTCTCCACGACAGCAGAGCCGGGAGTGGCATTGGTGTTCAAACCGGCGAGGGTGATGCTGTTGGAATTGATCTGGAGCTTTGTGCCAGCGGCCACGTTGGCGCCGAACAGAAGTCCATTGGTGGTGCCGAGCGCGCCTGAGGAACCGAGGCGGATGACACCGCCATTGAGGATAACACCGCCATTGAAGGTGTTGGTGTTGTTGATGACCACGGTGCCAGTGTTCGACTTGGTAAGGTTGGCCGTGCCTGCAATGCCGTTGATGCCTGTGAGGGTGTATGTGAAAGCGGAGCTGTTGTTGAAGGTGACGGATGAGGGCGAGACATTGCCGTCGGAGATGTCCACCGTGGTGGAGCCGGTGGCGGAGTCGTCAAACAGCACCACGTCTCCCTCGATGTAGGAGGTGGCGGTGCCAGCACCGATGAGTTTCCAGTTCGTGACCGGACTGCCCAGCAGCGTGTCATTGGCGGCCCAGCGTGAACTGCTCAGACCCGAGGTTGTGTCGAAGCCAGTCCATTTGGGATTGTCAGCAGAGAGGGTCAGCGTGACTGCACTGCCAGTGTCTGCAAGAAGACCCGTGGTGCGTGAATTGGTGCCGGCAATTGTGCCAAGGGTGAAGGCGCTAAAACCAGCCGAGCCGAGGATGGAGCCGCCAGTGTAGGTGAAGAGAGTGTATGGAGTGGCATTGCTGTAGCCGGAGGGGGAATTGGCGATGACATTGATGGTGATGGATCCAGCGGCCGCACCCACGGTGAGTGCGCCGATGTTCAGGATGTTTGGCGTGGCCTCAGCGATCCGGCCCACATTGATGGCGCCAGCGCCTGCAAATGTGAGACCTCCTGTCAGAGTCAAAGAGCCGCTTCCATTGACGTCGCCGGCCTGGATGGTGCCACCAGCGGACACCGTGGTGAGAGCCGCGATGAAGCCGCTGCCGCCCAGAGTGCCCGTGGATCCGACGGAGACAGCGGAGGTGGCCAGAGTGCTGTTGACGAAGAGCGTGCCGCCGTTGGCGGAGGTGGCTCCCGTGTAGGTCTGCGCGCTGTTGAGAGACATGCTGCCCGTGCCCACCTTGGTCAGACTGCCGGAGGTTCCAGCAATGACCCCGTCATAGCTGGTGATGCTGTTGTTGCCACCAACAGTGAGCGTGGCTGAGCCAAGGGAAACGTTTCCGCCCGTAGTGCCGCCGCCAGCGAGAGAGCCGATGGACTGGTTGCTGCCATTGAGGTCGAGCACGACGCCGCTGGTGTTATCCAGCGTGAATGCGGAAGAGCTGGAGAACACATTGGCTGCGCCTGCAAGCAGCCTGCCACCACTGACCTGGGTAGCGCCACCATAGGTGCTGGAGCCCGTGAGGGAAAGCGTGCCTGCCCCCGTCTTGACGATGCCGCCGCCCGTGCCGCTGTCACTCAAGGAACCGGAGAGCACGGCATCTGTGGACGCCGAGCCATCATTCACCTGAACGGTGCGGACAGCACCATTGGTGTCGATGCCGTTCTGGAAAGTGACGGTGTTGTCGGAGGTGGAGCTGGAGAGCACCAGAGCGCTGCCGGTGGGGACAAAGCTGCTGCTGTTCCAAGTGACGGTGGCCCCTGCCCCGCCGAGGTTCACATTGCGGGCCGCGCCGCTGGCTCCGAAGCCGCCGCTGCCGGTCCACTGCACCTGATTGCTGCCCGTGCCGAGCGCGCGTGTGAAGTCGGCATTACCGAGCTCGATCACGCCCGAGCCGCTGAGGCTGAGGTTGGAGTTGACGGACAAGGCACCTGCTGAACCGAGCCGCAGTACACCTGCCGTGAGAGCCACCTGAGTGCCGCTGACTGCGGTGTTGGTGCCGGTGAGCACCAGCACACCCGAACCGGACTTGGCAAGCGTGCCAGCATTGAGGGTGATGTTTCCTGCCAGGGTGGCGAGCTTGGAGGCGTCCACATTGATGGTGGCTCCGCCGGTGCCGATGGTGACGCCACGGTTGGCGTTGAAAGACATGTCCGCCGTGAGGCGGAGGATGGCATTGTTGCTGATCTGGAGCTGATCGGCAACGACGGTGGAGGGAGGAGAACCGAGGTTCACATTGCTGCTGATCTGAAGTTCGCCACCGGAGAGGATGGTCTTGCCAGTCCATGGTGTGTTGGTGCCGCCAAGGACCACCGTGCCTGCGCCATTGATGGTGAGATCTCCGGCGCCGGTGATAACGTTTGGCAGAGTCAGCGTGGTGCCAGCAGCGGGTGTGAGGGTGCCGCCAAATCCGGCGATACTGATGCCGCGATTGGAGTCGCTGAGAGAAAGGGTGGCAGTCGTGATCAGCTGGCCGCCGTTGAAGGTGAGCTGGTCAGCGGCGGCGGTGGCGGGGTTGGCACCCAATGCGCCCTGGGCCGAAATGGAGAGGGCACCCAGATTCAGGATGGTCTTGCCCGTGTAGGAATTGGCACCACCCAGCATAACCACCGTGCCGGCTCCTTCCTTGGTGAAGCCACCCGTGCCAGCGATCACGTTGGCAGAGGCAATGGAGAATGTCTTGCCGGAGGCCACTTCAAAAATGCCACCAGCCGCGCCGAGCGTAATGCCAACATTGTTGCGGGAGGCATCAAGGGTGACGTTGTCTGTCATGACAAGCCGGCCGCCATTGAGCGTCCATTGGTCGGCGGTGAAGCTGGCTGGATTTCCGCCGAGATTATTTTCAGAGGAGATGCTGATACCGCCGAAGTAAACACCTGATGTCTGGAACTGCTGTCCGGTGATGGTCGTCCTGCCGGAGTAGGTGTTGAAGCCAGTCAGGGTGAAGATATTACCGCCGATCATGGAGAAGCCGAGTGTGCCCACACCGTCCTGCAAAACACCGTCGAACTGAACGGAGCCGCCAAGAGCCATGGAGGAGTTGCCAACAGTGATGACAGCACCGGCTGCGCTGGAGTTTGTAATCACGCTGCTGGAAGAGCCTCCCAGGCCGTCGATGGTCTCACTGTGGCCTGCGAGATCGAAGATGGCGGAGCCATTGAGCTGCACACTCGTCGTGTTAAGAATCTGATCGCCGCTGGCGGTGTCGCCGCCGAGCCTGACCCTGGCACCGTCTTCGACGGTGAGGCCGACATTGGAGAGGACGTTGATGGCGTTGATGCCGACGGCGTTGACATTGCCGCCGGATTTATTGAGAACCAGAGTGCCCTGAACGACATCCACGGAGAGCACATTGTTTGAGCTGCCATCCAAGGAGACCGTGCCACCGCCATTGATGGTGAGCTGCTGGTAATTGGGGCTGAGGAGAGTGCTGGTGACCGTGCCGCTGAGAGACAAGGTGGCGCCGGTGTCCACTGTTATGGTGCTGGCCCGCAGCACGTTGACGCTGCCGTTGGTCAGAGCCCCGGTGTTGGAGACATCTCCCGCGCCTGTGTAATGAAGGACGGCTCCATTAAGACTGATATTGCCAGCGCCCGAGCCAAGGCGATTGACGGCGTCAAAAGTGACCATGCCTGCGTTCAGGAACAGATTGCCGCTGAAGGTGTTGGCAGCGGACAGGACGAGCTCCCCTGCACCGCTCTTGGTCAGCGCGACGGCATTGCCAGCATTGTCGGTGATGCTGGAGCTGATGTTGAGGGTGCTGAGGGTGTTATCCTGATAGATGACGAGGTCCGCACCTGCGGCCGCACCGGAAGCGGTGGTGAGAGTGCCGCCGGAAATCTTGGAGAGACTGGCCCCCACTGACGAGGTGACGAGGATACCGCCGACATTCAGAGTGTTGGAACCAAGCGTCAGGGTGCGTGCTTCGGCCAGGTTAAAGCGCAGACTGTCTGCGGTGGCATTGGCCGCCAGGGTGGTGTCCACACCCGAGGCAACGGTGGCGCTGCCGGAAATGGTGGTGCCGGTGGTGGGCGTGTAGCTGGAGAGAGTGACAATGGTCGTGCCTGAAACCGCCGCCCAATCCGTGATGGAACCACCTTGAGAACCGACGACCATGAAGGCGGATTTTGTGCCTGCGGCATCCACGAGCAGGCCGTTCTGAGACACCAAACCGCTGCTGACCGTGACTGAGGAGGGTCCGTCCGAGGGCAGGGTCAGAGCCACTGTGCCACCGGCAGCGCGAGTGCCCATGGAGGTGAAGGTGGTGCTGAGAGTGGCACCCGCGGAATTAAGAGTGATGGCGCTGGCTCCCTGATTCACCGTAAGTGCAGCGAAGGCCTGGCTGTTGACGGTGGAGCTCTTGCCAACCAGAAGGAGCGTGCCGCCCGAGAGCGTCAGAGGAGCGCCAACGGAGTTTGCCAGCCCGATGATGTTGGTGGCGGCAGCGGCGTTGTTAAAGTCCGCCTTGAGCGTGCCCTGGGCGATGTTGATGCCAGCGTTGCCATAGGTGGAGGCACCTGAGCCTGGATTCAGGATGGCACCAATATCCAATGTACCACCGCCGGTCTTCGTGTATAGCTGGCCAAGGCGAGCGGAAGCTCCTGCAAAGCCGGAAGTGATCTTGAGCGTCTGGCCGACGGGAACGTCCATCGTGCGGTTAGCGTTATTGGTATTTTCCGTGATGGTGATGTTGGCAGAGGTGGTGACATCCCCTGCCCCGGGAAGAATACCGAAGACGGCGCTGCCGTTGAAATTGACCGTGCGGCCTGCCGTTACGGTATCCCCGAGATCACGGTCATGACCGATGAGGAGCGTAACAGCACTGGAAAGGAAAATGGTGGCGCCGTTGTAGTCATTGGGAGCCACGGAGTTGTTGAGATTGTTCAACTGGACCAAGGACGCGCCACCCGTAATATTGATCACGGTGCTGCCGCTGAGCTTTCCATTGAGGGTGAAACCCGTGGTGCGCGGAGTGAGGGCGATGTTTGCCACGCTGCCCGTCACAATGGAAAGCGATCCGGTATAAGTGATGCGACCGGCCTGGGGAGCAGCGTCCGTTGTGGAATCCCCGCTCAGCACGAAGGGGAAGTTGCTGAGGCCACCGGTGTTGTCGATAACGAGGTTGTTGCTGAGGGTGGCATCTCCGTAGATGGAGGCGATGCCCGCAGCGACGTTCACGGCATTGGCGGACTGCGCATTTTTCAGGGTAATGGTGCCGGAGCCGAGCGCAGCGTCACTGGCGATAAACACCATGGCATTGGAACCGCCGCTGGCATTGACCTGCGGTGTGCTGCTCTGGATGTTCACCCCATGAGTGGCATCGCCAAAATTGTTGGATGAGCCAAGCAGGAGAGTTCCTGCGCCGACATCCAGTGTGGAGGAAGAGCCGGAGAGGTAGTTCAAGCGCGGAAGCACCAGTGTATTCAAGCCCGTACCACCAGCGATGTTGTTGCCGGCTGATCCATTGAACTTATAAGCACCTGCGGTACCCGGGGTGAAAACACCCTGGTAAACAATGGTGCCGAAGGCACCGAAGCGAGCCGAGGCGAATCCTGCGGACTGGAAATTGATGTTGTCCGTGGAACTGACATCGAGATTGAAAGCACCACTGGAACTGGAGGAAACGCGCGAATAGAGGCCGCTGAAATTAGTGGCGCCCTGCAGCACAATGCCACCCACGCCGGAGGCAGAGGCGGAAAGGACCAGCCTGCCGGCTGCATCCACTGGCAGCGCGGTGCTGTCTTTGAAGAGCACATTGCCGTTGGAGATCGTCAAGGTACCGAGGAAGGAGGCATTGTTGCTGCCCGTGATCCAAAGCGTGCCAGCGCCGGTCTTATTGAAGCCGCCAGCGCTGGTGCTGGTGAGCTGGCCGGAGAGCCTGGCGTCATAGGCTGCGTTGTTGGAAGCCACGCCGGCGGTGGTAAAGGCGTAGGTGCTGTTTTCCACCTGAATGGTTCTGGTGGTGAGCGCACCGAAGTCGATCGGATTCTGGAAATCGACCACGCCGATGGAAGGATTGAAACCCGTGCCTGCAGTGGTGCCAGCGCCCTGGTTCAACTGAAGCGCCGAGCCTGTGGGCACAAAGCCGCCTGCGCCCCATGTGACGGTGGCTCCGGCCCCGCCAAGATTGACGATGACAGAACCCGTGGCCGTAGCGGTGCCAGCACCAGCGCTGAAGCCACCATTGCCAAGCCATTGCACCTGGCCAGGCAGGGTGCCAAGGCTCCTGGTGAAGGTGGTGCCTCCGTTGGTGTTGAGCTCCAGTTCGCCGAGGTTGGCACCCGCATTGAAGGTCAGATTACTTTCCCCCAAGGCACTGATGTTGTTGGCAATGAGAACGCCACGATTGATGCTGGTGGTGCCAGAGTAGGAGTTGGCTGCGGAGAGCTGGAAGATCGACTGGTCAGTGCCACCACTGATCACCAGAGAGGTGGGGCCGCCGCCATCGCCGAGCGGAGAGGCAAAGGTCATGATACGGCCCGAGTGGCTACCCGCCAAGGTGAGGGTGCGACTGCCGAGCCCGAGGAAGGCCACGGGTGTGGTGGAGCTGTGGCTCATGTTGTTGGCAGTACTGTTATAGGTCAGGGTGCCGCCATTGAGTCCCAAGGTCAGGTTTTGAGTGACGTTGGAGTTGGAGGTGGAGGTGAGGTTGCCACCATTGAGGACGAGAGAAGTGCCGGCCCCGAGGCGGTTGCCTGCGTCGATGGAAATGGTGCCGCCGTTGATCACCGTGGCACCGGTGTAGTTGTTGGCGTTGCTGGTGGTTCCATTGCTGAGGTTCAAGGTACCGCCACCCGACTTGGTGATACCAAAGCCGTCCGTGCTGCCTGCGATGCCGCCTACGCCAGCGCTGATGGTGAGGGTGCCGCCGCTGTTGACATAGATGGCGAGCTCACCGCCAGTGGACGTGCCTGCGCTGACCATGCCGAGACCGGTGGCCAAGGCGGCAGTGCCGGTGATGCTACCTGTGCCGGTGGTGGCGCTGTAAAGGATGCCGCCGCCAGTGACACTATTGATGGTGAGGCTGTTGGCCGTGCCGAGGGCCAGAGCAGCAGTGTTGGCTGTGAGCCTCAGAGAGCCCGGGGCCATGGCGCTGTTGGTTGTGGGGGTAATGGTGCCAGCGCCAATAGTGAAGTTTGTGGCCGATGTGCCTGTGTTGGCATTGCCCGCATTCATGGTCAGATAGCTGCCGGAGGCCAGGGCGATGATGTTGTTGGAGCCGTCCTTGGTGGCCCAGTCCGTGCCATTGTAGGTGGCCCAACCGCCGAGGATGCCCGAGGCATTCAGCGTGGTGCCCGCGCCTACATTGACCGAGGTGCTCGCGGGAACGGTAGAGAAATTGATGGTGCCGGTGCCGGTGCGAGTGAGGGTGCCGGTGTTGAGCGTGAGCGTGGTGGAGGTATTTTTCACCAGGGTCAGAGTGGTGGCACCACCGGAAAGAACGGTATTGGCAAAGGTCTGCGATGGCGTACCTGCCACTGTGCTGCCATTCAGGCTGAAGATGCCGCCCTGAAGCTGCAGTGTGCTGGAGGGGCTGATGATATTGCTGGTGGTGCCGCCGTTGACAAAAGTGAGCGCCAGCGTGCCGGCGCCCAGAGTGGTGGCACCGGTGTAGGTTTCGCTGCCAGTGGCGGGTCTGAGCCCAAGAATACCCGCGCCGACCTTGGTCAGACCGGAGGTGGAGGCATTGCCAAAAGCGGTGGCGTAATTGACCGTATTGCCGCTGGTCATGACATCGAGCAGGAAGTTGCCACCATTGGTGAGGGTGAGCGATGAACTGTAATCTGTAGTCACCGTTCCGGTGTAGAGCAGGCTGCTGCCAGCGGCCGAACCGATGGTGATGGCACCGGGAAGTGCGTAGGTGGTCAGCAGGCCGAGGACACCACCATTGATGGTTGTGGCACCGGTGAAGTTGGCGGTGGACGGGCCAAGGATGAGCGCACCGCCGGTGACATTGATGCCGCCTGTGAAGGTCTTGTCTCCCAGGAGGTAAACGACGCCTGGACCTGTGGCATTGAAGGTTTTAGCGCCACCGGATTCTCCCACGGCGCCAGTGATGACGAGCGTGGTGTTTGCAGCCGCGCCGAAATTTACCGTGCCGGTGGATTTGGCAATGGTGATCGGTGTGGAAATGGTGCCAATACCACCCAGGGCCATGCCGAAACCGCCTGCATTGGCCACTGAGAGAGTACCCGTGGTGACCGTGGTGATGGTGGTGGTGCCTGTGCTGCCATCACGAATGACGAACGGATTTGAGACGATCGTGCCATCAGCGCCGACAGCGAGAGTGGCAGCGCTGCTGCCGGAGGTATCCCCGACGTTGATAGTAGCTCCTGAGGCTGCATTTGCGGCCGTGTAAACCACGGTGCCGTTGGTAACATTCACTGTGCCAGTGCCCGCAGCACCTGTGCCGGCGAGGACGAGGTAGGTGCCGTTGGTGACGTTGATAGTGCCGGTGTAGGTGCCGGCTGTGGCGCCGCCAATGGAAAGCGCCGAGGCGGTGCCTGTCGTGGTGAGGGTCATGGTCCTGGCGGTACCGCCATCATTCAAGACTCCAAGACCCAGGGTGCTGATGCCGACGCCGTTGACGTTGTTGAGGTTGAAGGTGGGGTTTCCACTGAGTGTGGTGGAAGTGAAGGCAACGTTGGCGACGGCCGGGGAGGTGTTGCCATTGCCGTTGGAGGTTGTGATGGTATTGCCGCCCATCGAGAGGGCGCCCATCGTAATGGTGATGTTTGTGGCCGCGGCTGTGACACGGCCGGAGCTGAGTGTGATGTCTCCATTGAGGGTCACGTTGTTGCCAACGACACCACCTGAGTTGATACGCAGGTCAAGTGTGGTGCCTCCAGCCATGACGATGGCAGCCTTGGCACCCGTTCCACCCAGAGCGGAGATATTGCCCACGCGCAGAGTGCCTGCGTTCACAAAAACGCTGGTTCCGGCTGCCACAGAAGCGCTGTAGTCATTGCCGACCCAGAAGACCCCGGCACCCGTCTTGGTCAAATTGCTGGCCATGCCGAACTGGCCGGCATCATCCATCTGCAGAGTGCCTCCTGAGGCGACATCGAAGGTGCCGCCGCCCACACCCACCACAAAACTTTTGCCGCTACCCGAGGTGATATTCACCGTACTGGCGCCGCTGAGGCTGATGGTGCCACCGTTTTGCACGGTGTAGGAATGAGACCCTGCGGCACCCAGGGTGGAATTGGCATCGGCGTTGTTGAGAGCGGTGGTGTTGAACGAAAAGATGGAGCCTGCGCCGTCAACAACCACGTTTCCGGTAAAGGTGTTCGTGCCCGCGACGGTCAGAGTGCCACCGCCATTGACAGTGAACGCGGTATTCGCAGCTCCGGCCGCAGGTCCGCCGCTGATGACGCCGGTGAGCGTCAGGTTACTTCCGGATGCGACAGAAAACGTCTCGCCTCTGGCACTGCCCGCAAGCGTGCCAAGCGCGATGGCGCGGGAGGTGCTGGCATTTGCGCCGATGTAGGAAAGTGTGGCGACACCTGATGATGTGCCGAGGGTGAGGGTGTTTTGGAAATTGCCCAACTGACCGTCCGCGCTGAACTGCAGAGTTCCTGCCTGGACATTGATGCTGGTGCCGCTGCCACCGAAGACATTGCTAACATTCCCGCTGAGCACCAGTGTGCCTGATCCGGCTTTGGTGAGGCTGACACCGGCAAGGCCGCTGATCAGGCCGCTAACATTGAGCGTGGAAGCGCTGTCGGCCACCGTCCAGGTCTGAGTGGAACCCAGTGAGACGGGTGCGGAGATGCTGACGCTGGCAGGAGCGCCAGTCTGAACATTGATGCCATCTGTGGCGGAGGCAGGCGCGATGGTGAGGGTGTTTGAGCCAGTGCCTGAGGCGATGGTGAGCGAATTGAGAGGACCTGAGCCCCTGTTGCTGTTGATGACCAGATCATTGATCGAGACGTTAGCGTCCAGCGTGGTGGTGAGCGAGGTGGCGCTCAGGCCATTGGCGCTGAAGACCACGGTATTGGCCGATCCTGGTGTGGTCTGGGCATTGGTGAGACCGGAGAGATCGGTGGTCCAGTTGGTGTTTGCACCGCTGAAGGTGGTCCATGAGGAATCCAGGCCGCCTTTCCAGTAGAAGCTGCCATTGACGGCTGCGGTGGGAGTGATGCTGACCAGGGAACCGGTAACGCTGCTGGTGAAGGTGTAGCCACCGAGAAGGAGTTTGTAGGTCGCGGAGTTGAGGCCGCTGGGAGCGGCGAGAAGATTGTAGGTATTGCCCAGTGTGAAGCCCGCGATCGGGGTGACATTGAGATTGATTGTTCCGGTGGTGATGGCGGCGTTGCTGGAGGTGAGAGTGCCGGTGGAGGTGCCTGCCTCAAGGCCGAGATTGGCGGGACCGACGCCGCTGCCGAGATTGAGTGTGGTGAGACTGGAGAGAGCTGTGCCTGCGCCGGTGAGGATGTTCAACGTGCTGCCACCATTCACGGTGACACCCGTAATCGAAGAGGGGGTGCTGATCGCACCACTGATGATGATGGTGCCACCTGTTGCATTCAGGGCTGGCACGTTGCTGATAGAGCCGCTGCCGAGAACCCTGATCCTGCCACCGGCATTGGCTGTAAGGGATGAAGAGCCAGTGATGGAGCCAGAAACAAAAAGGGTGCCGGAGTTTGCCGTGGTGGCACCCGTGTAGGTATTGGCCCCGCCCAAGGTGAGCGTACCATCGCCGGTCTTGGTGAGACCGCCGCCGATGTTGGCACCGGTAGCGACGGCGCCATCCGTGCTGGCCGCTGTGACTGCTCCACCACCGGTGAGGGTATAGGTCGGGGTGCTGGTGTAGCCCACACCGGGATTGGTGATGGTGAAGCCTGCGACTTTGAAAGTGCCAGAGCCGGTGCCGTCATCGACCATGTTGGCGATAGCCGTGGCACCAGTGCCGCCGCCGCCGGTGATGAGAACGAGCGGGGCGCCGATGTAACCAGTGCCCTGCGTGGCGGGTGCGCCGATGCTGACAACACCATTGCCAGTGGGGGCGATCAGCGGCTGATTGATGGTGATATTATAGCCATTGGTGTCGATGACGGCCCCACCACTGTAGGAGCCAAAGGCAGCGTTGACATAGGCATTGCCTGCCAAGGTCATACCGGTCGTCAGGTCCATGAATGACGTGGTGCTGGCGGTCGCCTGCAAAATGCCGCCATTGAAATTGAAGGTGGCCGTCGAACTGCCAGTCGCGCCTTTGACGATGTTGAAGGTTTGCAGGGTTCCGCTGTTGAGATTGGCAATGTTGGTTGCGCCAGAGGCGTTGTTCTGTCCAAAGGAAACCGAACGAACCGTGCCGTTCATGATGGTGCCGCCCAACACATTGAGAGTATAGGTGCCTGTGGTGGCACCAAATCCGATGGCCAGATTTTGAGTCCCGGCAGAGTGATCAATCGTGCCGCCGGTGATGGACACCGAAGCGCCGGCACCAGTTGAGCGTCCGAAGATTAAATATTCTGCCACTGTCAAGGTGCCTCCCGACATCATCACGACGCCCGTCCCTGCATTCCCCGGCTGGAACCGGCCCACACTCACATTGCCGCCTGACATGTTCAAATAGCCGTAGGAAGACGAGACGGCGCCAAACGCGAAGTTGGCGTCAGCCGTCGAAGCTGGATTGATGACCGCCGTGGCGCCCGGAAGAATGTTCAAAGCGGCGTTGGCACCAGAGAAGTTGCCCACAGTGATGCTGTTGCTCGTCATGCTGGAGCCCGGGTTCAAATTAAGAACGGAATTGCCAGCCACACCACCCAAGGTCCATCCGTTCGTAGTGCCGGTATTGACTGTACCATTGATGGAGGTGGCGTAGGTGCCGTTTGCGACTGCTGTGGCACCGTTCAAGGTCATCGCCCCTGTAGCCGTAATGCTGCCAGTCAGCACCAGTGTGCCCGCACCTGTGGCGGTGATGCCGCCGGCACCGGAGATGTTGGAGGTGATGGTCAAATCTGCCGAAGCGCTGGTGCTGTTGGCGATGCTGAAGGGAGACGCCGCAGTCGTCAGATTGATCGTGCCGCCGTTGACCTGGCCGCCCAGGACGTTGGTGGTGGCGGAGAAAGCAATGCCCTTGGCTCCTGAAAAGGTCAGGGTGCCGCCATTGAGATTGATGACAGGTGTGGCCGTGGTCGAAGCACCGGTACCGCCCAAGGTGATCGTTTGAGCGGTGGTGAAAGCACGACCGTTCAAATCAAGGCCAGAAACTGTGCCCGCCACGGTGGGAATGATGCTGATCGTGGAGGATGAGGACAAGGCATTGTCCACTCCGAGCTGGATGTAGCCGTTGTTGATGATCGTGGCGCCGGTGTAAAGGCTGACAGCCCCGAGGGTGAGTACTCCGGAGCCGTTTTTGGTGAGCGCCAAGTTTGCGGCTGTGCCGCTTCCCTGCAGCACGCCAGAGTAGGTGGTGGACATGTTGTTGCCACCCACGGTCAGGATGACGCCTGCTGTCGCCCCGCTGTTGAAGATGCTGCCCGCGCCTGAGATGCCACCGGCGCTGAGCGCGAGGTTGTTCATGTCCAGCGAGCCATTGACGATGACCGTGCCGCCGGAAGCGACCAGGGAAGTGGCCACCGTGGGCTTGTAAGTGACGCCGGTGCCAATGGTCGTCTGACCGGTGTAGGTGGCGGCGACACTGGGGGAGTAGATGGAGCCTGCGGTTCCGGAGTTGATGAGTGAGAGACCGCCTGCGGTTCCACCGACGGCACTGGCGATGGAGAGAGTGGTGCCACTGCCGACGATGTCAAAGGTGGCGGTGCCGCCTGTGAGCGCGAAGGTGTGCGAAGCCGCACCACTGCCGGCGATGGAGAGCGACGAAGTCGTCTGGAAGGTGGCGCCGTCGTTGAGGGTGATGACCGTGGCGGAGGTGGCGTTGCCGAGCTGGTTGTTGTTGCTGACGCTGAGCGTGCCGTTGTTGATGGAGATCGCGCCGGTGAAGGTATTGGCGCCTGAGAGAATCAGACGGCCCGTGCCCGCCTTGGTCAGTGCGGTGGCTCCAGTAGTGCCGTCGGCAATGATGGCACTGATGGTCAGATCGGCTGTGCTGTATTGATGGATGACCAGATCTCCCGTGGTGGCGGAGTTGCTGGAAAGGGTACCTGTGGTGCCGGTGATGCTATAGGCATTGGAACCGGTGAAAAGCAAACCACCGGCGGTGAGGGCCAGATTATTGGCCCCGAGAATGTAGGACTGGCCGGCACCCGAAGGGGCGATCTTCAGGGTGTTGGTGGTGATGGTCCCTGCGGGGGTGACCGTGCCTGTTGCCAGGGAGTTGTTGGTGTCTGTACCGGCGGCCGGAGTGGCGCTCAGCGTGGTGTAGGAGCCCGCAGCAAGACCTGTGATGGGATTGGTGGCCACGCCTCCGTTGGTGGCCCAGTCGAAGGCGACGCCGTCGCTGGTGTAGACGGAACGGAAGCTCAAGATGTTTTGGGCGAGCGTGGTAGTGGAGGTCAGAACCGCCGTGGTGGATGCAGGGGCATTGATGAGCAAGGATGCGCCTGCCGTGGTGACTGCGCCCAGGCTGCCAAGCTGAAGGGTGGTGAGCGTGCCGCCGCTGGGAGCCACGACCATTTGTCCGCCGCGTGCGCCGAGGGTGATGTTGCCAAGGGTTTCTGTCACGCTAGCCCCGCTGCGGCCGGTGACCTTGAGCGTGCCGCCGCCCAGGGTTATGGCGCGGGCGGTGGTCATGCTGCCAGTGGCAGAGCCGTTGACGGTGTAGTTGATGTCCACGGTGCCGGCATTGAGCGTCCAGGCACCGTTGTTGGTGCCCACGCTGGCCGTGGGAGTAGCGATGGTGAGGGTGCCGCCTGAGTTTTTGACCAAGGTCATATTGCCAGCCGTGGCCGAGTTGAAGGTTCCGGACCAAGTGGTGTTCTGGGGCCCGGCTGAGTTGCCGAGGGTCAGCACGTTGGTGGTGGTACTGCTGTTGTTGATGATACCCGAACCGCTGATGGAAGCGACGGTGACGGCGAGGGCATTGATGTCAAAAGTGGCGCCTGAATTAACCGTGAGAGCAGTGCTGGCGGGGAGCGAGCCTGCGACCCCGTTTTGGAGGGTGCCAAAGGCGACGGTGGTGGAGCCTGCGTAGGTGGAAGCGATATTGAGCTTGACCGTGCCGGTGTTGCCGGACGAACCCACTGTGAGTGAACCAGGACCGTTGATGGCGGTGGTGTCGGTCAGGGTCTGGCCCGCAGCAGCAGCAATCGTCCCCCCTGAGGCACCCAGACTGATGATCTGGCCGGCAACCGTCGAGGTGGTGGCGGTGTTGAGCAGGGCGCCGCCATTAAGCAAGACGTAGCCACCGCCGAGAGTGGTGCTGAGGCCGAAGCTGACCGTGCCGGCATTGACGATGGTGTTAACGAGTGCCGAGCTGTTGCTGGTGCTGGAGAGGACAAGCGTGCCGGTGTTGTTTTTGATGAGATTGACCGTGCCTGCTGCTGTGGCACTCCCTGTAATGCCGATGGCAGAAAGAGCCCCGGCAACCGTCAGAGAGTTGGTGCTGGTGACGTCCATGACTGCACCGCCGATGCCGATGGCGACCGAGCGAGTGGACCCAAGACTGAAGGAGCCCGCAGCCTGGAGCGTGCCGCCGTTGAACCTGAGAGTGTTTGAAGCACCGCTGCCGCCGAGATTGCTGGCCGCAGAGATGACCGTTGTTCCGCCTGCGAGGGTCACCAGACCGCCAAAGGTGTTGGCACCGCCGAGCGTGAGGGTTCCGGATCCAAATTTGGTAAAACCAAAGTTTGAACCACCGTCGCTGACCACACCTGAACTGAGGGTGAGATTGCCAAGGCCACCGAGCAGCACGTTGTTACCGAGCACTACATTGGAGGTGATGGTGGCCAGCGTTGAAGCCGTGGTGACATTGACGACCGGAACGAGGCCGCCGGTCCCGCTCAAAGTCAGGGAGTTTCCTCCTCCTGCCAGTGTGTAGCCGCCGACACCGAAGGTGAGGCCACCTGCGGTGATGGCAGATCCAAGCGTGACGGTGCCTGCTGTACCTGTGAATACTGCCGTATCGCCAGCGTTGAGTGAATTGCTCCAAGTCTGGTCATTGATTGACACACCATTCCACCAGCCAGCGTTGCCGATGTTGTTCCAGGTGCCCGTTCCACCCAAGCCAGTGCCCGTTGTTGCATTGCCTGTGGCTGAAAGATCACTGTCCCAGTATAGCGTCGCAGCCCACACGGGCTGTCCAATCTGCCAAAAGGCCATAAGCCCAATCATTACTGAGCTGATGGATTTGCGATGGGTACGTAGTGACTTAATCATAGAGAGTTCTAAAGTACGCTGAAGCACGAATGAGCCATTCAGCGAATAAAGCTTCGGCGCTCCAGTATGAGGGACGGCATTATTTCAGAACAAGAAAAAAGTTGGCTGCATATTTTGACGATTTTTGAAATATTCGGGGCCCTGTGAAAGTTAACGCAGGAGAAATTCAGAAAAATAAGAACATTTGCTAAAATAAATGTTTACGTACCGCTCTCTTTACCCCGAAAGAAAAATGAGCAAACCATAAATATAAAGCTTATTTTTGAGCTGATTTGGCAGCTTTTTTGAAGGGGATGACCGACAATGATGCCCCTCTTATTCACAAGTAGGCCTAACGCCTGTTTTCGACAGCTCACTGGACATCCCTGAACGGGGTCTTTGCCTGATAAAGCTGCATGGCCGCCTGAATGGCTTCCGCCAGAGAGGTGTTTCCGAGCACCTGAGCCATGCGCCTGGCCGATGCGGCGGACTGCAGGGCTTCATCAAACTGTCCGGCCTCGGCATAAGCAGCGGCGAGGGTGCGCAGAACGAATGGGTTTTCCTCGCCTGCGGCTTTGCTGGACTGCCGGGCCAGAGACACTGCCCTGACTCCATCGCGCACAGAAGCCTGCTGTGAGGTGGCGAGGATCCATGCGAGGTTGTTGAGAACCACCCAATTGTCGGGGCTGCTCTTGAGAGCCAGCTCAAACTGCTGCACGGCCTCGGAGATTTTGCGAGCCTGAAGGTAGGCATTGCCAAGGCTGTTGTGGGAAAGCAGCTCTCCTGGCGCGAGCTCCACGGCACGCTCAAGATGGTCCACAGCCGCGGTGACATCTCCCAGCTGCAGCAGCAGGTTTCCGAGATTGATCCGGGCATCGGCGCGTGCGGGCTCGCTCTGCACGGCCAGCTGATACTGCTGTACGGCCTCTTTGACATGGCCGGTGCGGCTCAGCGCCACACCGAGGCCATAGAGTGCATCGCCGTAACCGGGGCGCACCTTGAGCGCGCTCTCGTAATGCTGGATGGCAGCTTCGAATTTACCCTCTTCGCTGAGGCATTTGGCCAGGTTGCAATGGGCCTCGGCATTGGTGGGCCTGAGCTCCAGGGAGCGCTGAAGGTGCTGCATAGCCTCCGGCGCCCTGCCCTTTTGCAGGAGGGCCATGCCCAGATTGTTGTGCGCGCCGGAGTGGTCTGGCTGAAGCTTCAGCGCCTGCTCGTAAAGAGCGACCGCTTCATCGACCTGCCCACGACCAAGCAGCGCGGCGCCGAGATTGACCATGGCCTCGACATTGGAAGGCCTGAGCTGCAAGGCGCGGCGGTAATGGCTGATGGCGTCATCGACCCGGTTCTTCTGCACCAGCGCCACGCCGAGATTGTTGTGGGCGTCGTCGTAGGCCTCCTTGAGGCTGAGTGCTTTTTCAAAGCGGGAAATCGACTCGTCGAATTTACCGGCCTGAAGCAGGGCGCTGCCGAGATTGTAATAGCCTGCGGCATTCCACGGCTCCAGATCAACGGCGCTCTGAAATTCAGCGATGACACGATCCAGCTCTTTCTGGTAGTCGGCGAAGAGGCCTTTGCGCAGAAGCGCCTCGCCCAGGTTGTTATGCGCCTCGGCGTAGTGAGGCCTGAGCTCCAGCGCTTTGCTGAAGAAGGAGATGGATTCATCGATCTTGCCCTGCTGGAGGATCAGGTTTCCCAGATTGTTCCAAGCCATCCAGCAGCCGGGATTTTTCTCCAGCGTGGAACGCCAGAGGGTCTCCATGCTGCGATACTGGCCAGCCTGCCGCCAGCTCTGCAACGCCAGCAGGAGGAGCAGCAGGCCATAGAGCCCCTGACGGAGCCCCTGGTGCTGGAGCCGCTGCATCACTGCCACGAGGCCAGCGGCCATCAATGCCAGCAAGGGCAGGGTGGAGACATAAACCCAGTGGTCTGCCACCACGGAGAAGCGCATGCCGTACACATTCATGAACCCGAGGACGGGAAACAGGGTGCCGGCAAAGAGACAGGCAGCCGCCAGCGGCCCGCGGCCCAGGCGGGCACGAGCCAGCCACAGAACCACAAACACCCCCACGGCGGAAACCAGCATGAGCCAGTGGAAGACGGAGCCGGCATCCGGGGTCCACTGTGGATAGATGAAGCTGAGCCCGAGCGGCAGGAAGACCTTGCAAGCGTAGAACCACAGGGCCCTGCCTGCGAGGAGGAAGCGCTGCGGCCATGACCAGTCCCAGTCCGGACCACTGGCACCGACGGTGTGGGTCTCCAGCCATGCGATGCCGAGACCGAATGCGATGGCGACGGCAAAGAAGGGCAGCAGCGGCAGCACATCTGCACGCCAGCGGATGCTGCCACGCCGCCACCAGCACAGCACCAGCAGCACCGCCGGAAAAGCAAAGGCCGTGACCTTGGCCAGAAGGGCCAGGATGAAGAAGACCATGGCAGCGGTGTACGCACGCCAGCCACCTGCAGCCCTGTCTTCAGAGTGCCAGAATGAAACGAACCTGCCGTAGGACAGCAGCGCGGCCAAAAAGAACACCAGGGAGAGCACGTTTTTGCGTTCGGTGATCCAGGCCACCGACTCCACCATGACCGGATGGACGGCAAACACAGCAGCCGCCAGCCACGCGCCGGGCACCTGAAACTGGACCAGCACGCGCCAGAACAACAGCGCCGCCGCGAGATGCAGCAGCAGATTTTCCACATGGTAGGGGAGCGTCCACCAGCCCCAACATTGAAAGTCGAGCCAGAAGGTGGTGCCGCTGAGCGGGTAGTACTGCTGCAGGGCGGTGGGATCGCGCCACATCTTCCACAGGCCCGCGCCGTCCCGGAGCATAGGCTCGATGTTGGCCGTCCACGAATCATCATCCCAGACAAAGCCGCCGTTCAGGGATGGATAGTAAGCCGCAAAGGCCAGCAAGAGCAGCGCCAGCATGAACGCCCACTCCGGCAGACGGCGTGGAGCGGGTGCAGCACTGGCTGCGGGCTGGTTTTTCTTGGGGCTGCTTTTCGGCATTAAAAGGCAAGGCTAACGTGCCGGGCTGGCTGGGTCAAAAAAATGTCGCTCCAAGCTGTGGTCTACAGCGAGATGCGAGCGGCTTTCAGGGTCCGCTGTCGCGGAAAGGCCTGCCCGACTCAAAGAGGATCTGCTCCTCTCTGATGAGGCGGGAGAGATCTGTGTTTCCCTGCTGCAGGGCCAGGTCCGCCGCCTGCCGGGATGCCACCCGTGCATCGTCAAAGCGGCCCGCCTCCGCATAGGCGGCAGCGAGGGTGTTTTTGATCACGGGGCTGGTGCCGCCTGCGATCTTGTCCGCATGCAGCATCAGTTCGACGGCAGCAGCGCCATCGCGCAGGGATGCCTCTCTGGAAGTGGCGAGAATCCAAGCGAGGTTGTTGAGAGTGGGGATGTGGTCGGGCGCGGCTTTGAGCGCGGTCTGGAAATGCTCCACCGCCTTGTCGAGGCGGCGCTTTTGCATCCAGGCATTGCCGAGGCTGTAGCTGGCCTCGGCGTAGGCCGGGCGGAGTTTCAGGGCCTGCTCGTAGAAATCGATGGAGGCATCGATCTGACCTTTCATCAGATGGGCGTTGCCGAGATTGAAGGGAGCATCTGCGGATTCGGGCTGCAGGTGCTGCGCTTCGCGATAGCATGGGATGGCATCGTCAATGCGGCCCTGCTGGAGAAAGGCGTTGCCGAGATTGTTTTGTGCCTCCGCGTAGCCGGGCCGCAGCTCGATGGCTCTGCGGCAGTGCTGCATGGCTTCATCGATCTCGTTTTTGCGCAGGAGGAGGAAGCCGAGGTTATTGTGCGCCTCGGGGTAGTCGGGGCGGAGCTCCAGGGCTTTGCGGCAGAGTTTTATTGCTTCGTCGATCTCGCCTTTGCGCGTGAGGGCCGTGGCCAGGCTGTTGAGGGTTTCCGCGCGTGAAGGGCGCAGCTCGAGGGCACGCGTGAGATACTGCATGGCCTCATCGATCTCGCCTTTTTGCAGCAGGGTGTTGCCAAGGTCAAAGTTGCAGGCGGAGCTGCCGGGATTGAGGGAGACGGCCTTGCGGTAAAGCTGCAGCGCCTCGTCTGTGGCACCTTTTTTCATCAGCGCGGTGGCCAGATTGTTGAACCCTTCCGCATAGTCGGGCCTGTGCTTCAAGGCCTCGCGGTAGTGGGATATGCCAGCGTCGAGGCGGCCGTCTTCCACGAGCAGGATGCCGTAGTTGTTGTGCGCGAGCCAGCACTGCGGGTTTTTCTCCAGCGTGGAGAGCCACAGGGCCTCCATGCCCTGATACTGCCACGTCTGACGCCAGGCCAGCACGGGCATGAGAGCCAGCACCACCACCATGCATGCCAGCTCTCCGCGCTTTCCCAAGAGCTTTCCACTGCCTGCCAGCGCGTACGCCGCCAGCACGATCAAGCTCATGCCGGGCAGGTACACCCAGTGGTCTGCCACCACGGAGAAGCGCATGCCGTACACGTTCATGAAGCCGAGCAGCGGAAAGAGCGTGCCGGCGAAATACCAAACCGCCACCACCACGCCGCGCCCGACTTTTTTGCGCGCCAGCCAGACACCAACGATGACGGCAAGCGCGGACAGCGCGCAGACCCAGTGCCACCATGAGCCGGCATCCGGATGCCACTGCACATAGATGAAGGACTGCCCCACGGGGAAGAACATCTGCCGGGCGTAGAACCACAGGGCATGGCCTGCGATGAGAATGCGCTCAGCAAAGGTCCAGTCCCAGTCGTTCCCGACAGCGCCCACACTGTATTTTTCCAGCCAGGAGATACCAGCACCTACCACGACCGAAATGACCAGAAACGGGATCAGCGGCAGCAGATCCTGCCGCCAGCGGAGTGTGCCGCGCCGCCACCAGCAAAGGAGCGCCAATGCCACCGGAAAGGCAAAGACCGTGATCTTGGCCAGCAGCGCCAGCACAAAGAGCCCCAGTGCCAGCCCATACATGCAGCGCCTGCGGGGCGGAGTCTCCTCCTTCCAGAAACCGGTGTAATGACCATAGGCCAGGAAGGCCCCGAGGTAGAAGACCATGGAGAGCACGTTTTTGCGCTCGGTGACCCATGCCACCGACTCGACCATGACCGGATGCCAGGCAAACAAGGCTCCGGCCAGAAAGGCACCGCGCACCTCCAGCCGCCGCAGCAGACGCCAAAACATGACGGCGGCAATGCCGTGCAGGAGCACATTCTCCACATGGTAGGGGAAGGTCCAGCTGCCCCACAGACGGCCGTCGATCCAGAAGGTGGTGCCGCTCACAGGGTAGTACTGCTGCAGGGCCTTGAAGTCGCTCCACATGCGCCAGAGCCCATGCCAGCTCTGCCTCAGTTCCTCGATGTTTTTGGTCCACTCCTCGTCGTCCCACAAGAAGCCGCCGGGCAGCGCCGGGTAGTAGGCCAGCAGCGTGACTACCAGGATGAGTGCTGTGCCCGCCCAGTCTGGAAAAGTCTGCGCCGGAGCTGCGGCCACAGGGGCCGGACATGCCGCTGGAACTGAACAAGCCGCTGGAACCGGACTCTTTTCCGGTCGGGGCTGCGGAGCTGGCTTGGGCGATTTTCTGCGCTTGGCGGACATCAAACTTGGAGACTATCGCCTCGCGTCTTTGAGGTCAAAAGTTATGCAGCATTGATGCACGACGGGCCGCAAGATGGACGCCTGGGCTGCGTTTCACCCCGCCGCATGAGACTCCCGACCTTACTCGCCACCACCGTACTTGTCCTCGCTTCGCAGCTTCATGCCGCGCAGCGGCCGAATGTGCTCTTCATGATGGCGGACGACCTGAACAACAGCCTGGGCTGCTACGGGCATCCGCTGGTAAAGACGCCGAATCTGGACAAGCTGGCGGCAAGGGGCGTGCGCTTTCAAAATGCGAACTGCCAGTTCCCCCTGTGCGGCCCGAGCCGGAACTCGATGCTGACGGGGCTGTACCCGAACAGCACGGGCATCTTGACCAACTCGCAGGTCTTTCGGCAGTCGATCCCGAAGGCGGTCAGCCTGCCGCAGGCTTTTCGCAGGGATGGCTACTTTGCGGCCAGGATCGGGAAGCTTTACCACTATGGAGTGCCCAACTCGATCGGCACCAATGGCCACGATGACCCGGCCTCGTGGGAGCTGGAGCTGAACCCCGCTGGCGCTGACCGCCTGCTGGAGCACCCGAAGATTTTCTCCCTGCTGCCTGGCAACTTTGGCGGCACGCTGAGCTGGTATGCCTCTCCGGAGCCGGATGAAAAACACACGGACGGCCTGCAGGCCAAGGACGCCGAGTGGGTGCTGGAGCGCTGCGCCAAGGAGAAGGACCGGCCGTTTTTTCTGGCGGTGGGTTTCTTCCGCCCGCACACGCCGTATGTCTCGCCTGAAAAGTGGTTCAAGGGCTACCCGGAGGCGCAGATGCCGGTGGTGCAGGGAGTGAAAGAAGATCAGGCAGACCTGCCCGCTGCGGCCCTGGGCAGCTACAAAAAGGAGCAGGACAAGCTGACGGATGATCTGCGCAGGCAGGCGGTGCAGGCGTATTATTCCGCGATCAGCTTCATGGATGCGCAGGCGGGCAAAGTGCTGGATGCGCTGGACCGTCTGGGACTGGCGGAAAACACGATCGTGGTCTTTACGAGTGATCACGGGTACCACCTGGGCGAGCATGGCCTGTGGCAGAAGCAGAGCCTGTTTGAGGAAAGTGCGCGCGTGCCACTCATCATCGCTGCGCCGGGCATGAAGCAAGGTGCGGTGGCGCAAGCGCCGGTGGGGCTGATCGACCTGTATCCGACGCTGGCGGAGCTGTGCGGGGTAAAGAGTCCTGAAAATCTGCAGGGGCAGAGCCTGGCACCGATGCTGAAGGACCCCACGGTGAAAGGACGCGGCTGGGTGCTGAGCCAGGTGGTGCGTGGTGGTGGCTTCAAGCGCATGGGCGCGAGCGCCGCGAAGGGAGATGATGGGAAACGAATCTTTGGCTATGCGCTGCGCACGGACCGCTATCGCTACACCGAGTGGGATGAAGGCAAGGCGGGCAAGGAGCTGTACGATCATGAAACCGACCCGAAGGAGCTGACTAATCTGGCGGACAAACCGGAGCAGGCCGAGGTGCAGGCGAAGCTGGCCGAGCAGCTCCATGGCATCGTGAAGACCACCTTCCCTGCTGATGGTGTGACGCCTGCGATCCCACAGGGAAATGTGATGTACAATCCTGAACTGGTGGATCCTTGAGCATTCGACTTCTTCTTTTCATGAAACCCCTGCTCCTTATTCTCTCTTCATTCACTCTGCTGTATTCCGCCTTCGCCGCCGAGACGCCGAACATTGTGCTGATCAACATTGATGATCTGGGCTATGCGGACATCGGGCCGTTTGGGGCGAAGATCTCCACGCCTCACCTCGACCGCATGGCGAAGGAGGGGATGAAGCTGACGAGCCACTATGCCGCGCCGGTGTGCACGCCATCGCGCGCAGCGATGATGACGGGCTGCTACCCGAAGCGTGTGCTGCCGGTGCCGCATGTGCTGTTTCCAGCAGCGGCGGTGGGCCTGAGCCCGAAGGCGACCACGGTGGCCGAGGTGCTAAAGGGCGCAGGCTATGCAACGGCGTGCATCGGTAAATGGCACCTGGGTGACCAGCCGGAGTTTCTGCCCACGAACCAGGGCTTCGACAGCTACTATGGCATTCCCTATTCCAACGACATGGGGCCGGGAGCGGAGGGCTCGAAGAGCAATCCTGACCAACCGCTGCCGAAGGCTGCCGCGAAGGGCAAAGCAGGAGCAGCCAAGGCCGACGCCGAGCCGGAGACGGGGATCAAGGGACAGGCGCAGCCACCGCTGCCGCTGATCGAAGACCACAATGTGGTGGAGCGCGTGAAGGCGGCGCAGCAGCACACTTTCACACGACGGTACACGGAGCGTGCGGTGAAGTTCATCCGCGAGCATCAGAAGAAGCCGTTCTTCCTCTACCTGCCGCACAATGCGGTGCATTTCCCGCACTACCCGCATCAGGAATTCATGGGCAAATCAGGCATCAGCCTGCAGAAAGACTGGGCCATCGAGGTGGACTGGTCTGTGGGGCAGGTGCTGGACACGCTGCGTGAGCTGAAGCTGGATGCGAACACACTGGTGGTCTTCACCAGCGACAACGGCGGGCCGCTGAATCAAGGCGCGGACAACACGCCGCTGCGTGGCAGCAAGGGCAGCACGCTGGAGGGCGGCATCCGCGTATGCACGATCGCGTGGTGGCCGGGCAGGATCCCCGCAGGCACGGAGACCAAGGCCATCACAGCGCACATGGACTGGCTGCCGACCTTTGGCGAGCTGGCGCACTGCAAGAGCGTGGGCGAGCTGAAGCTGGACGGGAAGGATATCTCGCCTGTGTTGCTAGGCCAGAAGGGCGCGAGCGGGCATGATGTGTTTTATTACTATGCGGGCTTCAACCTGCAGGCGGTGCGCAGCGGGCCGTGGAAGCTGCACCTGGGCAAGAACGAGCTGTATAACCTGGAGGAAGACATCGGCGAGGCGAAGAACGTGGCCGCAGAGCATGCGGACATCGTGGCGCAGCTGGAGAAGCATGCGGAGACGATGAGGGCGGACCTGGGAGACAAGACCAAGGACGCGCCCGGCGTGCGTGAGCTGGGACGCGTAGAGAATCCGCAGCCGCTGATCAGCGCGGATGGAACGGTGCGCGAAGGGTTTAACAAGATCGCCAAGACACTGCCATGAAGTTTAAAGCCGTCCTGTTTGCCCTGATCGTCTCCTCAGCCCTGGGTGCCGAAGCTCCGCTGCTGAAGGATGAGTTTCTTCCGACGACTTTTGAAGGCCGCCGAGCCATGCGTGGCGAGTGGAAGTTTGCGGAAGGCAGCGCCACGTGCACGCAGGATGATGCGCTGTTCAAGAAGAACAAAGATCATGGGCCCATCCTTTTTTATGATCTGGCTTACACAGACGCGGCGATCCATTTCGCGGTGAAACCGGATGCGGCGAACAAGACGATCGTCTTTACCGCGAACGGTAAAGAGGGGCATGTGTTCCGGGTGGTTTTCACCCGGGCCGGGATGGGCGTGCGCGCCTTTCCGCCGGATGAGAAAGATCACAAATCGATCTCACTGGGGAACGAGAAGGCGGTGGTGCTGAAGGCGGATGCGTGGACGAAGATCCGCGTAGAGCTGCGAGGCAGCAAGGCCACGGTGAAGGTGGGCGATTTTGTGAAGACGTATGAGCATGCGTCCATCGCGCGTGCGAAGGCGAATCTCAGCGTGGGGTTCAGCTACGGCACGGTGAGCGTGACGGAGATGGTGGTGGACAAGTAGGAGCGGGCTGCGCGCAGCTACCGCTTTCTGCAGGCTGGACGGCGTGCGGAAGCCATCATGCTGCCCGAAAGCACTCACCGCATGCCGGACGGCAGGCTGTGGCCGAAGCACGTCCAAAACCCCGTGAAAGCGGTAGCTGCGATGCAGGCCTGCGCCTTGCATCTTCGCGACCGCACTCCAAATGCTCTCGCATCAAAGGCCGCCGAGCTTGCAGATGCGTTCCCAGTGCTTGGCTTCCACTGGTGTGATGGAGAGGCGGTTGCCGCGGCGGAGGATGAGCATGTCGGCGAGCTTGGGGTCGGCGCGGAGCATGTCGAGGGTGACGAAGGTCTTGAAGTCGGCCTCCCATTTTACATCGACCATGAGCCAGCGGGGGTCTTCGTGCTTGCTGCCTTTGTCGAAGTATTCGGAGGAGGGGTCAAACTGCGTGGGATCGGGGTAGGCTTCCTTGACGATCTTCACAATGCCAGCGATGCCGGGGACGTCGCAGCTGGAGTGGTAGAAGAAGCCGAGGTCTCCGAGGGACATGTCGTCGCGCATCATGTTGCGGACCTGGTAATTGCGCACGCCGTTCCAGGGCTCGGTCTTCTTGGGCCGCTGCTTCAGGTGGTCGAAGGAGAAGACGTCGGGTTCGGATTTGAGGAGCCAGTGGTTCATGGGGATGGCCTACGGAATACACGGAAGGCACGGAAAGGAAACCACCAAATGCTCGGGTAGACTTCCCGTGCCGCAGTCATTTCAAACGCAGCGGCCGGATTTGACTCGACAGCTTGCATCCTCACCTCCTTGTTCGGAGAAAACTGCGCAATCCATGTTCGATTTCTTCAAAAAGCTCGGCAAGAAAAGAGAAGCACAGAAGGCGAAATCAGCCCTTGTTCAGAAAATCATGGCTGACTTTGAAATTGGGCGGGGTAATGCCTTGGAAATTGCGCTGATTCTCCATTTGTCCGAGGAAAACCAAGAATCCCTCTGTCACCTGCTGGTGAACTTTGGTGGTTCCGAAGTTTTTATTTTAACCAAAGGAGACAAACGTCTCTCCGATGCTGCAATCACAACCCATGCGGGTGACATCCCATATGTTGCAGCTTTTACTTCCAGAGAACGAGCTCTGTCAGAAGCGAAAAACTGGGGACCTTTCGACAAAGCCGTCGAAATTCCTGCCATGGAACTTGTTTTCGGCCTCCCCGGTTTGGCCGGCATTGTATTAAATCCAAATGATGAGCACCTCCGCTGGGCTTTCAGCCCCGAACAAACCTCGAACCTCAAAACTGTTTTTGAGAGTAGTTTTAAGTTCCAAGTTGGAGGCTTGTATTCGGTTTGGTCACAAGATTCGTATAAAGTGATCAAGCTTTTACAAGCTGACGACGGAGGTGTTCATATCCGCACTTATGCAAACAAGTGGAGTGAACGGCCCAAGGAACTAGAACAGGCTCAACTCACGATGACGGGAGAGAATCATGATGCAGTTGAGTCCATTGGTCATCTGCCATTAACCAGAGCATGCTTCCTATCGATGGGTCCAAAACTCATCGTCACCGGCTCAGTTCATGAAGATGAACTCGATGGCTACAAGATGTGGAAAGAAGCGAAGGGCGGATATTTTGATGTGTAGGCTCCAGCCATTCACACTGTGATCAGCCTATTCCTCGCCGTGATGGGCCAGCGTTCGGTGGTCTTGCAGCCTTCGATGATGTAGGCCTCTCCGTGCATGGAGACGGTGGGGCAGACGTGGCGGGGGATGCCGTGGAGGGCCTGGCCGATGGTGAACTGATGGGCGCGCTCGGTTTCGAGGACGAGGTGCTCCTCGCTCTGCATGATGGCGACGGCGTCTGGCAGCTCCTCGAAGCGGACGCGGGGGTGCGGATTCTCGGGAGCGACGGACTTGTGGCCGAGGTCGAGGGTGAGGCGGTTTTTGCCGGGCTTGCTGATGACTCGGGTGAGGAGCACGGCGGCAGGCTGGAAGGGCAGGTCGCCAGGGTATTTGTCGCCGTAGCCGAAGTCCCAGAGGACAGTGGTGCCGGGGCTGAGGGTGCGGTCGGCATGGGCGGCGTGGATGCCGAAGGTGGGAGAGCCGCCGGCGACGAGCTCCTTCACAATGATGCCCTCTCCCTGGAGACGGCAGCGGAACTGGAGGACGGAGGCGAAGGCGGCATCGCAGCGCTCCTTGCGCACGTCTAGGCTGTCATCGTGGATGTGGCCATCGTAGGCGTGCAGGCCGCAGAACTGGAGGCGGGGGGTGTCTTTGAGGTCGTGGGCCAGAATGGCAGCCTCATCGCCAGGGACGATGCCGGTACGGCCCATGCCGCAGTCGAGCTCGAGATAGACGCCGAGGGTGACATTGTGCTGCTGGGCAGCGGAGGCGAGGAACTGAATGGTCTCCTCGGCATCGGCGATGCTGGAGAACTGGGTGTCGGGGAACTTGACCGCGAGATCGGCGAGGCGATGAGCATTGATGCCGACGCAGGGCATGGCCACGAGGACATCGGTGGCACCGACGGCGGCGCACATCTCGGCCTCGGCAATGGTGGAGGCCTTGAACCGGGTGATGCCCAACCGGATCTGCATGGCGATGATCTCGGCGGTCTTGTGCGTCTTGACATGAGGCCGGAGGCGCTTGGGATCTCCGGCGATCTTGATCATGAGGGCCAAGTTTTCCTCAATACGCTTGCGGTAGAAGAGGAGGGCCGGAGAGGGGATGTCAGCTTCGTTTTCGACGTGGAACCAGGCGGGATGCATGGTCCCTATCGTGGCGAGAACTGCGGGCGCGGTCAATTGCGCACCCTGAGAATTGAAATGGATTTAGGGCAGGAGCCCGGAAATCAGGTGTTTTTGGGGATCCAGTCGCCCTCGCGGTAGTCGAGCGGCTTTTCCTTGTCCGTGTCGTGTTCAATCTTTACAGGCTGGAATCCGCTGCAGCCAGCGAGCAGGGAGAGGAGGGCGGCGAAAAGAAACAGTGACGGTTTCATTCCTAGAATGAAGCGCGGCCCCCGAAAAGGAGCAAGCTAACAAATCAGGGGGATGAAAACCCTTCATGCAGCCGCCGCAGTGAGGGCTTGACCATGCCGCCACACACCGTCAGCATCCGGACAGCCATGACCCGATCCACCATCGCCTTTGCTTTTGCCGCCCTGACCACCACCGCGATCGCGGGGGAGAACTTCCTCGTTTACTTCGGTACGAGCACCACCGCCAAGAACGGCAGCAAGGGCATCTATGTGGCCCGGTTTAACACCGCGACGGGTGAGCTGACCCAGCCGCAGCTGGCCGCCGAGGCGGGCAATCCTGGCTTTCTGGCGATCCACCCGACCAAGAAATACATGTATGCCTGCGGAGATGTGGTGAAGGCAGACGGCCAGAAAGGCGGCGGGCTGAGCTCCTTTGGCATCAACAAGGACACAGGCAAGCTGACGCTGATCAACCAGTCTGCCACCTCTGGCGCGGGCCCCTGCCATGTGAGCGTGGACAAGACCGGGAGTGTGGCGACGATTTCCAACTACGGCAGCGGCAGCATCGGCTCGTATGCGATCAAGGAGGACGGATCGCTCTCGCCTGAGGCGAGCTTTTTCCAGCACGAGGGCAGTGGTGCCGACCCCAAGCGCCAGGCGGGACCGCACGCGCACTCGGTGAACTTCAGCCCGGATAACCGCTATGCCTATGCCTGCGATCTGGGCCTGGACAAAGTGCTGATCTACAAGGTGGACACCGCCAGCGGCAAGCTGACGCCGAATGATCCGGCCTTTGCCAAAACGCCTGCAGGCGGCGGACCGCGCCACCTGGCCTTTCACCCGAATGGCAAGTATGTGTATGTGAACAACGAAATGGCGATGACGGAGACCGTCTTTGCCTACGATGCAGCCACAGGAGGGCTGACGGAGATCGAGACGGTGTCCACCCTGCCGGAGGCGGACCGGGGCATGAAGGGCCTGAGCACGGCGGAGACGGTGGTGCACCCGAACGGCCGCGTGGTGTATGTGAGCAACCGCACGCATGACACGATCGCTGTTTTTGCCTGCGACCCGGCCACCGGAAAGCTGACCCTGCTGCAGAATGTGCCCGTGGAGGGCAAGATCCCCCGGAACATCTGCCTGGACCCCACGGGCAAGTGGCTGGTGGCCGCGCATCAGGACAGCGCCACGGCGGCCCTTTTCAAGGTGGACCAAGACAGCGGCAAGCTAACCTTTACCGGCACCAAAGTGGATGTGCCCGGCAGCATTTGCGTGCGTTTCCTGGCGCTTGATTAACCTGCAGCAGCCCTTACTCTCAGACCCCCAAAAACCAGACTATGACCCAGCTCGACCAGCTCAAGCAGCACACCGTGGTGGTCGCCGACACCGGCGACTTCGAAGCCATGAAGGCCTACAAGCCCCAGGACGCCACGACCAACCCTTCCCTCATCCTCCAGGCTTCCCAGAAGGCTGAGTACAAGTCGCTGTTCGACAAGGCTGTGGCTGATGGCAAGTCCGGCGGCGTGGACGCCGTGATGGACAATCTCGTGGTGGCCTTTGGCCTGGAGATCCTCAAGATCGTGCCCGGCCGTGTGTCCACCGAAGTGGACGCCCGCCTGTCCTTTGACACCCAGGCCAACATCGACAAAGCGCGCCACCTGATCGGCATGTACGAGAAGGCCGGCATCAGCCGCGAGCGCATCCTGATCAAGATCGCCTCCACGTGGGAAGGCATCAAGGCCGCTGAAGTGCTGCAGAAGGAAGGCATCAACTGCAACCTGACCCTGCTTTTCAGCCTGGCCCAGGCCGTGGCCTGCGCCGAGGGCGGCATCAAGCTGATCTCCCCCTTTGTGGGCCGCATCCTGGACTGGTACAAGAAGAGCACCGGCAAAGATTTCGTGGGCGCTGAAGATCCGGGCGTGCAGTCCGTGACGCAGATCTACAACTACTACAAGCACTTTGGCTATAAGACCGAAGTGATGGGCGCGAGCTTCCGCAACAAGGGCGAGATCACCGAGCTGACCGGCTGCGACCTGCTGACGATCAGCCCCGGCCTGCTGGGTGAACTGGCTGCGAGCGAAGACCCAATCACGCCGAAGCTTAACGCCGCGAATGCGAAGTCCTTGAAGATCGAGAAGATCGGCAGCGACGAGAAGACCTTCCGCTGGCTGTTCAACGAAGATGCCATGGCGACTGAAAAGACCGCCGAAGGCATCCGCAACTTTGCCAAGGACATCGTGAAGCTGGAAACGATGGTGGCGGCCGCCCTGGGCTGAGACTGAGCCGAAAGAGCCCTACGAAGTGAAAAAATCGGAGGATTCGTCCTCTGATTTTTTCCTTTTTGGGCATCACCTGCGTATCCCCTTTTCCCTATGCTGACCAAACGCATCATCCCCTGTCTCGACGTGAAGGAAGGCCGTGTCGTGAAAGGCACGAAATTCCTGCAGCTGCGCGATGCAGGCGACCCCGTGGAATGCGCCCAGGTGTACAATGCCCAGGGCGCGGACGAGCTGGTGTTTCTGGACATCACCGCGAGCCATGAGGAGCGCAAGACGATGGTGGATGTGGTGGCCCGCACAGCGGCCAGCTGCTTCATGCCGCTGACGGTGGGCGGGGGCATCCGCACCGTGGCGGACATGCGCGAGATGCTGCTGGCAGGCGCGGACAAAGTGGGCATCAACACCGCGGCGGTGAAAACCCCGCATGTGATCGACGAGGCGGCCAACGCCTTCGGCTGCCAGTGCCTGGTGGTGGCCATCGATGCGAAGCGCAACGAGCACGGCTCATGGACGGTTTACACGCACGGTGGACGCAATGCGACTGAGCTGGATGCTGTGGAATGGGCGGCTGAAGTGTGCAAACGCGGTGCAGGCGAGATTTTGCTGACGAGCATGGACTCGGATGGCACCAAGGCGGGCTACGACATCGGCCTGACGAAAGCGGTGAGCGAGGCGGTGAGCATTCCCGTCATCGCCAGCGGCGGCGCGGGCAATCTGGACCATATGGTGGATGTGCTGCGCAATGGGAAGGCGGACGCGGTGCTGGCGGCGAGCATTTTCCACTTTGGTGAATACACCGTGGGGGATGTGAAGAAGTATCTCGGCGGGCATGGCGTGCCGGTGAGGCTGTAAGCAGGCGCTTCTTGCCTGCTGGCAAAAGTGGCATACACTGGAAATCATGAGCCTCACGGATTTCCCTGATCTTGCGCGCCTGCCAAAAGCCCAGCGGATGAAGCTTGCTGACGAACTTTGGCAGTCCAGTGTTGATGATGGGACGAAGGTTCCTGTCTGGCACCAAGAGACGTTGGATCAACGGTGGAATGACTATCGCAGTGGCAAAGTGAAACGCATTTCGCTCAAGGAGCTTGAACGTCGCCTAGCCAAACGGTGAAAAGCCAGCCGGTCGAATTTCTGGAGCCCGTGGAGCATGATCTCCGCTACGTCCGTGAGTTTTATGATTCATGGAAACTTAACGGGGCGGAAGACTTCCAGGAACGTTTTCGCGAATGTGTGTCTTGGATTGAATGGAATCCGGTGATGTTTCCAAGGCAGTATCGTGTTTTCCGCCGCGCCATCATCAGACGATCCTATTTTGCCGCCTACTATGTGATCGAGCCAGGGGTGACCACCATCGTTGCCGTTCTCGACATGCGCCGTGAGCCGCAATCCATTCAAAGGTTGCTCAAAGGAAGGAAGCCATAATCTCTTCTTGGAATCCCGCCCCCCATCCGTGTAGGCTGCGGGCATGACTCCATCCACGCTTTCCCGTCGTCAGTTCGGAACTCTTGCCAGTGTCAGTGCCATCGCGGCGATGCTGCGATCAGAGGTGGAGGCGGCAGACAAGGCTGCGGGTGGCATGGGCAAAGTGAAGCACTCGGTGTGCAAGTGGTGCTACAAGCAGATCCCGCTGGAGGAGTTTTGCGTGGCCGCGAAGGAGATCGGGCTGGAGTCGGTGGAGCTGCTGAATCCGGAAGATTTTGCGACGGTGAAGAAGCACGGGCTGCATTGCGCGATGGTGAGCTATCCGACGATCGAAGCACCCGGCGGCGTGAAGCTGGGGCCGATACCCAAGGGCTGGAACCGTGTGGAGCACCATGACCTGCTGGTGCAGGCCTACGAGCCGCTGCTGCAGACGAGCGCGGAGGCGGGATTCAAGCAGGTGATATGCTTCAGCGGCAATCGCGATGGCATGGATGAGGCGCAGGGCCTGGAGAACTGCGCCAAGGGCCTGACACGCCTGATGCCGCTGTGCGAGAAGCTGGGCGTGACGCTGGTGATGGAACTCCTCAACAGCAAGGTAAACCACCCGGACTACATGTGCGACCACAGCGCTTGGGGAGTGGCACTGTGCAAGAAGATCGGATCGCCGCATTTCAAACTGCTCTATGACATCTACCACATGCAGATCATGGAGGGCGATGTGATCGCGACGATCCAGCGTGACCATGAGTACTTCGCGCACTATCACACCGGCGGTGTGCCGGGGCGCGCGGAGATCGACGAGACGCAGGAGCTGAACTACCCCGCGATCATCAAAGCCATCCAGGAGACGGGATACACCGGCTATCTGGGGCAGGAGTTCATCCCGAAGCGTGCGGACAAGCTGGCCTCGCTAAAGCAGGGAGTGCAGATTTGTACGGTGGGGTGAAAGGACTGAGATCGGCACCGCTGAGATTTGGAGAACGCAGAGATTTTTATGACCGAGGTGGAAATCAATCATCTTACAGAACGGGTGATTGGGACTGCACATGGCGGTGCATCGGCGGCTGGGACCTGGACAGGATGAAGCGATGTATGAAGAAGCCTTGATGACCTGGTCTTGGAGCAAAAGATGGAAATTGAGATGGTTGTCGGAGAGCAGCTTCCCCTGCTAATCCTGACCGTGGATCGTTTGACGCCCATTGTTGAAGCTCAATTTCGGGCCAAGCTCAGGCTCGGCGGCTGGACAAAGGATTGATTTTCAACTTTAGTGCCGCGCTCATGAAGGATGGACTAAAGCGCGTGACATCGACTCTGCATTGAGTGGATTTCAAAATTCACTCTGCATAGGTTTGGAGCGTGCAGAACACAGTTTTCCATTTTTCTCTGCGTTCTCCGAATCTCTGCGGTGCAAGATCTCATCACTTGGCCTTGCCCGCATGGGCAGCGGGGCCTTGATCAGACTCAGGGCACGATCTTGACCGGCGTGCCCACGGAGGAGTGGTGGAAGAAGATCTCGGCCATGCGCTGGGGAAGACGGATGCAGCCGTGAGAGGCGGGGTAGCCGGGCAGGTAACCCTCGTGCATGCCGATGGCGCCGGTGATGCGCATGAAGTAGGGCATGCGCGCTGCGTCAAACAGAGCGCCCGGAGGACGCGGATCTTTGCGCACATCGATCTCGCGTTTCAAGACGGTGCCATCGCGGCTGACGTAGTCGCCAAAGAGGGAGGAGGCGTGGTCCCTGTCCTTCTCGATGACTGAGAAGCTGCCCGCCTTGGTGGCCATGCCTTCGCGGCCTGAGGAAATGGGCGAGACACCGGCCAGCTGGCCGCCTTTGTAAAAGTAGATCTTCTGCTCGCTGAGGCGGATGATCATGCTGGGAGAACCAGACATGGTGTCGCCGTGCCACTCACCTTCATCTTGCCGGGGAGCCAGCCGTTTTGAGGCCTTGGGTGTCCGGGGTTCACGCGGCCGTTTGTACACCGGCACTTCTTCAATCCAGAAGGCGCCCGTGCCAGGAATAGGATGGCGGACGGTGACCGTGCGCTGAAAGGAGCAGGCCACCATGCTGAGCGACGTCAGCAAAAACAAAAAAACGCGCACTGCACCACGCTGCAAGGAGAGTTCATGAGATGACAGATCCACCCGTCCGGAAAACCACAACTCCTCAGTATGCGCAACCGTTTTCGAGCAGCGGTGGCGTCATGTCAGAAGAACAACTGTAACAGCTGGAGCTACTATACCAGTTCTCGAAAAGCCTGTCACATTGCCCGGGCGGCGGAGCGGCCCCATTGGCTGCGTTGGTCGCTTGCCTGTTATTTTCAAATAGCAGGCGGCTCTCCCGCCTTGCCACTGGGGCCGCTGCGCTCGCCGGTTCAATCGGACATTCTTTTCGAGAACAGGTCTATGATTTTGCGTCCGGGGACTTCAGATTTTCCAGCTCCTCCGTGGCCTTTTCCCACTCGGTGGTGATCTTGGCCAGCTTGGGCTCCAGCTCTTCCAGCTCCTGGCTGAGAGAGCGGAATTTGGCGGCGTCGGCATAGGTGGCTTCGTCTTGCAGGAGGCCGACGATTTCGGCTTTGCGTTTGTCCAGCGTGGCCAGCTCCTGCTCGATTTTGAAGATGCGCAGGTCCAGCTCCTTCTTGGCCTTGCTGTAGGCATTGCGAGCCTCGGCCTCGGCACGGCGCTGCTGCTTGCTCTTGGGCGGCTCCTTTACTGCGGGGGCGCTGCTGCTGTAGCCGGTGGGCTGGGCATTGTGCAGCGTGGCGGTCAGCGCCTCGCGTGCAGAGCCCGCCTTGGTTTTGTCGAGGTAGTACTGATAGTCGCCCGCATAGGGGGTGATGATGCCGGCGCTGACATGCAGGACGTGTTTGGCCATCTGGCGGATGAAGTGCACGTCATGGCTGATGAAGACGAGCGTGCCCTCGTACTGCTCAAGCGCGCCGATGAGGGCGTCGATGCTGCCCATGTCGAGGTGCGTGGTGGGCTCGTCCATGAGGAGGAAATTGGGCGGATCGAGCAGCAGGCGCACGAGGACGAGGCGGGATTTTTCACCGCCGCTGAGCACGCCGACAGGCTTGAACACGTCATCGCCATGAAACAGGAATGAGCCCAGGAGAGTGCGGCAGAGGTTTTCCCCCGGACGGCTTGGCAGGTCCATGGCGGACTGCAGCACGGTGTGGCGCATGTTCAGCACATCGCCGCGATACTGGGCGAAGTAGCCCAGCTTGACGTTGTGACCGAGCTCGTAGGTGCCCGACTGCGGCTTGAGCGCGCCTGCGAGGAGTTTGAGAAGCGTGGACTTTCCGGCGCCGTTGGGGCCGACGAGCACGGTGCGCTGGCCGCGCTCGATCTCGAGATCGAGCCCGGTGTAAACGGGCGTCTGGCCGTAGGCGAAATCGACGTCCTTGACGCGGATGACGCGCTGCCCGCTGCGTATGGGCTGTGGGAAGCGGAACTTCACCGTCTTGGCATCGGCCACGGGGGCATCGATCTTCTCGATGCGGTCGATCATCTTGGCCTTGTCCTGCGCACGAGAGGCAAAGTTGGCCTTGGCTTTGAACTTGTCCACCCAGGCCTGCATCTTGGCCAGCTCGCGCTGCTGGTTGTCATACGCGCCCTGGAGCTGCTCCATGCGGGCGGCTTTTTCACGGACGTAGTCGTCGTAGTTGCCCGTGTAGCGTGTGATCTTGCTGTGCGCGATCTCGAGGATGCAGTCGGTCAGCGCGTTCAAAAACTCGCGGTCATGCGAGATCATGAGGATCGCGCCCGGATAGCTCTGCAGGTAGGTCTGGAACCAGATGAGGGATTCGAGGTCGAGGTGGTTGGTCGGCTCGTCGAGCAGCAGCAGGTCGGGCTCCTGCACCAGCAGGCGGGCCAGGTGAGCGCGCATGACCCAGCCGCCGCTGAGGGTGCGGGCATTGCGCTCAAAGTCGGACTCGCGGAAGGCCAGGCCGCTGAGGATGCGCTTGGCCTTGGGCTCGACCTCCCAACGGCTGTGCTCGTCCACGTGGCCGGTGGCCAGCTCCAGCACGGTCACGTCATCGATGGGGGCGCTCTCCTGCGGCAGGAAGCCGAAGCTGATGCCGCGCTCCATCACGACCTTGCCCTCATCCGGCACGGTCTCCTGCAGCAGCAGCGAGAAGAGCGTGGACTTCCCCGCCCCGTTCGGTCCGATCAGGCCGATCTTTTCGCCACGGTTGATGTGAAACGACACCTGGCTGAACAAAGTGCGGCCGGCGTAGGTTTTGCTGACATTGGAAACGGAGAGCATGGGGGGTGTTCAGTGAAACAGAACTGGCCGAAACTCAAGCTTGGCTCGGTGCGTTCTTTGTGAAAGCTTGCCGTTCCACTGTATGAAACTGAAATTCGTCTGTCTCTTCACCCTTGCCGCTGCGTCTTTGCAGGCGGCGGAGGATTTGTCGAAACCCATCGAGACGCTGCGTGCGGTGCAGCGGGAGGGGCAGGGCAATGAGGCGGCCGGGCAGGCGTGGCAGCAGATCGTGAAGGCGGACCCCGCCGCGCTGCCGGAGGTGTTGAAGGGCATGAACGGGGCCAACCCACTGGCGGAAAACTGGCTGCGAGCCGCCGTAGGCGTGCTGGCGGACGAGGCGCTGCAGGCCAAGAAGCTGCCGGTGCAGGCGCTGGTGGCGTTTCTCAAAGACACGCACAACAGCCCCGGCGCACGCGTGGTGGCCTTTGACCTGATCCATCGTGCGGATGCCAAGCTGGCGGAGGACCTGACCCCGACGCTGCTGGAAGACCCCAGCTCTGACCTGCGCCGCCATCCGGTGGCCAAGCTGATCGAGGACGGCAATGCGGCGCTAGAAAAGAAAGACAAGGACGCGGCCATCGTGGCCTTTGGCAAAGGGCTGGGTGCGGCACGCGACGAGGACCAGATCAAGACGCTGGCCAAGAAACTGCGGGAGCTGGACCAGAAGGTGGACCTGCCCAAGCACTTCGGCTTTCTCATGAGCTGGAAGATGATCGCACCTTTCAGCAATGCAGACCGAGGCGGTTTCGCCACGGAGTATCCGCCGGAGAAAGAGCTGAAGTTTGACGCCACCTACGAGGGAAAGACCAAGGAGGCCAAGTGGGTGGACTTCACCAGCACGGATGAGTACGGCAAGATCGACTTCAACAAGCCCTTTGGCATGGAGAAGAGCGTGGTGGGCTATGCGGCCACTGATTTCTACAGCACCGAGGACCGCCCGGCGGAGATCCGCATCGGCTGCAAAAACGGCTGGAAGGTGTGGCTGAACGGCGAGCTGCTCTTTGCGCGCGATGAGTACCACCGTGGAGCGAAGCTGGACCAGTACAAGCTGCCCTGCCAGCTCAAGAAGGGCAAGAACACCATCCTGGTGAAGTGCTGCCAGAACGAGCAGACGGAGCAGTGGACGGTGGAGTGGGAGTTCCAGCTGCGCGTGTGCGATGCCACGGGCACGGCGATTCTCGCCAAAAACTAAAAGATGAAATCTGAAACATCCAAGAATCTGATCGTGTCATGAAGACCACCTCACTCCTTTTAGCTTTTAGCTTTTATCTTTCAGCCTCCGCCCACGCCGACTGGCTGCAGTTCCGCGGGCCGAATGCCTCGGCGGTTTCCACCGAGGCCAAGACTCCGGGAGATGACCTCAAGGTGGCGTGGTCGGCGGACCTGCCGGGGCGCGGGCTCTCGGCACCGATCGTGGTAGGGGACCGTGTGTTTGTGACGTGCTCCAGCGGCCCGGGCCAGGAGACGCTGCATGTGTTCTGCTTCAATGCAGCGGATGGCAGCAAGCGCTGGGAGCGTGCGATGCGCACCACCGGCCGCACCATGACGCACAACAAGACCTGCGTGGCGGCCAACACCCCGTGCAGCGATGGCGACCAAGTCTTTGCGCTGTTTTCCTCCAATGACCTCTTTGCCTTCGATCTTGATGGCAAGCTGCTCTGGCTGCGCGGTCTGACGTATGACTACGCCAATGCCAGCAACAGCCTGGGCATGTCCCAGAGCCCGGTGGTGGTGGACGGCACGCTGGTGGTGCAGAGCGAGAATGACAGCGAGTCCTTTGCCGCAGGCCTGGACGTGGCCACTGGCCGCAACAAGTGGAAGCTGGAGCGCCCGAAGGCAGCCAACTGGAGCAGCGCCACGGTGTGGAAAAACGTGGTGGCTCTGCAGTCCAGCAAAGGCATCCTGGCCGTGGAACCCGCGACAGGCAAAACGGTGTGGGATTACAGCGACGGCGCGAGCACCATCCCCTCCAGCGTGGGCACCGGCGAGGCACTTTATGCGGTGTCTCATGGCATCACGGCGCTGGCTCCGGAAAAGGGCGCGGTGACGCAGCTATGGCGCAATGAGAAGCTGAACCCCGGCACGGCCAGCCCGCTGGTGCTCGGAGACTCCATCTACGTGGTGAATGGCGCGGGCGTGCTGATCAAGGCGAGCGTGAAAAATGGCGACGAAGCCTGGAAGCTGCGCCTGAAGGGCCCCTTCAGCGGATCGCCCGTGGCGGCTGGCAAGCGAATCTACATCGTGAATGAGCGCGGCATCTTCCAGGTGATCGACCCCGAGGCTCCCGAAGGCAAAGTGCTGAAGGAGATCGAGCTGAAAGAGACGGTACTGACCACGCCCGCCATCTCCGGTGGCGCGATCTATGTGCGCAGCGACGCCAAACTGTGGAAGCTGCAGTAATGGCGACACACGAAGATCCCGCGCAGGAACCTGAAGAACTGCTGGACGCTGCGGTAGCCACCGAGGTGGAGCAGGAGACCTCGCGCGCGCTCGGCAAGGAAACACGCCAGGTGCTCATGGCCGTGCTGCTGGTGGCCGCTTTCATGGCCGTGGCACATTTCACGCCGCTGAAGGCCTGGATCTCCAATGTGCAGACCTGGAAAAAGATGGTGCACGATTTTGGCTGGGGCGCGCATGCCATCTTCATGGCCGCCTGCGCCGGCAGTGTGATGCTGGGCGTGCCGCGCCTGCCGCTGTGCGCTGCTGCAGGGCTGGTGTTTGGCTTTGGCGAGGGGCTGGTGATCTCGCTGGTGGCATCCACCTTGGGCTCGTATGGCGCGTTTGTGCTGTCACGCCATGGCTTCCGCCGTGCGGCGGAGTCACGTGCTGAGAAATGGCCGTGGCTGAAGAAACTGCTGAAAAAGCCGTCCGTGCTGCGGGTCTTCTGGGTACGGCAGCTCATGGTGCCGGGTCTGGTACTGAATGTTCTGCTGGGCATGACGCCGGTGAAGCACACGCGCTTTCTGCTGGGCACCGCGCTGGGCTACCTGCCGCTGAATGTGGCTTTCAGCCTGGTGGGCAGCGGCCTGGGCAAGGGCAGCCTGGCCACCACGATGACACAACTCCTCGCCGCCATGGCGGTGATCAACATCGCCGCATGGCTGGTTTACAAGGTGATGAAAAAGCAGAAGCAGCAGGGCTGAGATTGCACATGGCTCAGGCTCAGTACCTGGCGTGTCAGGTCAGCGCATGCTCCTGCATGTCATCCGCCCGCAAGGCATTGAACACCACGGCGGCCAGGCCGATGATGACAAAGACCGGGAAGATGAGGATGAGCAGCGGCAGCAACATGATGAAAGCCAGCGGGCCGAGCACGAGGCTCAGCAGCAGCGTCTCCCAGCCAAACTGCTTGAGCCTGAGGCTGACAGGTGGCGTGCCGTGCTGACCGCTTTTGACAAAGATGTGGTCCTGCCGCAGCCAGACAAGCAGGGGGCGGAGGGCCTGGCGGAAGGGCCGCAGGAGGGTGGCCTGCATCCGGCGCAGCTGCCAGACGCGATGGAGATTCCGGGTGACGAAACGCGCTTCGGCGTTGTGGGCAGGGGCGACCAGCTGAAACGAGGCCGCCTGCCCTTGGAGAGGTACAGGGATCGTGTTCATAGCAAAGGGATCTGTTGTGATCTTGCTTACTGTAACGTGTCAGCTGCTTTGTTCCTGACAGAAAACATCCTGACTGCCTCATCCGCATGGGTTGAACGCAGCGTGTGTGTGCGCTCCGTGAAACACGCCCACAGAGTGGGGATAAGGATAATCACCCTAAGACGGTGCTTCTGCAGCCGGGTCTTTTTAGCGGACCATGGCCTCAGCCACAGCGGCCATGCAGCGAGCATGCCCGGCAGCTGGTGCACAGTTCACAGCTGACCGACTGGGGATTTTCCAGGCATTTGGGGCAGTGCACGCAAAGCATGCAAAACGGACGCTGCGAACCAGACACCGCCGATGTAGCAGCGACCGCCACTCTCTCTGTCGCGCATGAGGATGACACGGCGCAGGCCTTTTTGGAACGCGTCTGAACTTGGGCCAAAACATCGGTTTTCATGCGTGCGGGGGTGATCTGACGCACGAGTCGGATGAGACGAGAAAATGTGCTATTGGCAGACCTGCCAATACGTGAAGTTTTTTTTAGCCGCGTTGCACTTTCATCACTTCTGCGCAGGTTAAAATGCATGTCCGTAAACGCCGGTGCCGGGATCCAATCAGCCAGTCTCAGATGGAGCGGTGGCGTACATTCACTCACCGGCACATGCTTCATCGGCCGCCGCTCTGACAACGACATCCCCATCAACAACGTGCAGGCCTCCCGACGCCATGCGGTGATGATGATGCTGAATGGGGACTGGTGGATCAGCGATCTCGGCAGCCGCAATGGCGTGATCGTCAACGGCTTGCGGCTCAGCACGGCACGCCGCCTGCGCAATGGAGATGAAATCCGCATCGCCAATCAGCGGCTCGTTTTCAGCAACTCCGCACAGGGCCCCCACCAGCACAGCTCCATCATGGGCAAGACTACGGAGCAGGCCCCGCGCTCGGCCAACGACGCTCCGCAGGTGGCCGCGTGCGAGCTCCTCATCGTCTCCAGCAAGGGTGAAGTGCTGGAGGGCGACAAGGCGGCGCACTGGTTCTTTGGCAAAACGCTGGAGCGCGCTCCAGGTGCGCTGCACTACATGCTGCCCCCTGCCGTGCGCCACTGGCTGCAGCAGCTCTCAGACGCGAATGAGAAAACCTGCCCGCCGCTGGAAATGGAGCAGGACGGGCACCGCATCATGTTCTCGCTGGCCCGCTGCCGGGACGACCGCTTTTACCTGCTGGGCCGTGTGGAGTCGGTCAAAGTCACCATCGAACGCCTGCAGAGCCTGGGCCTGACCGAGCGCGAGGCGGAGGTGCTCTACTGGGTTTGTGAAGGCAAGAGCAACCCAGAGATCGCTCAGATCCTGGATGTGACCCTGCACACCGTGAACCGGCACAACGAGCACATCTTCAAAAAGCTGGCCGTGGACAACCGCCAAAAGGCCATCAAGGCCGTGCAGGAACGGCTGGGGGTGTGAGGGCGGAAGCTGCTAGCTGCCCCGCCTCCTCACACCCGCGCAAAGAAGTGGATTACTTCACCACCGGAGTCAGCACCATGTTGCGGTAGTCCACATTGGTGTGGTCGCCCTGGAGGTAGATGGGGCCGGGCTTGAATTCATCGCTGGTCATCGCACCGCCGGTGCAGCCGAGCACGGGGGCGTTGTCGATGATGGTCTTGCCATTGAGGATGACGGTCAGGTGGCGGTCCACGAGGGTGATGTCGAGCGTCTGCCATTCACCGATGGGCTTTTCGGCGGCCACGCTGGGGGTGATGCGGCTGTAGAGCGCGCCCATGTGGTGGGAGTCCAGCGGCTGGCCAAAGCTTTCCATCACCTGCACTTCGTAGATGCCGCGCAGGTAGATGCCGCTGTTGCTGCCTTCCTGGGTGCGGACTTCGGTCTTGAGATTGAAGTCTTCAAACTCGGCGTCGGTGCGCAGATTGCCAAAGTGCTTGTCCTTGGCCTTCACCACGCGGTTTTGCAGCACGCCGTCCACAACGCTCCAGCCATTGTCCACGCCCTCCTTCAGCAGACGCCAGCCGGTGAGGTCTTTGCCATTGAGGAGCTGGATGGGAGCGCCGTACTTCACCTTGGAAAGGTCAGGTGCTGGCGGCACGTCGGGGATGCGCTTGCCGGCAAAGTCCTGCGGCTTGCCGATCTCCTTGCCTTCCGCGTTTTTCTTGGAGGTGGTGAGCTTGAGGTTTTCGCCTTCGATCTTGGCGGAAATGGTTTCGATAGCAGTCAGCTTGCCCTCCTTGTTCTTCTGCTCACGGGTCACCAGGAGGGTGTCTCCGTCGATCTTGGTGCCGGCGGTGGGCACCACGCTGCCGCCGCCCCAGAGCACGCTGGAGCTGAGGGCGCCGTCCTTGGACTCAACGCCGAGCCAGCCCGCGCCGCCTCCGGGAATCGTGAGCGCCCAGCGGCCGACGAAGGGACTGTCTGCGGCATGGAGAAGCGTGCCGAGACTGAACACAGCAGCGATGGAAAGAGAGCGAAGCGGGAGCATGATGGCGAGTGGTATGGGGTAGGATGTTGAACGAGCTGGAATTAACGGGCTTTCTTCTGCTGATCCTTCACGCAGTCGGGATCGGCGGGCGTGGGGGAGCCGGTCTGGTCCACCGGATGGTTGAAGAGGTAGTGCCAGACGGCTTCGTGGATGAATTTGCCATCCTTGTCCTTCACAGCAGCGCCACCAGGAGTCACGGAGCTGTGGGCGCGTTTGTCATCGCCCTTCACATCCGCATTGGTGATGAGGCGGCGGGTGTTTTGAAAGGGAGGGGCGCTGATGTCCACATCCACGATGGGGCCATACTGATTGAGGCCCATCATCTCCCAGGAGCGGCAGTAGTGGTCGGCTGTCCAGCCGCCGTCGAGCACGTGGCTGAAGCCGAAGATGCGATTTCCCGGCGTGGCGGAGGGCAGGGCCTGCCAGGAGTCGTAGTTGTCTCGCGGACCGCAGAAGCAGACGACGCGATCGACTTTCTGATGCTTGGCAAAGCGGGCCGAGGTGGTGGCACCGTGGGAGGCACCGGAGACGATGACCTTGTCCCAGCGCAGGCCTTTGCCGTCCTGGGCGATGAACTGCTCCCATTTGCCTTCGGGATGCTCTTTGGCCAGCCATTTCACAAACTGGAACGAGCGCTCCATCATGCTGTCCGGCTGCGGGATGCTCACAACATCGCTCACATCCTCGCCAGTGCAGGCTTCGAGGCGGATGTCTCCGAGTGTCTTACCATCGTCGCGGCGTGCGGCGGGGATGATGCCGAACCACTTGTTGGCGTAATGCGGCTGGATGGCGTGGAGGCCATAGCTGTTGAGGCGCTCAAACAAGGGCGCGCTGTGGCCCATGAGCCAGATGACGAGCTTGCCCTGCAGCTTCACGCTGGTGTCCACGCTGGCGTTTTGCAGGTCCTGCGGCTTGCCCTTTTTGTCGGTGAAGACGAAGTCGATTTCCGGATGCTCCTTGGCACGCGGATCGATTTCGCTGGCACGCTTGGAGATGGTGGGTGCGGCGTGGACATGGGTGCTGACGCAGAGGGCCAGCAGGCAGGGGAGGATGTGTTTCATGTGGTTGATAAATTCGACTTCCAGAGGGGCCAGGAATGGCCCCGTTACGACTCAAAACGCAGCCCGGCGGAGTAGGTGCCCACGCTGCGGATCGTCGCGCCATCTGCGCGTGTTTGATCCAGCGCTTTTTGCACGCGCGGGTCGGCGGTGGAGCCTTCGATCTCGATGTAGAAGCGGTACTTGTTGGGCTGGCCGCGGATGGGGCGGGATTCGAGGCGCTTCATGTTGATGTCGCCCTCGCTCAACGGTGTGAGGAAGCGGCACAGGCTGCCGGAGCGGTCTGGCAGCTCCACCACAAGTGCGGTGCGGTTGTGCTCCAAAGAGGGGGTGTTGGCCGTGTGGCCGATGAGGTAGAACTGCGTGATGTTTGGCACCTCTCCCGCGATGGGGAAATGCAGGATCTGCAGGCCGTGGCGCTCTGCATTCTGACGCGGACCGATGGCAGCCGCGCCGGAGACGGCCACGGCTTTCTCCGCCGCCTTGGCGGTGCTCGCCTCCACCACACGCTTCACATTGGGGTAGTGGGCCTTCAGCCATTCGTCGCCATGGTAGAACGGCATGGCGTGCGAGTGGATGGACATGATGGGCTCCCCTGCCCTGCCGAGCAGCGCCAGCTTCACATCCAGCGTGAGCTCTTCGAGAATGCGCAGCTCGCAGCGTGCATCGACGAGCCGGTCCACGGTGTCGATGATGAAGCCGCCGGAGGAGTTTTCGATGGGGACGATGCCGAGGGCGTCGGGGGTTGAGGCGAGGAAGTCGAAGACATCCCCCACATTGTCCCGCAGGCTCACCGCCGCGCCGGGGAAGCGCATCTGCGTGATGAGATGCGAAAAGCTCCCGTCGGGTCCGAGGCAGGCGATGGTGGGCGGTGGATTCATGCGCCGCGCATGCTCCGCCGCTGGGGCGGATGGTCAAGCTGAGTCAGCTCAAAGCAAAGCCATGAACTGCTCAGGAGTGACGACCTGCGGCTTGAAACCGCTGCCGTGCATAGACTGAAAGTGATGGTCGGTGGTCACGATGTATTCGGCGTTGGCGGCAACTGCACAGTCGGCAAATTTGTTGTCATCAACGTCCGCCGAGATCAGTCCAAAACGGTAAGATGGCGAAACCCGCATGACGTTGCTCGAAATGCTCAGAAGCCTTTCCAAAATACTCCATCTGGCAGCACCAGCCCGTTCCGTGACGACTTCCTCATACTCCAGCAAAATCTCTGTGCTCACCACCCAGGTGAATCTGTCATTCATCCATTCTTGAAGAATAGCATGATAGGGATGGCCTAAAGCACGCGCCTGCAATACCACGTTGGTGTCGAGAACTACGTGCATGCTCAGGCGTAGGGATGCCTGGTCCGATGAGCACGCACCGCCTGCTCGACAAGTGCGGGATCGTATTTGCCCGCCTGGCGGTCGGCTTCGGCCTCTTCACTCATCTGGGCAAAGAGCCAGCGCCTTTCAAACTCGACCAGCAGATCATTCACTGCGGCGATGGCGCTGTCGCTGAAGGCGTCCAGCTTCTGATGCAGCAGCGGACGCAGCTCTTGCGGGCTGAGGTTGGCAGAGGTCGCGCTCATGGTCAAAAGGTGTACTACCAGACGCTGATTGGCAAGCATCACGCTCTGGATTTCACCGCCACCCGGGCTTGATTGCCGCATGCGCCGCCGCTGGAAACTCATGCTCCTCTCCCTGCCCATACTAGCGGCAGGCGGGTGGTGGGGGCTGCCGTGGGTGGTGCGGATGCCGGAGGCGCTGCTGAGGCCGCCGCCAGCCTCAACGCTGTATCTGGCACGCGATGGCACGCCGCTGCGGCATCTGCTCAATGCAGACGGCACGCGCTCGGCACCGCCGGTGAGCTACGCGGAGATCCCGCCGCATCTGGTGCAGGCGCTGCTGGCGGCGGAGGACAAGCGCTTCTTCTCCCATGGAGGCATCGATCTCCTGGCCATCGCGCGCGCGGCCTGGAGCAATGTGCGCAGCCACCGCATTGTTTCCGGTGCCTCCACCCTTCATCAGCAGCTCATCAAAAACACCACGCCGCAGCACGGCAGGCGCACGCTGTGGGTCAAGATCACCGAGGCCCTGCGCGCGCGCCGTCTGGCCATGACGTGGAGCCGTGAGGAGGTGCTGGCGGCGTATGCGAACCGCGTTTCTTTTGGCAATCTCATGACCGGTGCCGCCACGGCTGCGTCCGGTTATTTCCACAAGCCACTGGGCGATCTGACGCCTGCAGAATGCGCGCTGCTAGCCGCGCTGCCGCAGTCCCCGGCGCGGCTGAATCCCTTTCGTAATCTGCCCGGTGTCCTCCCTCGCCAGCGCCACATCCTGGACAAGATGCACGCGCTGCACTGGCTGAGCGATGAACAGCACCGCGTGGCGCTGGACCAGAAGATCGTGCTGCAGCGCTTCAGCGGCGGCTTTGAGGCCCCGCATGCGGTGGAGATGCTGCACGGAGCTGTGCAGGATGGCACCGTGCGCACCACGCTGGATGCCACGCTGCAGCAGCACATCGAGACGATCATCGCCCAGCGGCTGGAGGCGCTGAAGGGCCGCCATGTGTCGCATGCTGCCGTGGTGGTGATCGAGAATGCGAGCGGTGCCGTACTGGCGCTGGCGGGTTCGCGTGACTTTTTTGCCAAAGACGGCGGGCAGCTCAATGGCGCGTGGGCGGCGCACTCGCCCGGCTCGGCGATGAAGCCCTTCACGTACCTGCTGGCTTTTGAGCGCGGGGCCACGCCTGCGAGCATCGTGGCGGATCTGCCGGTGGAATTTGCGACGGCATCGGGCACGTATCGGCCGGAGAACTACTCCCTGCGCAACTACGGCCCCATGACCTACCGCCAGGCGCTGGGGAATTCGCTGAACATCTCCGCCGTGCGCGTGCTGGACTCCATCGGCGGTGCGGAGACGCTGCTGCCCAGGCTGCGCGAGCTGGGCCTGACCACGCTGAATGAAGACGCCGCACACTACGGCCTGGGCCTCACGATTGGCAATGCCTCGGTGCGCCTCGTCGAGCTGGCGAATGCCTATGCGTGCCTGGCGCGCCTGGGCCGCTTCAAACCGTGGACGCTGCTGCAAAACACCCCTGATGCCGAGGAACGCCGCCTGCTGGGCGAGAATGAGAGCTGGCTCATCGCCGACATCCTCAGCGACAATCAGGCGCGCGAGATGGCCTTTGGAAGCTGGTCGGTCATACGACTGCCTTTCCGCTGCGCGGTGAAGACCGGCACCAGCTCCACCTTCCGCGACAACTGGACGCTGGGCTACACGCCAGAGTACACCGTCGGCGTGTGGGCGGGCAATTTTGACAACACGCCCATGCAGGACGTGAGCGGTGTCACGGGCGCAGGCCCGATCTTTCGTGACGTGATGCTGCACCTGCATGAAAAGCATGCTGCGACGTGGTATGACATGCCACAAGGCATCACCCACACGCGCATTGATCCCCGCACCGGCAGGCGGCTCACGCCGCAGACTCCACCGGCACGGATGAGCCGGGAGGAGTACTTCGTGGCAGGCCAGCTCCCGCCGCTGGCGCAGGCGGCTGACTACGATGCCAAAGGCCGCGCCATCCTGCCACGCGACTACGCCGCCTGGGTGGCCAGCAGCGCCAACTGGCTGGGGGATCTGGTAACGACTGCGGAGAGCGAGGACAGGCCGGCGCTGCGCATCACGAATCCGATTCCGGGGACGGTCATCATTTTGGATCCGGACATTCGGAATAATGGGAGCCGGTTATTGCTGCAGGCAGTGGGATTAGAGCGAGTGCGCTGGAGCTGCAAGACACTGGAACTGCGAGATGATGGGGGGCATACCTTTGCCATCCTCAAGCCGGGGAGGCATGAGATCGAAGCGCGGGATGAAGCGAGCGGATTGAGTGCGAGGACGTTTGTGATTGTGCGGGAGGAGTAAAAGCGGGACCGCGGGCAGTGCTGGCATGGCTCCGCCATGCGACCTTGAGAAGGAAGAAAGTTTCATCTTGTCCAGGGGTGGCGCTCGCTACGCGAGCTGACCCCTGGCTACCGGCTGTGATCCCTCCGGGATCGTCAATCCGCCAACCGTTCTCGATATACCTGCCGCGCATGGTCATAAGCGGCCACGGCGTCGGCATGTTCTTTGGGGTCGATGAGCGCCTCTTTCTGCGACCAGCATTGATCGACACATTTGAGACACCATTCGAGGCTGCGCTTTTCGCGAATGGGCTTGTCATTCACGATGAGGAAGATGGGATTGGTGTGCGAGGTGGCACGGATGCGCAGGGCCACCCAGCAGCTTTTTTCCACCGGCAGGTCAAAGCTCACATCATGCAGGCTGCCATCAGCGGTGATGTTTTTCCGCGCCACGGACACGCCATTGACGATGACCTCCACCGGCACCTCGCGTGAGCTGCCCACACGGGCGCGCTCGAGATCCCAGAAGGGTTTCTGTTCCGGCGAGAGGGACTGAATCTCTGGGTGCGGCTTGTCATTCAGCCGTGCGGCCACCTTGGCGGTGAGCTTGATGGTGGCGGGCTTGGCGAGCCGCAGTTCGCTGCCGTTCACGCCCATCTCCTGAGCGTTGGCCTTGAAGTCCATGAGGTGGCTTTTGCCATCGCTCACATAGGCGCGGCCTGCGCGGATGCCCTCGCACCAGGCATCGTAGCTGAGGCGACCGTCGAGCTTCACATAGGCGCGGCCCAGGCCCACGCGCTCGCCGTAGATGCAGGGGAAGTCCGTCTCTCCGCTGATGCGGGTACGGAAGCCGGCATTGAGCGTGTGGTACCAGATGTTCAGCTCCCAGGTGTGCGGGGTATCGACCATGGACATGAAATCGACCGCAGGCACCAGCTTGCCGTCCGGGCCTTCGACCAGATGCGTGACATCGACGATGTATTCATTGGCCCCGATGCCGTTGAAGGGCGGGATGATGAAGTTTGGCAGCTCGTTGGTGGCGCTGGGGATGCCGAGCTTGTAGGGCTGCTTTCGTGCGGGGTCATTTTCTGCCAGCGGCTGCAGGCCCCAGCCGCTGTGTGCGGGGCCGCAGAGCGCGCCCTGCTTTTTGGCCCACCGGAGCGTGCTGAGGCAGAGCGTGGGCCAGTGCGCGGTGCTGTCGCCGCCAGGGTACATCTGCTCCTTGAGCTTGAGCAGGCAGAGGTGGCCGCTTTTGTGACTGCCAAATCCGCTGACCTCCACGTCATAGCGCAGCAAAAAGGGGAATCGCGACTCCTTGTCCTCCATGCCAGTGAAAAACTGCTTTTGGTAATCGAAGCAGGGACCCCAGGTGAGATTCGCGCCGATTTTCAAATCTTCGCCCATGCAGTGCCGCGCCATGTCGGAGGCATGCACGCCCATGCTGGGCACAGAGTAGTGCGCGCAGCCTGCGGCGTGGATGTGGTGATCTCCGCTCCACCAGCCGAGCAGGGAGGGATCGATCCAGCGCCGCACCTGGAACTTAAGCGTGATGTTTGAGCCCGTGATCTTCACCTGCCGCTGCTCGGGCACGGATTCGGGGCCACGGCGGAAGGTGATGTCGTAAGCGCCATCGGGCAGCTTCAGCACCTCTCCATCGCCGCGATAGATCTGCGGGTGGAAAAAGAAGTCGGGCGCATGGCGCTTGATCTGGCTGGGGTAGATGCGCCCTGCGTGGTCTTGGATGAGTAGCTCTGCCATGCAGGGCTTGCCGTTTTCATCGGTGATGGCCAGCGTGACCTCGCGTGAGGGGCGGCAGTCGAAGAGCACGCTCGTCTCATTGCGAAAGCCGAGATCCTGCGTGCCCTGCCCAGTGTCAAAGCTGAAGACGGCCTCGCGTTTTCCCGCCTCGCTGGCGTAGAGCTGGATGATACGATACTCCACGCCCAGCCCGCTGAGCGTGGGTTGCTGCGGCGCAGCCTCAAACATCTGCATGTCCAGCCAGCGCGCGGCGAGGGGCGGCTGGCCGGGGTCTCGCGGCTGCGCATTGGGCACCACAGGCGGAGAGCCCTTCACATAGACCTCCTTGGACTGCGGACTGCTGGCGGCGAGACGGGCTGTGACGCCCGCCTCATTCTCCACCCGCACGAGATACTGACGCCAGCCGGACTCATCGAGAACGGGCTTGGCCGCGCCACGCTCCACCTTGACCCGCTGCTCGGGGGTGATGGTGACATGAAAAAGAGCATGGGCATCCAGCACGGCCTGCGCCTTCTCCACCGCTGTGGCATCATGCGACTGCAAGCAGCCGCGCAGCGTAGCCAGCTCCGCAGCATCAAAGGGAGAGCCGAGAAAGGCGGTGGCATCCATGAGCCGCTGCGTGGCCGAGAGGAAGGGCTGGGGCTCGACGGCGTGGGCCTGCGAAAGAAGAGCACCGGCCAGCATGGCTCCGGCGCAGAGTGTGGTTTTCATGGGGAGAGAAACGCGCTCACCGGCGGAGCCTTGCGGCTCAGATGCTGCGCAGCCTGCGCATGATGCTTTGAGGATCCTGCCTCAGATCAAGCAATGCGTGGAGTATGATGCCACGATCTTCCACTACGTAGAAGAGGCCAAAGTGACGCCTGAAGACCAGCACCCGCCTGATATTTCCACGATAAACGACGGGGCCGATTTCTGGAAAGACCTCGAGCAACCGGATCGAGGACAGCACTTCGTTGTAGAAGTGATCGCCCGACTATTCCTCACGGCGCTCCTGCTGCTCATAGAGTCGCTGCACGTCGGCTTCAGCGCCGAGTGTCCAGACGGCCGTCATGCGCGAGATGCCGCGATGTGTTTCTTGAGGGCCAGAATGCCTGCCGTCACCTGCTCCGTGCTGCGGACAGCGGCAGGGTTGGCCGCATGCTCCTGCAGCCGCTCATCAAGCAACGCAGCGGTGTCAGCGGTGATGGTACCTTCACGCGAAACATCGTGCCAGAGCTCGGACACGAGCCGCAGCTTTTGATCCACGGTGAGTGCGCTCACGGCGGGCAGTGTTTCCAGAATCATGCGGGAAGATGCTCCCGATGCGGCTGACCGCAACGGCTTCTTTGCCACCCGCCAGGCACCTCACACCACCACCAGCACGATCGCGCTCATCATCATGAGGGCGCCGGCCAGACGCCAGCGCATGACCTTGGGGCCGAGGTGCTGCTCGCTATTCGCGAACCAGTGGCCGATCATCCACACCAGCGCCACACTGAGCAGGCCGCGCGAGGCATAGACGATATTGGCCGAGGTAGCCTTCCCAAAGACGGCCAGGGTACTGACAAAGATGATGCTCTGCGTGCCCAGCAGCGCGGAGCCGCCGACGAGCCACGGCCAAGCCTGCACACGAATAGCACTGAGCGGGGCGGAGAAGCGGAAGATGAGCCCAAAGGAGAGCAGCGCATTGATCCAGAAGATGCAGGGCAGCAGGCGGCCCACGCCCCACTGCGGCCCCCATTTCTGCACCAGCACGTCAAACACCGCAAAAGCCACCGCGCCGAAGCCACCGGACACAAAGGTGAGCAGCAGGTGGCGCGGCGGTTGTCCGGCGTCTTTGCGATTGAGGAAGGTGATGCCCAGCACGCTGAGAAAGGCGGCGGCCCAGAGCTTGGCCCCTACAGCCTCGCCGATGAGCAGCGGCGTCAAGAAGGCCACCAGGATGACCTTGAGCCCAAACACGGGCACGGCCACGGAGACGTCCCCCTTGTCCAGTGCCAGAAACTGCGCCAGCTGGCCGAGGAAAAGACACATGGCGATGATGCCAGGCTGCCAGAGCATTTCGCGCTCGATAGGCGGACCACCGAGAAGCCATAGGAAAGAGAAGAGGCCTGCCACGATCAGATTCGCCACGAAAGTGGTGCGCCAGAGGCCTACCCCAAGATCGCTGGAGCGTTTCAGCACGAGCGCGCCAAAGGCGTACAATAGGGCTGCTAGCAAGGGTAAGAGCGTGGTGGCAAGGGCTGGGGGCACCCGTGCCATTATCACGCCCACACCCGGTGGCAAGCCCTAGCCCAAGGAATGCGGCGGCGGGCTTTCAGCCATCACTTGCCACGAGCACGGCGCTTGCTAAGCAAATGACCCCACTTTTTCCAACCATGACCGCTACCTTCCCCGAACAATCCGTCGCCGTCCTTTTCAGCGGAGGCGACGCGCCCGGCATGAACGCCTTTCTGCGCGCCGTTGTCCGCCTGGGCCTGAACCGCGAGAAGATCGCCGTGCTGGGCATCCGCGATGGCTACCGTGGTCTCGTCCGCACCGCCCGCGCCGTGAATGATGACGCCGAAGCCTTGGTGCGCCTGAAGAACGACATCGCCACCCACACCGGCCGCGCCGGACTGATCTCCGAGCAGCTCCACATCATCCAGATGGACCACGCCAGCGTGAGCGGCATCATGGGCAAGGGCGGCACCATCCTCGGCTCCGCCCGCTGCCTGGAGTTTCATGACAAGAAGGTGCGCGACAGCGTCATCAAGCTGCTCAAAAGCCTGAATGTTCGCGCCCTGGTGGTGGTGGGTGGTGACGGCTCTCTCACCGGTGCCCGCCTGCTGGCCCAGGAGAGTGACCTGCGCGTGATCGGCGTGCCTGCCACGATCGACAACGACCTGCAGTTTACCGACATGGCGCTGGGCGTGGACACCGCGGTGAACACCCTCGTCTGGGCGGTGGACCACTTCATCGACACCGCACGCAGCCATCGCCGCGTGATGGTGCTGGAAACCATGGGCCGTGCCAGCGGCGACCTGGCCCGCATGGCCGGTCTGGCATCCGGTGCAGAAATGATCATCACCCCCGAGGGCGGCCCGCTGAACGAGGAGGCCATGAAGAAACTGGCCGCCAAGATCGAAGGCGCGATGACCCGCGGCCGTGGCCACGCCATCGTGCTGGTGGCTGAGGGCGTGGAATTTGACCCGCCGCAGAAGCGCAACCGCGCCTACGTGCTCATGGACGCCTTCCAGCAGTACTTCCAGCGCGCCGGAGCCCCCTTCCAAGACCTGGAGGTGCGCCCCTCGGTGCTGGGCCATCTGCAGCGCGGCGGCCATACCACACCCGGTGACTGCATCCTGGCGGCACGCTTTGCCGACCACGCCTGGAAGACCATCCAGCAGCCCGATGGCGGCAGCGGCATCACCGCCCTGCGCGGGAACGTGGTCGAGATCGTTCCCTACGGCGAACCCGACATGCCCGAGCGCGCCGCCTACTCACGCGAGATGGAGCTGCTGCACGATGCCCTGAGCTCGTGGTAAGACGAGCCATGGGCAAAGCCCTCATGGGCACAAGATTCCGTCAAGGTGTGTGAAATGCACGCCTTGACGATCTTGGCTCTTATTTGAGCTGCTTGAGTGGTTCCGCGTTCCTGACCCACCGATCCATCCATTTCACTGTCTCCTCCCACATCTCCGGCAGATACACGTGGCCGACTCCGGGGTAGATCTTGTTTTCAAAATACTCGGCATCGTTCATTCCCGTGAGAAGGTAGATCCGGCTCACGATCTCGCCGATGTGCCGCACGCCTTCCACGGGCGAGCCGCTGTCCTGATCGCCCGTCATGAAGAGCATGGGGCGCGGGGCACCGAGGGCGATGACGGACTCGGTGTCAAAGTGCCGGAGCATGCCGGGGACAAAGTAGTAGATGCCGTGCGCCTTGAGCATGCCGGCACGGATGAGCTCCTCGTAGCGTGTCATGCAGCCGACGCAGACGGCGGCGCGCGGACGGTCGTCCAATGCCATGATCCACCAGCTTCTGGTGGAGCCCATGCTGATGCCGGTGACGCCGATGCGTTGCGCGTCCACCTCGGGGCGGGAGCAGAGATAATCCAGCGCGGTCAGGTCATCTCGGATCATCATGCCCCAGAGCGTGCGCCCCACCCAGAGGTTGAACTTCGCGGCGGTCATCTCGCCATTGGAGCCCTTCTGCTGCGGGCCATCGGGGCCGTGGCCGTTGCGCTCGCCAAAGCATGGGGCGTCGATGCCCAGCACGACATATCCGGCCTCCGCCAGCGCGGGGCCTGCGGCCACGGGGGTGGCGTTGGTTTGCAGCAGCTCTTGCTTGCCGCTGTCATACTGGCCGCCGTGCCAGTGACAGTAGAGAATGGCCGGAGCTAGGCTCAGCGCTGTGGCCGTCTTTGGCACAAAGACGTAGCCTTTCACCACCTCGCCAGCGCCGTTGTCGAACTGAATGGTCTCCAGCGTGTAGGCTCCTTTGTCCTCACGGCTGGTCACCTGTACAGCAGATACGGGCGGGCGTGGCGGCAGATCGCCAAGCAGCTCGTTCAACGTGGCGCGAATCTGCGTGCGCTGCTTATGCCAGGCAGTCAGGGAGGCAGGCACCTGAAGCGGCGGGGCGATCTTAGTCTTGGCCAGCCAGGCATCGGCGGCGGGGTTGGGTTCAGCGGCTTGCATGAGCGTGTGCAGGAGAATGAGGCAGACGGCGGCGGTACGCATGCGCCGGTTCTATCAGGCCGGGAATTTTCACGCAACATGGATGCTGCGGTTTCGTTTTCACCGCTCCATGAAACACACCTCCCTGCTCGCTCTGGTCCTCGCCCTGGCCGCCTCCGGCATTCGTGCCGAGGACAAGCCGCTCCTCGCCATTCCTGGCAAGGCCATTTATGAAAACAACCTCGCCTCCGGAGCCGGTGCGCCGTGGAAGGCCGCCAAAGGCAAATGGGAGGCTGTGGACGGCGTGCTGCATGGCTCTGAGCTGGAAGCCGACAAGCACGGCGCGGTGATCCGGCTGCCCAACAAGCTGAAGGACTTCGTCATCGAGTATGAGTTCAAGTTCTCCGGCGCCAAGACCACCAGCCTTTCCATCAATGCCATCAAGGACCACATGGCGCGCATCATGATCACCCCCAAATCCGTGACCGTACAGCGCGACGACAACGACCACGAAGGCCCGGACAAGGCGGTGGTCTTTGCCCGCTTCCCAGCTGAGCTGGGCGAAGGCTGGCACAAGGTGCGCCTGGAAATGGTGGGAGACAAAATGCTGGGCAAGGTGGACGATCTGGTAGCCTGGGGTGCCAATGACCTCTTCCTCACGGAGAAGGCCTCCCCGGGCTTCACCGTCAGCGGCCAGTCCGTGGACTTCCGCAACTTCAGCCTCAAGGAAGCCACCCTCAATCCCGGCTGGGATGCCGTGATGGCCACCCTGCCCAAGCCCGGCGAGAAAGTAGCTCCCGTGGCCAGACCCGCCGCAGCCAAAGGCGCTGCCAAAGCCAAGAAGAAGGCCGAGTAAGCCTGCCAGCCTGCATTGACTTGCCATGCGCCCATTGCTAATGAGGCGCATGGCATTTCCCATTCGTTCCCCTCGTGACATGGTCGGCGGCATCATGGTCTTTGGCCGCATCCTGGACAAGATCCGCCTCTTCGACAAAGAAGGCAGCCTGCCCGAGGGCTACCACCTGGGCTACATGCCTGGCAACCGCACCTTTGACGAGCGCGTGTGCAAATTCCTCGGAGTGGATTTTTATGAGCTGACTCAGCGCACGCTGGCCGGTGGCACCGACGAGGAGATCCTGGAATGGTGCTGCCAGAACGGCAACCGCCCCACAGCCGAGCAGATCGAAATCTGGAATGGCTTCATGATGAAGCGCGGCTGGCGCGATGCTGCCAGCGAAGGCCTCGTCAAGCAGCGCGCCGAGGCTGGCCTCGCGCATCGCGAAGACCTGATCACCTTCTTTGACATGATGGATGTCGAGGAAGGCCGCGCGCCGTGAGGCATCAGAATCCCCGTGGTGCCATGGAGTAGAGGCCCATGGTGACATCGTAGGCATCCAGCATGGCCATGCGCTTGAGCTCATGGCCTGCGCCCCAGGAGTCGGTGAAGAGCACCTGGTTCTTGGCCAGATTGTAACCGATGACCATGCGCATGTGGCCGCCGCTGACCTGCCCCCCATTAGGCAGGGGCGGATCTTCGGGCTTCTCTCCCAAAGACAGCCCCCAGAGCAGAGGCACGCCCTTTTCGACATACTCTTTGATGATGGAGACGAACTCCTTCTCGGAAACCCGCCGTTTGCGGTTGGCCGCGTAATACTGTTCGGGGTTGATCAACGGCTTGAAGGTGACGTTGAAAGCTCCGTCGATCTTGGCCAGGCTCTTTTGCATGACCATGATGCTTGCCCCGCTTTCAGCATCGATGTTCACGAGCTTGGCCATTTCATGCTGATCACAGGGAATGCGCATGTACTCGAACAGGCGCTGGCAGCTGGCTGCCACGCAGTAGCCTTTCTGGCCCTGGTCCACCATGGGCACGCCTGAGATATAGACGTCTCCTTCCGGCGTCTTTTTGATCCGCTGCAGCAGCTCCATGCGCTGGACCCCGGTGCCCATCTTGCCCATGCTCCAGTTGGCCTGGTCCGGTGCGGCGAGCTTGAGCCGCAGAAACTCCGGCTTCGTGACCCTGCCGGGCGTGTTGTACTCGTTGTGCTCCAGCAGCGCGATGCCGCCTGGGGAGGACCACATCCATCCCGTCACAGGCAGCGCCGCATTGGACGACAGCACCTGACGCTTGGGAGACACCTTCATCACCTGGCTGAGATTTTGGCCAATCGTCTTGAAGATGCGGTCAAAATCCTGCACGTCGATGTCTCCGGAATCACCGCGATTGTAGAAGGAGATGGTGGCGCGCGCCATCCTGCCGTTCACAAACTCAAGCACAGCCTCCTCCAGTTTGACCGAACCCGCGAACATCGTGAGATTGATTTCCGCATTGGTGAACATGTGGCGTGAGAAACGCGCGCGGTCCTTGGTGCTGCTGACCCACTCAAACTGTGGCGGCTTCTGCTGCGTGTCCTGGTCTGCGAGTTTCAATTCGTAGTTCTTTTCCAGATCAGCGGCGGACCATTGCCAGAGAGCGGAGAAATTTAGCAGGGCGTCGAGATTGGCAGATAAGGCAGGCTGGGCTTTCGGTTCGGCAGGCGGCTGGGGAGAAGGCGCACCATCTTGGGGGTAGACGGGGGATATGGTCAAATAGGCGAAGGGCTCGCTGACGTAAAAGCGCACCCGGTATTTCGGATTCTTCCAGTTCAGAGAAGTGACTGGCTTGATGTTCGAACGCCCCATCGTATTGGATGTTTCCTCCTTGGGTGCTGGGTCACCCGTTTTCTGGGACATCAGGATCATAAATGCGCCCATCTTCTTCCTGGTCATGTTTCCTTCAGAAACCATGATTTCGAAGTGCGGGGCCATTCCTTCACCCTTATCCATTCCTTGAATCTTATAATATGAGACATTCAAGGAAATGACATCCAAGAGACCGCTCAAGAAGGTGGTTTCAAGCAGGCTCGACCTGGCCATGTCTGCGGCTCTATAAAAGAGCCTTGTCTCTCTGTCATCCGACTGGACGATTGTATAGACGGGTTTGCTCCGATTTTTGGCAACTGCGTCCAGCTTGCTCTTCAGTTTCTCAAGAGTCATCGCCATGGGATCAGCCCAGTCGATAAGGTCATCGATCGAAGGCTTGTTGGATTTGATCTGTGCACTCAGAGGGCCAGCCAGCCCAAGCCATACAAGCAAAATCAAACGGATGCAGCGCTGGAATTTCATGCAGTGCTTTTACCTTCTCATGCCTAAACCTGTCAAGGCTGCCGGATGTGCTTTGCCGTATGCACCAGTTCAGATAACCTATGGGAGGTCACCTAATAGCCTACAGTCCCAGCTCCTCTTGAGTCTCCTCTTTGTTCATCAGCGTGTTATAAGCGGCTGCGGCCGCACGCGCCGCAGTCCTGGCTTTGTCCACAAGGTCACTGTACCTGGCGCCTGACCTCACGGGATTGAGGATGGTGCTGCGAATAACTTCCCCGTAATCGGTCACGCCGTCCACATAAGGCCACACCCGCTGGTCGAGAATGGGGCGGAGCTGCCGCAGCCTGTTGAGGCTGGTGCCCACTTCGTCTGGTTTCAGACTCGACAAGGTGGTGGCGACGTCATTTTCGATGGAGTTCACGATGGCCTGGGCGCTGCTCTGCGCCGCCTCAATGGAGCCGCCGAGAGACAGGACGCGTGCGGATCTGCCCTGTGCATGTAACAGAAGATACTTGGCCGAGTAACAGTCGGGTGCCACCAGCAAAAGCGCCTCCAACCGCGCAATTGCATGTGGTGAACGCAGCAGCGGCGTGATCTGCCCGGGATTGCGCAGCAAGACGGCGCGCATGGCTTCAAAATCTGCCAGCGCCAGCTTCAGACCGGTCGAGCGCTCAGGCGTTGCGAGCGCAACGGCATCATCAAACGTTTTGATTCCAAACACCGTGATGCCCAGCAGCGGAGCCGGCCCGTCGAGCAAGATCAGATCCGCCACCGCGCGCTCGTTTTTGGCGGGCACGGCGACGATCTTGCAGCTTCCCTTGGTGGCGCCGCGGATCTTGGCCCGCACTCCGCCGATGGGCCGAACGTTGCCCTCTGAAGTCAGATCTCCTGTGACTGCGAATTCGGGATCCCATTTCCTGCCGGTCACGGCAGACTCTAGGAGCAATGCACAGGCCACGGCAGCGGAGGGCCCGTCTTTGTCGATGTATTTATCATCAAACCCGATTTCGAGCGAGTAGCCATCAGGCCAGCTCTTGTGGCGCTGCAGAGAGAAGTTGCGGACCTGGTTAAGGGCGCGTCTCATGCTTGCGCCGACGTCCTGGTTGAAATCCAGGAAGCTTTCTTTGCCGCCCTCTTTTTTCGGCAGCACGGTCAGGGTCATTGTAGTGACCTGGCCGGATTTTTCACCCGAGGAAAGCTGGGAGATGAGCAGTCCGTTTACCTGGGTAAGGCGGAGCTTGAAGTAATCTGTGGGCTTGGATTCAAAAGAAACGACCGGGATCTTGGGTTCAGCGGCTACAGACAACGGTTTGGCGGGCTCCATCTTGGGCGCAGGAACCACGGGGGTATCGGGAATGCCGACCGGGCTGCGCAGGGCAACCGGCTGAGTTTTGCGCATGCTGAGGAAATACCTCGGCTGTGTCGGATGCGCGGAGATGCTGGCTGTAAAATCAGCCCCCCGCCATGAATACGTGCGTATCTTTGGATCCGTGGACAGGACCTGGTGACTCACCTCAAACGCCTCATCCAGCTGGGCTAGCAATCCAGAGTCCACGTCCCACTCATTCTCCTGACGTGAGAAGATGACATTGATGAGGCTGGCGCGGCTGTCTTTCCATTCGATGCGCATGGCACTGGGCGAGCGCGTGCCTTTGAGCATGGTGAAGCTCAGCTTGTAGGCCCTGATGGATTCTGGACTGAACACGTGCGATGACTCCGCAGTGCCCCCGTCCAGAAAGTAGGGCTTGCTGGCACCGACTTTTTCCAAGGTGGAGAGCTTTTTCTCAAACTCTTCGCGAGAAAAGGAGAGGGGATTTTTCCAATCCAGAAGATCGTCCAGATTGATTTTGAGTTCCGGCGTGGAAGCAGAGACTGTCTGCGACGGCACCGGCTTTTCAGGAGAAGCGGGCGGCATCGTTCCTGCGGGGGCAGCCCTGGGATTGATGGGACGCACAGACACAACGAAAATGGTGTCATTCTGCTGGCGTGTGAAGGATGCGCTGGCGCTGTAGTGCTCGCCGCTCCACAGGTAACTGCCGCCTGAGCGTGTGAAAGAGTGTGCACCCAAGGCGTCACCAATGCCAGCCAGCAACTCTGGTGAAGCCTCGGTGTCGCCAGCCTGGGCAGTGTATCTGACAGCGACATGGTCGATCTGCCCATCGGCCCACATCACACGGACGGCTTCAGGCTCAAACTCCTTGCTGCCAAAGACGAGGTATTTGAGGTTGTTGCTGTGGCGATAGCTGGCATTGAACAAGTGGGAGGGCTGCGAGAACATCTTAGACTGGTCCAATGCGTACCACTTTTTGCCTGGCGTCGGAGCGAGTTTGGCGAGCCTGGCCTCGAGCTCCTCCGAATTCAGCGTGCAGGGCTTCTTCCATTCAAACACGGCATCGAAATTGATCTCCGTTACGACAGGAGATCTCGTCTGAGCACCAACAGTGTTCACCAGGGCGAACACTCCAAGCCAGACCCCGAAAAAGCCACGCAGTGATTTCTTCATGCAGCTGGTCTAGCCGTGCGACTTACCAACTGTCAAAACTTAAATCGAGGCACAACTCTCCTTTTTCTTAGTTTATCGGGCATGACACCCAGCAAACCCGCCCGAGATCACTTCAGCACCACAGCAGTGTGGCCGGCTTTCAGCACGCCCTGCAGCGGCTTGGGATACACGCCGAGGATCACGATGACGAGAGCGAGTGCACCCGCGACAGCCTTAGTGGCTCCGGAGAGAGTGAGAGCAGGCACGTCGGTGCCTTCGGTGCTGTACATCGCAAGCACGGTCTTGAAGTAGTAGTAGAAGCCCGTGGCAGCGGCGATGACGGCGCAGCTGAGCGCGCCCCAACAGCCATGATCAGCCAGACCGAGGAAGACGAAGAGCTTGCCGAGGAAGCCAGCGGTCAGCGGCAGACCGGCCAGAGAGGCAAAGGAGAGGGTCATCAGCAGGGCCAGCAGCGGATTGCGTTTGGCAAGGCCGGTGAAGTCCTTGAGGTCTTCGCCAAGGCCGTTGGCGCGCATGATTCCAAGACCCAGGAAGCCGAGGACAGTCATGGGCAGATACGTGGCCAGGTAGAAGGCCACCACACCGCCAGAAGAAAGATCAAAGCGGGCGCTCTCGCGGCAGGCGAGGGCGAGGATGAGATAACCAGCGTGGCTGATGCTGGAGTAGGCCAGCAGGCGCTTGACGCTGGTCTGGAACATGGCGGGCAGGCTGCCGAGCAGCGCAGTGAGGGCACCCACGACAAGAAGCAGGGCCTGAATCTCACTGCCAATGATGGAGCCGGGGGCCATGAAAGCATCGAGAGCGCGGGTAAGGACCACGAAGCCTGCGGCTTTGGAACCGACGGAAAGGAAGGCGGTCACGGGGGTAGGTGCGCCCTGATAGACGTCTGGCACCCACATGTGGAAGGGAGCTGCCGCAACTTTGAAACCCAGGCCGCAGAGCAGTACAGCCGCACCAAAGAGTGCGGCGGTCTTGCCGGTGGCAGGATTGGCCAGCGCCTTGGCGATGCCGTCAAAGCTCATCGTACCGGTGGCACCGTAGATCCAGGCGATGCCATAGACGAGCACGCCGGTGGAAAGAGCACCCAGGATCAGGTATTTGACACCCGCCTCAAGGCTGAAGGCGCTTTTGCGTGCAAAGGCGACCAGCACATAGAAGGAGACGGTAACGAGCTCAAGAGAGACGAACACCGTGACCAGATCACGGGCGGAGGCCATCCACATCATGCCAGCGCAGACGAGGAGCGGCAGGCTGAACATTTCGCCCAGTTTGCCATCCAGCGTGAAACGCGTGAGGTAGGGCGCGCATTCCAGCGTGAGCCAGAGGACGAGGATGGTGATGACGAGGGCAAAGCCCTTGTAGAAAATGGCGAGGCCGTCGAGCTGGTGCCAGGGCTGGATAAAGCCGGGCAGGCTGGCGGTGTCGTGCGGTGCAAAGATGAACAACACCAGCGCGAGGACGGTGCCAGCAATGGCGGTGAGACCGAGGGTGCGGCGGGAGATGTCTGGCTTGAAGGCCTCGACCAGCAGCAGTGCGAGTCCGAGAATGGCGAGGCCGGCTTCGATGGTAAAAACGCTCATGGCAGGACTACAGCGCGGATTTCATGAGGTTGAGCAGCAGCGAGGGGCAGCAGCCGGTGATAAGCAGCGTGGTTGCAAGCAGGATGAACGGCACACGCTGGGAGAGCGCGGGGTCGATCATAAACAGGCCGGTGGCGGGGCTGCCATGGAAGATGCTGCGGTAGGCGCGCAGCATGTAAACGGCGGACATCACCACGCCCCAGAGCGCAAAAATGACGGCCCACTGCAGGGAACTCAGGGCACCGATTTTGAAGTCGGTGAAGTTGCCGAGGAAGATCATCACCTCCCCTGCGAAGTTGGTCAGGCCAGGCAGGCCGATGGAGGCAAAGGCTCCGAACGCGAACAATACGGTGAAAGCAGGCGCGTGAGTGGCAAGGCCGCCGAGCTTGTTGTACTCCAGCGTGCCGAGCTGGTTGCGCATGCGGCCGCAAAGACCGAAGAGCAGCGCGATGGAGACACCGTGCGCAAACATGAGGATGACCGCACCTTTCAGCGCCAGATCACTGCCTGAGGCGATACCGAGGAAGATGTAGCCCATGTGCATGACGCTGGAGTTTGCCAGGGTGTCATCAAGGCGGCTGGCGTGAATGGTGACGAGACCCATCACGAGGATATTGCCCAGGAGCATCCAAATCAGCGCGGTCTGCACCCACTCCACATGAGCGCCCTGTGGCAGCAGCGGCAGCGCGATGCGGATGAGGCCATAGAGGCCGAACTTCTTGAGCACACCGGAGTGCAGCATGGCCACTGGAGTAGGGGCCGTGGCGTAGGCCGGGGCAGCCCAGCTATGGAAAGGAAACAGGCTGACGAGGGAGCCAAAACCGAGCAGCAGCAGGAAGAAGATCTGCGCCTGCTTGGCATCCGGCAGCGGGGTGAGCTTGGCCTGGTTGCGCAGAGCTTCGAGGTCAAAGGTCAGTTTGGAACCGCCGCTGAATTCGAGCACCAGCCAGGCAAGGCCGGCGAGAAGAACAAGGCTGCCGGCACCGAGATAGATCGTGGCTTTCCAGGCAACCGCCTTGCGCTGGGCAGGTTCGGCACGGCCATGCAGGGCGATCATGAGGAAGGTGGGGATCAGCGCCAGCTCGTGGAAGGCGTAGATGAAGAAGACATCCGTGGTGAGGAAGGCCCCAAGTGCACCGCCGCCGATGAGCAGCGAAGAGATGTAGAAGATATTGGGGCGGTCCTCGATCTGCCAGATGGCGGCCAGCATCACCAAGGCGGTGAGCAACGCCAGAATGAGCGAAGTGCCATCTGCGCCCACTGCAAAGCTCAGCGCTGGATTCTCAAGAATCGGGTGAGAGCAAGTGAAGGCCAGACCGGTTTTGCCGCCATACTGGACCACGGCATAAAGGACGAGGATCAGATTGACGATGGTGGCACCGAGAGATGCGGCGCGCGCAGGCGCACCGAGCCAGACCGCCAATGCGGCGAGGAGCGGTAGTGCGATGATTATTTCAAGAACGCTCATTCAATTCCTCCATCAATGGCCCAGACGGGGCAGCACAAATACGACCAGATAAACCACTCCAATAACACCTCCGCCCAGCAGGAAGGTATAGGCCTGCATGTGGCCACCCTGAAGCATGCGGGTGGCGGCACCAATACGGGCGACTATGGCTGCGGGCAGACGGGCGACCAGGCCGTCCACAAACACACGCTCCAGAGCGGTGACGATCCAAGCCAGACGATCCTGGAAGATGCGGACAATGACGGCGTAGATCTCGTCAAAGTAGAACTTGTTGGCAAAGAGCTTGATGCTGAGCGGATCCTTCTCCTTGCCGCGGTAAAGGAAGATGGCACCGAGAGTGCCCACAAGGAATGCCAGCAGGGAGGCCACCAGAACCGTGGTGTGGGGGGGCTCATGCGCTGGTTTCAGAGCCTGCAGCGGCGTGGCGAAGCCATCCCAGGCGGAGAGAATGGAAAAGACCGCCAGCAGAATGAGAGGAAGCAACATGATGACAGGCACCTCGGTGGCATGGTGGGCGGAGTCCGTGCGGGGCTTGCCAAAAAAGGCGACGATGACAAGGCGCGACATGTAGAAGGAGGTGAGCAACGCCGTCAGCCAGGCGCTGTGGAACAGGATGCTGCAACCACTGTCATAGGCCGCGCCGAGAATGCCTTCCTTGCTGTAGAAACCGCTGGTGATGTATGGCAGACCCATGAGGGCTGCCGTGCCGATGGCAAATGTCCAAAAAGTGATAGGCATGTGCTTGCGCAAACCGCCCATCTTCCAGATGTCCTGCTCATGATGGCAGGCGTAGATCACCGCGCCGGAGCCCAGGAAGAGCATCGCTTTGAAAAAGGCATGCGTGTAGAGATGGAACATGGCCGGGTGGCCTGGATTCGGGCCATGCACTTCATGACCATGCTGAACATGCATGGCCACAGCACCCACGGCCATCACCATATAGCCGAGCTGGGAAAGAGTGGAGTAGGCCAGCACACGCTTGATGTCGTTCTGCTGAGTGGCCATCAGAGCCGCAAGCAATGCGGTACCGCAGCCGATGCCTGCAATAATTTCAGCGGCCAGCGGTGAAGCCTCGATGAGGAAGCTGACACGCACCAGCATGTAAACACCAGCGGCGACCATCGTGGCGGCGTGGATGAGAGCGGAAACGGGTGTGGGGCCCTCCATGGCGTCCGGCAGCCAGACGTGCAGGGGGAACTGGGCGGACTTGCCCACAGCACCAAGGAAAATGCAGAGAGCGGCAGCGGCGACGAAACCGGGTGATGCTGCAGCCAGTTCATTGCCCGGCTTGAAGGCGGATTCCAGATCTCCCAGGTTCACGCTGCCGTGGTTGGCTCCGAACAGCAACAGAATGCCGATCATGAAGCCGAAGTCGCCGATACGATTTGTAAGGAAGGCCTTCTTGCAGGCTTCAGCGGCGCTGGCTTTCTGATACCAGTGGCCGATGAGCAGGTAGGAGCTCAGGCCCACCAGCTCCCAGAAGATGAACATCATCAGGAGGTTTCCCGCCAGCACGATGCCGGTCATGGAGAACATGAAGAGGGAGAGGGAGCCGAAGAAGCGCGGGCGGGCCTCGTCATCCTTCATGTACCCCAGCGAGAAGATGTGCACCAGCATGCCGATGAAGCTGACGATGAACATCATGCCCCGGCTCTGCTTGTCGATCAGCACATCAATGTTGGCATGGATATGTCCCACATCGATGAAGGGCAGCAGCAGCTTGTTGTCGTCGTCAGCCGCCAGAAGAGCGAGGCAGGCGATGAACGAGATGATCGAAGAACCGACGGAGATGAGCACGGCCGCCCCCTTGAGCTGACGATGCCCCAAGAGGATGAGCAGCGCCGATAAGAAGGGCAGCAGTAGGATGATGCTGGCGTGCATACGGGCGCGTTATCCTTGAAGTTTGGTGACGGACTCCACATCCACGCTCTGCTTGGAGCGGAAGAGAGCCACGATGATGGCGAGACCCACGGCCACTTCAGCAGCGGCCACGGTGATGGTGAAGAAAACGAGCGACTGCGCGGTGTAGTCCGGCAGGCCGTTGACGACATGAAAGCGGGAGAAGCCCACCAGCGCCAGATTGGCCGCGCTGAGCATCATCTCCAGACACATATAAACAATGATGATGTTCCGGCGTGCAATGACGCCAGCCAGACCGAGGGCAAACAGCATGCCGCTGACGACGAGATAGTGGCCGAGTGTGATCATGGCGCGGGGCTCCTTTCGCGTTTGCTGAGGACCACCACACCGATCGTGCCGACCAGCAGCAGCAGGCCGATCACCTGCAGATGGAATCCGTATTGATCAAAAAGGGTGAAGCCGATCAACTTGGCATCAGGCAGTTCGCCAGCCTTCAGATCCTTGGTGATCGTGGGCAGCGCGGCCTTGCCGATCTTGGCGGAGGCTTCCGCCAGGGCCAGCGGGGCGGTGGCGGCGGTCTTGCCGGCCAAATCGGTGCTGCCAGCGACCATGAAGATCTGCAGGGTCAAAAACACGGCTAGCAGCACACCGGACACGATGGCGGGGAGGTTCAGTTTCTTGCCCTCCTCCGTCTTGATGTCCAGCAGCATGATAATAAAGAGGAAGAGCACCATGACCGCGCCGGCGTAGACGAGGATCTGGATGACTCCGATGAAGTAGGCATCCAGACTCAGGAAAAGAGCCGCGAGACCGACGAAACTGGCCGCCAAGGAGAGGGCGCAGGTCACTGGATTGCGCCCGGTGACGACCATGAAGCCGAAGCCCAGGGTGATCAGCGCAAAGAAATAGAACAGCAGCGGGGGCATTATTTGAGCTCGTTCCACTTGTTCACCAGCCCCACACGCTGGCCGCCGATTTCATAGAGGCGCTTTTTGTTGTGCACCATCTCCTTGCGGGAGAGACCGGTGATGGCGTAGTCCTTGCGCAGGAAAATGGCCTGCTCCGGGCAGACCTCCTCGCACATGCCGCAGTAAATGCAGCGAATCATGTCGATTTCGAACTCCTTCGGCCGCTTTTCGACCTTGGCCCACGGATCGTCGCTGGGGATCTCCCCAGGGATGATCTTGATGGCCTTGGGAGGGCAGATGAATTCGCAGAGCTGGCAGCTCACGCAGCGCTCACGGTCATGCTCGTCGGTGACGAGGGTAGGCGCGCCACGGTAGTGGTCGGGCAGATGGTCGTCCCATTTCTGCTCCGGGTATTCCATCGTTACCTTGGGCTTGCGTCCGGCAATCTGGAGGAAGGTTTTAATGCCATGTCCAACCGTGATTTTCAGCCCTTTCAGAAGCGTGGAAATGAACCAGCGTTCATGCCAGGCGAGTTTGGGACGTTGTACAATGATAGTGGCCATGAGAAGCGGAAAACCGCAGGGGGAGTCGGTTTTGATTATCCGAGTGTCCCGCAGTGCGGCAACCGCTATTTGTGAAAAATTTCACAAGGCCGGACTGGAGGCGCCAAATCGCAGTAAAAACAGACCTCAACAGGCCTGCGATGGCGGCAGAGGCGCTCCCTTGTCCCTTGCCGAGGCTATTTGGCGTCGGCTTTCTTCGGGGCCGCTTTCTTTTTAGCGGGTTTTTCAGGCTTGGTGAACCCCGCTTTCGCGTAGCCAACCATCTGCGCAAAGATGCCTTCGCCAATGCCATCCGCTGCCAGCACGCTGGTCACATCTGCGAGAGGACGGATTTTCACGATGGCCTTGGCACGTGCCTCTCCCACCCCGGGGAGAGCCAGGAGAGCGGCATCATCCCCTGTATTGAGGATGGAGAGCAGCTGGCTGCGCTGCTGGGTCGTCAGGGTGCTGGCCAGCGCCTCAGCCTTGGCGGAGGGCTTGGCGGGCTGCCCAGCAGCGGCTTTGGCCTTGCCAGCGTCCTTTTTGGGCGTCGTATCTTCGGCTGCGGTGAGCGACAGACTGAGGGTGATGAATGAGAGGAGGGTAATGAGCTTTTTCATAGGTATGCATTTGAACAACACGCTGCCAAGGTATGAAATTACCCACGGAAAAGGCGAGTAAAATCTGCTCTTCCTCATCCTTTTCCCGCAGAATATGACTTGGTTGTGAAAACAGCACTCCTTGCATTCTTCCACCACCCCTCATTTGCCCGATTTTTGAGCCGAACAACCCTCCATTCGGGGGTAAGTCCGGCAATATTATTTATTTATAGTTTTGAAGAATTAAATAAAGAGTCTTAGATTTCTTATGGCGTTTCTAATTCATATCGGTTAGAATAGTGCCACCACCGGGAAATGACCAGCACTGATCGCACGCGCATCTTGATCGTTGAGAACGAGGGACTCGTAGGCTGTGACATGGCTACGACCCTCGGTAAGCTAGGGTATCTAGTCGTTGCCATCTGCTCGTCTGGAGAAGAGGCGCTTGCTCGTTTTGAGGAGTTTCGTCCCGATCTTGTCCTGATGGACGTTCATCTGGCAGGACAGCTCGATGGCATAGAGACAGCACGTGAATTGCAGCGCCGAGGCAGCGTGGCCATTGTTTACGTTACGGCCTGTGCCGACCTCGACACCGTGGCCCGCGCCCGCGAAACCCACCCCCACGGTTACTTGCTCAAACCTTTCAACCACGACGAACTCCGCCTGGCTGTGGAAGTGGCCGCCCAGCGCCACTTTGAGGAAAATGAACGACAGCGCCGTGAGCACAGCTACTTTGAGGCGTTTCAGAGCCTGGCAGACGGCGTGATCGCTGCGGATCTCTCCGGTGGCGTGGTATTCATGAATCCCTCCGCTGCCCGCACCACAGGGTGGAATGCGCAGGAGGCCATCGGCCGCTCCCTGCACGAGGTCTTCCGCATCTTTCAGAGTACGGGAGAGCCCGCTGAGATTCTCTCCGCAGAAGCTCCAGCAGACTCCACCGAACGCACGGTGTACCTGACCAACCTGGCGGGAGAGCGTGTGGCCATCCATGACCGCTCGGCACCGCTGCGCGACGCCCAGGGACACCTGTCTGGCCTGATCATCCTCTTCCGCGCTGCAGTCACCGCGCCTGCCCCTATGGAAACCGCCGCAACCACCCGCAACACCGCGCCTCTGGTGGACGTGGTGGAGAGCATTTCCGACCCGCTTTTCTCCCTCGACTCGCGCTGGCGCGTCACCTACGCCAACGCCAGCGCCCTGAGGCTTTTTGACCGCAACCTGCAAAATATGCTGGGGCTCTCGCTCTGGGACATCATGCCCAGCGCCACCCGCGAGCTGCACCACGAGGCTTTTGCCCACGCGATGCTGCACCGCGAGACGGTGAACCGGGAGATCTACCTTGATGAAAAGCAGATCTGGCTGGAGCTGCGCGGCTATCCTTTTGGCGAGGGGCTGCTGCTGCTCATTCAGGATGTGACCGCCCGCCGCGAGGAAGCCGAGCGCCGCAACCGAATCGACCGCCTGGAGTCCCTCGGCCTGCTGGCGCGTGGCTTTGCGCATGATTTCAACAACCTCCTTACCGTGCTGCTGGGAAACATCTCGCTGGCAGAGATGCGCCTGCGCAATGCCATCACGCTGCCTGAGCTGCACACTGCCAAGCAGGCCACACTGCAGGCGCAGAATCTCGTGCAGCAGCTGCTGACCTTTGCGCGCGGCGGTGCACCGATCAAAACCCAGCTCCGCCTGGGAGACCTCATTGAGACCTTTTTCACCCACCACACGCGTGCAAACCGGGTGGAATACCGCGTGGAGATCCAACCAGGGCTGCCGCAGGTGGCGATCGACAGCGCGCAGATCCGCCGCATGCTCAGCAATCTGATCCGCAATGCCGAGCAGGCTCAGCCTGAAGGCGGAGAGATCGTGGTGCGCTGCTTCGCGCCTGACCACGCGGAGATGTTCCCGGGAGAAATGGTGGCCGACACCAACTTCCAGCCCTCCGGCCTGGCCATTGAGGTGGAGGACAGAGGCGAAGGCATCCCTGCCGAGCACCTGCCGCACATCTTTGAGCCCTACTTCAGCACCCGCAAAGCCGACAACGCCACCGGCCTGGGCCTGACCGTATGTGAATCCATCGCCAAAGCCCATGGCGGCTCGCTGACGGTGAGCTCCGAGCCCGGCAGGGGAACAACTGTGCGTTTCTATCTGCCGCTCGACTCCGACAGCGAGGAGGCAGACGCCTTTGGCCTCAGCAAGGTCTTTGACACAGCTCCGGACCTCACGAACTCCAATCCGCGCATCCTCGTGCTGGAGGACGATCCCCTGGTGCGCTCCCTGATCGTCCGCAATCTCACCAGCAACGGCTTTGATGTGGCTGAAACTGCTGAAGGCACGGAAACAGTGCGCCTTTATCAGGAGTCATTCACCCAGGGCCGTCCTTACGATCTGGTCATTCTTGATCTTAGCATCCCCAATGGCATGGGCGGTGTGCGTGCCATGGAAAAGCTGCGCGCCATCGACCCAGAGGTCTTTGCCATCGTTTCCAGCGGCTATTCGGACGATCCTGTGATGGCCAACCCCGCCGCCTACGGCTTTGCCTCTGTGCTGCCAAAGCCCTACGAGCCTGCCGACATGCTGCGCCTGGTGCGCAACATTCTTTCCACGCGTGGCATCCGCCGCACCTCATCGCAGCAGGATTGACAATCGTGCCCAGGGTGCGGAATAGAGCACCCGCATGCACGAACAGGACCTCCTCGACAAACTCCGGAAGATCGAGCGCCTCTATGCAGGTGCTGCCACGCCGGGGGAGAAGGAGGCGGCGGCCGACGCCATCGCACGAATCAAGCGCCGCATCGGCGAGGCGGCCAAGGTGGAGCGGCCCATTGAGTACAAGTTCACCCTGACTGACAGCTGGTCGAAAAAACTCTTCACCGCTCTGCTGCGCCGCTACGAGCTCAGGCCCTACCGCTACACCCGCCAGCGCCGGAACACCGTCATGGTCCGGGTACCACGCAGCTTTGTCGAAGAGACGCTGTGGCCGGAGTTTCTCGAACTCAGCAAGGTGCTGCAGACCTACCTCGACGAAGTGACTGAACGCGTGATCTCCAGCGCCATCCACGAAGCCAGGGACGGCGAAGTGGAGGAGGAAGTCGTGGAGGGCGAGTATTTGGAATGATCAGTCCCGCCAGATAATGCGTGCGGCATAGACGCTGTTGTCCGCGCCATATTGATTGTCGGGCTTAATGACGTAGTCCGGGCCGTTCTTCTGCATCCACTCGGCCACGGTGACCCAAGTTTCGTTTTCGCTGACTTCGCAGATGCCAAAGTTGCCAAGGCGTGCGCCGCGCTCGGGCACCAGGATGCTCTCGGTTTCGCGCCTCACGGTGAGCGTGCCCTTGTCCACCTCAGCCATGAACAAGGGAGCACGATGGCGAAAGACGTGGTCGTTGCTGGCACCTCGACGGGTGTACACGAGATAGAGATGGTCTTTGTGCGCCACCCAGTGCTGCTGGGTGTTGTAGTTTCCCAGATCGCCACCGCTGCTCCAGTCCCAGCGTTTGGATTCGCTGAAGTGCAGGCCGTCATCGCTGCTGCACACGTATCCAGCGGTGTCGTTGCGCAGCGTGAGGTAAAACTTCCCAGCGCAGCGAATGAGGGACGGCTCGTACACACCGCGCCCTGACTCCAACATAACATCATTGCCCTGCTCAATGAAGCGCAGCGTGCTGCCGTCAAAGCTGCAGCGCAGCACGGTCACACGGTAGTATTTGTCTCCCTGAGCCTTGAAATAAATGGGCAGGAGGATGTCGCCGTTTTCCAGATCCACGCGCTGCACGCAGCCCGCTCCTGCGTTATAAAACTTAGGATCGGCGGGCATGGCCAGCGTGGCCCATGGCGACCATGTGTTGTGCTGCGGATCATAAACGGAGAAACAGGTCTCACGCGGACGCTCGTGAATAACCTTGTCGTCCGTGTAGCGCACCGTGTGGCCGATGCCGAGCAGCTTGCCGGATGTGGCGTGCCACTTGGGAGTGAAGTCACATGCCGCCACGATGACGCCGCCCGCTTCTTCACGCCGGCCCAAGGTGTCCGTGTTTTCCACGGGCTGCGTCCAGGTGCGGGCCATGTCCGATGTGCTGACGTGATTCAGGGCGTAGAACACATCACTGCCGGTGAGCAGGAGCTTCTGCATCGTCAGCACCACTTGGGGCGTGCTGCCGGGAATGGCACCTGCGCGCGGATGCACCCAGCACGTTTTGCCGTCGTAGCCTTTGGTGATGGTTTCGAGCTTCAGCTTGTACGGCTCGGCAGCAGTCAGCACCGATGTGAGGAGGAGCGTGGCAATAAAGCGGCAGATCATGCGCCACTCAACGCTCCTGCACTGCGGCGTCCTTCGGCTTTTGCCTGTCCCAGAACAATTTCATAGCGATGACCCCCAGCCACGGCGCCAGCCCTGCCAGGGCCATGCCGAGGTCGAAGGATTTTGTTTCGTCCACCAGTCTGCCAAAGAGCTTGTGCATGGGGGAGGACACCGCCCACACCCAGGTGCTCAGCAGGCCCGTGAGCCGGCCCACATGCCGGTCTGAAAGCTCCTGCACAAAGCTGTAGTAGCAGGGAAAGAGCGCCAGCGCACCGGCACCGACGCACAGCAGCGCACCGATCAGCGGCCAGCCCTTGGGCAGCCAGAACAGCAGCACGCTGAAGGAGGTGAGCACGCACGCACCCGCATACACCCAACGCCGTGCACCATGCGCCGAGAGGCCAAAGCGCCGCGCCAGCCACAGCGAGATGAACCCCGCCATGATGCAGCCGACATCCGTGCCGATGTAGTAGGCCGAGTTGAAAGCCAATGCCTCCACCTCGGGATAGCCGCGCCCCTCCTGCATGAACTTGGGCAGCCAAACACGGAAGAGGTGCCAGCAGGTCTGCGCGCCAAAGATCAGCATCGCCAACGCCCAGAAGCGTCCGCCGAGCAGGATGCCTCCCAGGCTTTCGCGCTTGGAGGGATCATCCTCCACCTTCACATCCAGGTCGTTTTTGCGCATGGACAGGAACCACACCACCACCCACACCAACCCGATGTAGCCGATGGCCTCAAAGGCCCGCCGCCAGCTGGAAAGCTCGTCCGTCATGAGCCAGATCATGAGCGGCGGCGTGACCACAGCGCCGATGGATGCTCCGCTCTGCAGCACGCTGTTTCCCATGGTGCGGTCCTTGGGCTCCAGCAGCGCAAAGGTGGTCTTTAGCGCGCATGGCCAGTGACCCGCCTCAAAGAAGCCCAGCAGCACCCGGCACATCAGCAGCGGCCAGTAGCCATTCGTATGCGCCGAGGCAATGCCCATCAGCGACCAGCCGCTGAGCACCACCGGATAGAGCCAGTACACCTTCACGCGGTCAGCCAGGAAACCAAACAGCAGGGACCCCACCGCAAAGGCCCAGCCAAAGGCCAGCTCCACATCACCATACTGCTCCTGCGAGAGATGAAACTCCTTCGTCACACGTGTGGCCGCATTTGCCAGCGTCTGCCGATCCATGTAATTGATCGTCGTGGCCAGCAGCAGCAGGCCGCAGAGATACCATTTCCAGAGGGAGGAGCGCGAAGTGGGCATGAGGTGATTACGGCGTCAAAATGAGTTCACTGCATTTTTCTTTGTTCGCATGAAGCAGGCCACTGAACACGGCTGCACTCATTGCCTTTCTCGCCTGCTTTTGAGCACGTGCTTGATCATCCAATAGACCAAGACTCCATACGGCGACAACGCTCCCATCCAGACAGCACTTACCGTCTTCCAAGAAGGGTCTTTCCGTATCGCTGCTGGCGCCACCGCCCAAGCATCAATGATGGCCATGCCAAAAAGGATTGGCACAAGAATTTCGCTCAAACTCTCTCTCCTGATCGGGCCGATCACCAACATGGCAAACCAGCCAATCGTCCCAATCGGAGTGAGCAGATCTGGATTCATTCGAAGGTCACCATATCACCCCTCCCAGCTCCTCCCATCCCACGCAATGACGCGTTCCAGCATCTTCACCACGGTCTCGCTGAAGCACTGGAAGAGCACCTCTCCTTTTTCCGCCGTGGCGCTGCGGGGATCTCCCACATGGCCGGGCTCGCTGCGGTCGGTCATGATCCAGCCGCGTGAGGCGGGCTCGAAGGGATTGCCAAAGGGAACGTCGCCCGTCTTGGTCAGATCGCCGACGAGTTCGGGGCGCAGGCGCAGGACCATGCTCGTCTCCCACTCACAGGCATGGCCCATGACGCGCTGCTGGATGGAGGGATCGCGCGTCCAGGGCTTGGCGCCGAGGTTCCAGTAGGTGGCAAAGAGCAGCAGCAGGTCGCTGCGATCGCGGTATTTCTGCCGTGTCTCAAACACCGCCTGTTTTCCAGGGATGTCGTTGCCGCCGTGGCCATTGAGAAACACGAGCCGCTTGAAGCCGTGGGCGATGAAGTTTTCCATCAGCCCGTTGAGTAAATCGAGATAGAGGCGCGGCTCCGCCGAGAGGGTGCCGGGGAAGTCCATGTGATGATGGGAATTCCCCAGCCACGTGAGCGGCGCTATGAGTACACGCTCACCCAGCACCGCCTCCGTACGACGAATAAGTTCGTTGGTGAGCATGCTGTCGGTGAAGACCGGCATGTGCCTGCCGTGCTGTTCCAGAGCGGCGACGGGGAAAATCACCGGCGTGTCGCGGCTGAGCGCGTCCACCTCGGACCACTTCAAATCGGCCAGTTGCATGCTCGTAAACGGGATGGGGTTACTTGATTTCCTCGACCTTGATCGTGTGAGTGACAGGCTTGATGAACTTGCGCACGTTGGCATCCTGCTTGGCGTGCTCGTCTCCCAGCTTCTTCTTCAGCTTGGCCAGCGCGGCAGCCACCTTGGGGTCTTCCGCTGCTTCTGCGGCCACCGAACGCATGTTGGTGACGAGGTTCTTGATCAGGATGGTTTCAAAAGCCTCTTTCTGTGTGATGGCGTTGGTCAATGCGGCGAAGTCATTGTCGAAAGGCGTCTTGGTAAATTCAGCAGCGAGATTCACGCCTGCCTTGAGCTGCTCGCTGGTGAACTCCTTGCTCTGCGTGCCCCAGGTGACCTTGGCCTTGGCGCTGCCGAGATTCACGACTTTTAGAGTGAGGCGGTTGAGGTCTTCATTGAAACTGGTGTAGGGCAGGATGCTGCGATTGCTGCCAGCAGATTTGGGGTCGGCATCAAACACGAAGGGCCATTTGGTGCTCTCCAGGGTCACGCTACCGTTCTGCCCGCCTTTGACCACGTGGCCGCTGCTGGCCTTGCTCTCGCCCTTCATGTCCAGAGAGATGGTGCCGATCTCGCCGTCAAACCCCAGCGCCTTGAGAAAGGCCTGCGCCATGAGCAGCTGGCCCGCTGGGGCGGGATGGAAGCCGTCGCCACCAAAGGGGCCGTATTCCTTGCCCAGCGCCGCCTTGGACTTGGTGAGCGCGCTGATCATCGTGTCATACACATTGGCAAAGGGCACTTTGTTTTCTTCCGCCAGCTTCTTGGCGATGTCGCGCAGGTGGGCAAGGTTGTCATTGTAGTCAGCACCGGTGACGTTCTTTTTGAAGAAGTCCGGGTCCACTCCGCCGGGGGAGCCGATGGCCATGGCCTTCACGCCGACCTTCTTCATGCCCTCGATCACCAGGCGCATGTTTTTCTCATACTCGGCACCGACTTCCGGTGCATAGGGGCGGTAGCTGCCGTCATTCATGCCGTAGCAGGTGGTGGCCACATTGGGATTGAACACCGCCAGGTCGTTTTCCAGGCGGGCTGCGAAGCCGCCGGCGCGCTCGCCGCTCCAGCCAAACTGGCACACCTTGATGTCGCTGCGCCCTGTGCAGGCCAGCAGGTAGGTCTCGATGTATTTGGAGTAAATTTTTTGCTCCGTGATGCTGTCGCCGATCACAGCGACGCGGGCGTTGGGAGGCAGGATGGATTCGGCACGGAGGCCGGTGGCGATGCAGATGAGGGAGAGAAGCGGGAGGATACGCATAATGACAATCCTCATACCGTCAGAAAACGCGCGTTCTGACAAGGATTTCTTATCGCAGCATCGTTTCTGTCTGCGCCAGCACGTCTCCAAACGGAATGGTTTCCAGCAGACCAAAGCTAGGATGCCTGCCCAGCCGCTCCCGCGTCGTGGCGGGACTGGTAAGCCCGCAGAGGAAACGGGCCAGCTGGCGCGCGGAGCGCAGTGCGGGTTTGCGCTCGGCGATGACCTCCCGAATGGCCGCCACGTGCTCGATGGTGATCGGCGGCGGCTCTGACTGCGGGATGACGCGCGGCGCATCGTCGGCCACGCCTTTTTCACGCTCTTTGCAGCTGGTGCAGGTGCCGCAGTCGGCCTCCATGCTCTCGCCGAAGTAGTCCAGCAGGCGGCGCGTCAGGCAGCCGCGATGCCGCGCATAATTCAGCACCTCCTGCAGCCGCTCCACATCGCGTTCTTCTCGATGCGCAAAAAGCTGCTGCATCTTTTTGGTGATCTCTTTCGGATCTCGGCGGTGTGCTTCTTCAGAGAGCCGGTATTTCTGGCGGCTGCCACTGGGCTTGAGTTCGATGTCTCCTGACTCCTGAAGCCAGGTCAGCGCCTTGAGCACGCGATCTCGCGGCTCCTCAAGCTCAGCCGCGGCTTCATCGGGGTTGATCGTGGTCCACTTGGTGCCGCGCTTGCCGCATTGAAACAACCGGCGCAGAAAGGCCTGCCGCTCCGCCTTGTGTCCGGAGAGGATGCGCTGCTCCGGCTGGATGAAGCGGTACTGGTAGCTGGCATAGAACGAGCCCAGCGGGCGCAGGATGCCGTCCAGCTCCAGATTGGTGATGACTGTCTCGATCACCAGTGGGCGGATGTCCGTGGCATGGGCCAGGTCATACATGGAGACATCAAACTCCGTCCCGCCCAGCAGCAGATGGTCCAGCAGCTGGCGGATGGCCTGCGGCGTGGGCGTGTCTCCAAAGGTGAAATTTTCCAGCACAATGCAGTCGTCCCCACACGCGAGCATCTCGCACACGGAGGTCTTGCCATCGCGCCCGGCGCGACCGGTTTCCTGCGAGTAATTCTCCAGCGTCTTGGGCAGGTTGTAGTGATACACTGCACGGATGTCTGATTTGTCGATGCCCATGCCGAAGGCGATGGTGGCCACAATGACATCCGTCTGGCCGCTCATGAAGGCATCCTGCGCTGCGTGCCGGTGCTCGTCTGGAAGACCCGCATGATAGGCGAGGGCATTCACTTCATTCCTTTGCAGATGCGTGGCCACTTCTTCAGCGGTCTGCTGCAGGGTGACATAAACGATGGAGGGCAGCTTGCGCTTTTGCAGCAGGCGCGTGAGCACGCCCAGCCGCTGCCGCGTGGTGCAGGGCGTGATGCGGAAATGCAGATTGGGCCGCAGAAAAGAGGTCTGCACATGGTCCTCGTGCGCGATGCCAAAGGCCTTGCGGATATCCGCCGCCACCGAGGGAGTGGCTGTGGCGGTGAGCGCCAGCACAGGCCGGATGCCCAGCTCCGCCGCAACGTGCGCCAGCCGCAGGTATTCGGGACGAAAATTGTGCCCCCACTCCGAGATGCAGTGCGCCTCATCCACCGCCATCATGGAGATGCGCAAGCGCTTCAGCCGCTCGATGAAGTTTTCATTCATGAGCCTCTCGGGGGCGATGTAGAGCAGCTTCAGCACCCCGGTGCGCATGTCATCAAAAACCTGCGCCACCTCGGCAGCGGAGAGAGATGAGTCCAGCCGCGCTGCGGCAATGCCTCGTGCCTGCAGCGCCTGCACCTGATCCTTCATCAGCGCGATGAGCGGGGAGATGATGAGCGCCACCCCCTCCATGAGCAGCGCCGGAAGCTGGTAGCAGAGGGATTTCCCCGCACTCGTGGGAAAGAGCGCCAGCGCGCTTCTCCCAGCCAGCAGCGCCTCCATCACCTGCTGCTGTCCCGCGCGAAAAGCCGCATGGCCAAAGTGTTGTTTCAGGGCGGCGTGGAGATCGTGGGGCATCAGTCTCACCAAGGAGCGGTGATGTGGCGGCCGGTCAAGGTCTCGACACACAAGATGGATAAGCCGCCGCAATGGCGGGCATCAGAAAATACGATTCGTGCCTCAGAGCCAAGGGGTTACGATTGAGCATGATCACACGCTCGCTGTTCCTCCCGCTTGTGCTTGCCACCGCCGTCCTGGCTGATGAGAAACCTTTCACGATGCTCACGGACGATCTCCTGGCGCAGCTCCCAGAAGCACAGCGCACTCAATGGACCTCCTACATCGCGAAATCCCGTGATGCCGCCGCCAACGAGCACCGCATTCTTGCCGATGAGTGCCAGAAGGCCGGGATGGAAAAATCCACACCCGCACCCGGCAACCGCAAGGAGTTTGAATTCAGCAACGACACGCCTGCCGAGTGGTTTGGCAGCGCCGAAAACCAAAAGCTCGCGGAGATCGTCATCAGCTACCAGACACCCACGGGCGGCTGGTCAAAGGCCGTCGATTACACCCAGGGTCCGCGCCAGCCCGGCACGCACTGGACCGCCCAGAACGGCGACGCCTGGCACTACTGCGGCACTTTTGACAACCGCACCACCACCGAGCAGCTCAAGTTCCTGGCAGGCGTCTTCACCGCCACCAAGCGTGAGGATGTGAAAGCTGCGCTGATGAAGGGGCTCGAATACGTCTTCGTGGCTCAATACCCCAACGGCGGCTGGCCGCAGAACTACCCCGTGGAGAGCGGCTACCATGAGGCCATCACACTGAATGACGATGCCATGATGCACGCGCTCGAATTGTTGCTCGCGGTCACCAAAGGCGAGAAACTCTTCAGCTTCGCCGATGATGCGCTCAAGCAGCGTGCGCAGGCTGCCTTTGACAAAGGCATCTCCAACATCGCCGCCATGCAGGTGAAGATAGATGGCACCCCCACCGTCTGGTGTGCGCAGCATCACCCGCTCACGCTCGCACCGGTGAAAGCGCGCGCCAAGGAGCCGCCCTCGCTTAGCGGTGGTGAATCAGCCAACCTGGTGAAGTTCCTCATGCGCTACGGCCCCACCACACCGGAAATCATCGCCGTGATCGACTCCGCCACGAAGTGGTTTGAAGCGCATAAGCTCACCGGTCTGCGCAAAATCAAGACAGCAGAGGGCAAGACCGACTACATCGAAGACCCCACCTGCACCGATGTGATCTGGGCGCGCTTTTACGATCTGCAGACCGGCAAGCCCATCTTTGCCGGCGCCGAGGACGGCATCATTTATCCAACCTTCCAAGAGATGGCTGCGAAGAACAAAGTCGGCTACGACTTCTTCAGCACTCGCCCGAAGGATCTGCTCGAGAAGGAGGCCGCACGCTGGAAAAAGCGTCTCGAAAAGGCCGAATAAAAATGGCCAAGGCTGCATCGCTGCCGCCTTGACCATTTCTTGAGGGGTTAGTGATCGCTCAGCTGATTACTTGCTGTGCGTGTCGCAGTGTTCCGGCTCGGGGTCGGTTTCTTCGACGACGGCCTTGTCCTTGATGAACTCCAGGGCTTCCTGCAGGAGGAGGTCGCTGCGCACGTTGTCGATGAGTCCGTTCTTCTGAGCCTCGGCCATGAACTTCTTGGCAGGCATCTTCTGGTGCTCGGCGATGCGGGCCAGCGCCATGGCGATCTTCTGGCCGGGCACTTCGAGAGCTTCCTTCTTGGCCACCTGCTCGAGGATGAAGCTGACCTTCACATTCTGGCGGGCCTGGTTGGTGGCGCTGTTCAGGATGTCGTCCTGCTGCTTCACCAGCTCTTCTTCGCCGATGCCCTGCTGCATGGCGCGCTGGGCGATTTCGTTGGTGCGGCGCTGGGCTTCGCGGTTCACGACTTCCTGCGGCAGCTCAAATTCCACCTTCTCGGTCAGATGAGCGATCACCTGGTTGGACTTGGCGGCATCGCGTGCCTGCTCGCGGCGGCGGCGGATGGCGGCGCGCACTTCCTCGCGCAGGGTTTCAGCGGTCATTTCATCACCGCCCACCTTCTTGATCAGTTCGTCGGTGAGCTCGGGCACCACCTTGTCCTTCACGCCGTGGCACTTGGCAGTCAGGGCGATGGTCTTGCCGCGCAGACCTTCAAAGCGGAAGTCATCTGCAATGGTGACATTGATCGTGCGCTCTTCGTCCTTGGCGATGCCAACGAGGCCTGCGTAGAAGCCGGGGAGGAAATCGTCTTCTTCACCCAGGAGGAACCAGTTTTCCTTCATCTCCTTGAGGTGGTCGGGGGCGTCCGGCATGGCCTCGCCGAGCGGCTGGCCGTCCAGGCTGCCGGTGACGCTGAGCACGACGACATCGCCGATGGCGGCGGCACGCTCCACGTCTTCATAGGTGGTGTGGTGCTCGCGCAGGTGCAGGATGTCGTGGTCCACATCGGCGTCCGTCACTTCGATGCGCGGCAGCTTCACCGGGATGCCGGTGTACTCAGGCAGCTCAAACTTGGGAGCCAGCGTCATCTCGATGGTGAAGCTGAAGCTCTTGTCCGTGTCGTGGTACATCTTGTCGTTCACAGCCAGGACGTTGAGGAGTTCGAGTCCTTCGCTCTTCACGGCCTGGCGCAGGCCGGCGCTGATGAGCTGCTTTTCCAGTTCGTCCTTCACTTCGTTTTCATAGCGCTTGGCCACGATGCTCTTCGGCGTCTTGCCGGGGCGATAGCCGGGGATGCGCACCATGCTGGCGTAGTAGGAGATGATTTCGTCACGCTCTTTGCCGACTTGTTCGGCAGGAACGCGGACGTGGGCGACGGCGCGGCAGTTGGGCTGATGTTCGACGTTGATGTTCATGAGAAAGAGGTTAGGGGCGAGGTGTTTTCCATCCCAAAAGCCGGGCGGTGGGGAGCCGCGTCCGGGCCGGAGGGGCGCGCATGATAGACAATTTGACGGATTTGACAAACAGAGATCGAGAACCCTGTATTTAGCCCCCCATGCGTATCTTTCAGAGATTTGAGGTCTGGCTGCTGCTTATCGCAGGAGGAATCGCCATCTGGTGGGCTCTTCAGGCGGGTTCCAACCCGGCCGAAACCAGCCCTGCCGCCGAAATCGACGCCTCATCCCCCGCCCTGCAGCTGCGCCGCTGCACTCTGGTGCGCGACTTTGGCAATGCCCGCCTGGACCTTGAGGTGCGCTACAAAAACGCCAGCCCCCGCCCCCTCTACCTGCAGCCGCCGGACGTGCGCCTGATCAATGCCGCCGGAAAGGACGTGCCCCCCTTCATCCTCCCCGTGGAGCGCCCCCCCAGCATCGAGGCCCAGACCACCTCAGACGTTCGCCTGCGCTTCTGGCTGGAAAAAGCCGACCTCTCCGGCCCCCTGACCTTGGAAATCCGCGGCCAGAAACTCGAAGTTAAAAACACCACCCCGCTGGACCTGGAAAAGCTGGAAAACGCCAAGCCCAAGGTGTGGTCGGGGGCGGAGTGGAAACCATAAGCCCACGGCTGTGAACCCCAAAAAGCCTAGGAAAGCAGGCTTTGGAGCCTTGGCTTTGCTGCTTCTCATTTTCTGGGGGCCTCACTGCATTCAGTTGTTTTACTATTTCACGACTCCGCCAGCCGTCATTTCATCCCATCGCCAGGAATACCAGCGCCTGGCGAACGAAGAAAGCGACCTAGCAACTGAGGCTAGGATGGCCAGCATCCGTCAGAGGAGTGCGCTTTATCTATGGTTTCACGCCCGTGGTTTGAATATCGACGAGGGAGATGACCATGAGAGCCAATGGGAGTCCATCAAACGCCCCTGGCAGGAACTCATTCAGTATTGGAGGCTTTGATATTTCTCAGCCCCTCAAAACCACCCACGTCGCCCCCCAGGAGCCGCTGCGTTCACCGGACGTTCAAATAAACGACGGGGGACTTCTCAGGGGCCTTGTGTTGAAAAGGCAGACAGTCCGCAAATGCCTGTGTGACGGTGTCAAAGCTGGCCAGCGGCATTTCAGTGGCTCCGTGGCAGAATTCGGCCATCTGTCTCGGTGGCAGCGTCACCTCATACTCGAGCTTGAGGAATTTGGGGTTAGGCCAGGAGACCTTGGGCTCGGCGGCAGCGCCCTCCTGATAAAAAGCCAGCAAGGTGGCCGGCCGTTTGGGCCCGTCAAATTCCACGATCAGCGCCCCGCCCAGTTCACGGGCAGCTCTTGGAGTCGCATTGGCTTCCACCGGCCGCCCACTGGCGTCGTACAGCGCCTTGATGGGCTCTGAAAAGCTGCTGACATACGCCACCTTGGCGGTTCTAGGCTCCGCCTCTTGGTTGATGAAGATGTCCCGGATGAGCGACATGTGCTGCTCCTGGGAAAAAGCGGGCCGCCTGGATACCGTCACCTTCTCATCCATCGAAGAGCCGTAGAACATGTAGGTTCCTCGTGGAGTCTGAGTCACACCACGATCCTCTACGTGCAGAAACACCCCCATGTCGCTGCCAGACAGCGGAGCTCCATCCAGCCAGAGTGCGTGTGCGCAGGCAATTCCCGTAGGGTTGTAAAGACTGCCGTCGGCATTCTTGCCAAATCCTTCTCTCAGACTGCTGGCACTTCGCAGGTTCAGAAACTGGTGCTGTTCCATAGGTGGCAGGCCATAATTGATGCCCCGGGACACTGCCGAAAAGACCACCTGCTCGCCAAAATCTTGTGGAAACGGCGTCTTGAAGTGGTCAGGAGCCACACCTTCTGGAAGCGGCTCTAATCGCACTCCATGCGCAAGATACCGCGGATCTCCCGGGGGCAGCAGTGCTGAGTGGTGCACAATCAGGGTATGGGTATCGGGCTTCCACTGCAGCCGGCAGGTCTGCCCGCCAGAGGAAGTGCGGAACCAGAAGATGGGCACATTGGGCAAAGTACCGGGGGCTGGTAGTGCAGCCAGCCAGATGGCCTCAGGATTGACCTGCAGGTTCCCGTCGGCATTGATCTTCACAGGTTGAAGACTCGAATCGACAAGCTGCTGAGTCTGTGCAGGAAAACGCACTTCAAACTCGATCTCCACCTGCTTGTCCCGCGCCGAAAGATTGGTCAGCGTGTCTGTGAACGTTAAAAATTGGTGAAACCTGCCTACTGGACTGCCTGTCTGCCGGGAGATCCATACATCATCCAGAGATCCCTCGGCGTAATGAATCAGACCTGCGGCGATCTCCGGATGCTTGTTGGCGGGCAGTGGGATAAATTTCGGATCGTTCCGGCTGCGCATGGTTTCCGCCCAGAAATCCCGCTGAGCATGAAAGAGCCGCGTCAGAATCCCAGGATGGGCGAGACGCTGCCTCTGCATCTCAAACTCCTTGCCATTGATCCGCAGACGTCCCGCCTCTGGAAACGTTTCTTTTTTGCTGACGGTACCATTCCCAAAGAAAGTCCAGACGCCGCTTCCAAACATGTGTTCACGGCGGCTGTCGCTTTCTCTCACCGGCGGTGGCCCCTGGGGAGCGGGTGGCGGCGCGGGAGCAGCGGCCGACTTTGCAGGCTCCAAAGAAGCCTTGGCAGGCTGGGGCGAAGGTGCAGGCACGGTCAGCTTGGCCACATCCCAGATGGAGATGGCCGTGTTTTCATGACCGCACGCCAGCAGGCTGCCGTCGGGAGAAAGGGCCACGCAGGTGGCGTCATCGGTGGGCAGAAGTGCCAGACCGAGAAGTTTCCCCGTTTCGATTTCCCATACAAAAAGATGCTGGTGGCGGCGCACGACATCCGTCATCACGGTGGCACAGCGTTTTTCATCCTGACTGACTCCAGCACGCATATTGATCACACCAGACCATCGGAGCGGGGTTTCAAACCAAGGCAACTGGGTTTTCCCGTCCAAACTGGTCACACAGAGACGATCGTTGGCCTGACGGACGACAAACTGTCTTTTTGGCAGCACCGCCACTGGCTGAGGCTGCACAAGCCGTCCAGACCTGGCAGCATCAGGAACTCCAGGCGTACTGGGCAGTTCTTCTAGGGTGCCTTGTGGCAGATTCAGGCGGCTCCATCTATAATTAGATTCAGAAAACATCACAAACGTGTCATCTGGTGCGAAGAACCAAAGCTGTGGTGCCACTGCAGGAAAGCGCTGGGAAATGGAACGCGTGCTGCCGGGCCCAAATTCCTTGCGAATACCAGCTGGTTGTTCCCCGTTGGTGGTCAGAATCCAGGATGCGCTCTGATTGGCGAAGACTTCTGTGCGTACACCGCCGTTCCAGCCAAGTCGCACCCCTCCAAAAGCCAGCTGCGGGTCAATTACCTGGACTTTATCTCCTGGTGGTTCCGCAGAGGATGGCAGCTTCCATTTCAGGACATCGCCATATTCATCTGACAGGATCTCAGTGTCATTGGCCGTCAGCGAGAGGGTACGGAAAGTTCTTTCGTCGTAAAAGTGGTGGTCAAAACTCTTCAGCCATGCGCGCGGCCTGCGCGTGGCCACATCCCATGCCCAAATGCCTTCAGTATCCACGGCCAGAAGGGTCTTTCCATCTCCAGTAAAGCGCAGCTGATGGGGCCGCCAGACATTCTGCTGCAGCCTTCCAGGCTGGGTGGCATCTGTTTCCCGAATGCTCACGATTCTAAGGCCGTGCTCATGCTCCACCAGCAAATGACTGCCGTCCGGAGAAAGAGTGCCTCCGGCATTTTCATCCAGCTTGATGCTGTGCGTCTTTTTGCTCGTGAAATCCAAAATGCGGGCGGAATTCACGGTGAACATGACGAGCTTCTGGCCGTCCGGGGTGAACTCAACATCGCGCAAATTTCCGATCTCAGACTGCGGAGAAGAGCGGAAGTCGAAATCCTCATACACCACATCCCATTTCCCACCGCGCAACTCGAGGCAGGTAAGGCCAAACTCCGTGTGGGACACCATTCGCCGCATGTCCGCAGAAAGCGTGACATGCCCCTCCATCTGCTCCAGCGGCGGACAATCAACCCGCATGGGCTTCAAAGTAGACAGAGAGATCTTCAGCAGCGCACGCCCGTCATTTTCACGATGGATCATCCAGAGCTCACCGCCCCTCATCATCAGCCTTCCGGCATCGAATGACAGGGATTTCGACCTGCCTGGGAAATCATGCTGCTGCAGCAGGGCTCCAGTCGCGGCATCCAGCAGACGCAGGCTCATTTGCTCATGCCACGTGCTTAGCACGACCACTTTTTTATCATCGGTAGTAAACGCGGCGCCGCTGATGCTTTCGCCGTCCCTCATGGGCAGCTTCCACATCCGACCGCCATCCTGAATGCGAAAGCAGCCAAACGCCCCCTCCGTCCAGGCCATCGTGTTTTTCGTGGGATCCAGCTCCGGCTGGTCGTCCATACGCCTGGATCTTGCGCAGAGCAGATCTCCCTTTTGCGAAAGGCACCAGGCATCACCGACATTCAAAAGAGCAGAACGCATAGCGCGCATCGTTTTGGCATCTGGCTGCCACAGTGACACCGGATTGATCCCTGATCTCCACGACTCCATGCTGATGATCTTTCCACTGCGGTGCCATACCAGTCCTCCATTGAGGAAACTGCCGCACCCAGGAATCCCAAAAAATCCCTGAAGGGCCGGGTTGGGTGGATTGAACGGACCCAGCTTCGCCTCCTGGGCGGCAGACGTACCCGCCAGGCACAACACAACACAGACCGAACTCGAGACTAACAATGATGACATGCTCATGAGTGGAATTTGAAAAAGAAAGATGTTACTTTTTAGCGGCCGCAGGCACCACCAGCCCGATCTCAACCTCTCCGCCGCTTTTTCGCAGGACCTGCAGCAGCACGGCGGATTTTTTAGGCATCATGCGCTGCATAATTTTTTCCGCCGTCTCTCCTACATAGGGGCTTGGAGTCTGCTTGTTGACGCTGAGAATCATGTCTCCTGCGGACAACTTGAGGACGCCTTCACTCGTTTTGTAATCCTCCAGCACTTGCAGGGCGTGAAAATTTTCGCGCAAGAGAAGCTTGTTGCGCAGCCTTTCGTCCACCAGCGCCACTTTCAGCCCGGGAAGCAGCTCCCCTTCCAAAGTCGGCGGCAGAGCGCGGGACGGAGCATCCATCAGGGTGGCTTCAGCCTCATGCAGTTCTGATGCCCGGTAGTAGGAGAGCTTTACGACGTCACCAGCTTTCATCGTGGTCATACGCATGAGAAACCGCGCCCGGCTGGTCACTGCCTGGCCATTCACCGCAGTGATCACATCTCCGGGGAGCAGCCCCGCCTTGTCCGCAGGCTGACCGGCCTCGACGTGCACCACCACGGCGCCTTTCACGGCTGTGTTCAGCTTCAATTCTCTGACCACGTCTGCATCCGTGTCCACAAACCGCACCCCCAGCATTCCGCGCCGAACACTGCCGTCTTTCAGCAGATCATCCGCCACTTTGACAGCGAGATTGATCGGAATCGACAGCCCGATGCCCTCTGCCCTTCCAAAGCGCGCCGTGTTCATGCCAAAGACCCGCCCGAGTCCGTCCACCAGCGGGCCTCCGGAGTTGCCGGGATTGATTGCGGCATCTGTTTGAATGAAGTCCTGCAGTCTGCTGGCCAGCCCGCTGATCTCGGAGCGGCCGGTGGCGCTCACGATGCCCAGCGTCACTGTTTGCTCCAGGCCGAATGGGCTTCCCACCGACAGCACCACGTCTCCCGGTTGGACTTGGTCACTGTTGGTCAGCGTAGCCGGCTTCCAGGCACCGCTCCTGGCACGCAGCAGCGCCACATCCGTGGCCCTGTCCATCCCGACTATCTCCGCAGGCACATCCATCTGGCTGCCACGCGCCCTGAGCCATATCTCCTGGGCTCCATAAACCACATGATGGTTGGTCATCACCAGCCCTTCAGGAGTCAGCACAATCCCGGTGCCAGACTCCGGACCCATCTCGTTTTTTTCCTCGAATGCGTCCGGCGTCATGTCATACGCATCCACCCGCCATGCCGTCTTGGTCTTCCACTGCTTGACCCAGACCGTGACCACGCTGTCATGGATCGCTGAGACCGCACTACGATAACTCAAAACAACAGCTCCGGCGTTTGGCAGCGGAGCATCATCACGCTTTAGCTTTTGCTCCAGATCCTCCGCAGCCGGAATGAGGCTTCGACTTATAAGAACAAAGGTCAGGCCAAAAATAACGCGCATTTTTTTTAAGCTATCAAGCATGCTGACAGCTGGCAATATCAGAGTGAATGCAAAACCACCCACGTCGCACCCCAGGAGCCGCTGGCCTCTTCCGCAGGCCAGATAAACTGCTGTACCTCAGGCAGTTTCTCCAACAGCTGGTGCACCCCTACCCGCAAGGTGCCGGTGCCTTTGCCGTGGATAATGCGTACCTGTAGGATGCCCAGCCTGCGGCATTCAGAAAAATATTCCGGCAGCAAACTGCTAATGTCCTGCGGCCGGAAGGTGTGCAGATCCAGCTCCGGACCGATGGGATGCTCCACCACCTCGGGGATCGGCTCATCAGCATCTAAGGACATGGCGGAAGGTGTTGGTGCAGGCCTGGAAGTCCAGCAGCAATCCGTTGCTCACAGTGCTTGTGCTCTCGGCGGGTGCGTCTAGCATGCAGCAGGTGCTTCCAAGGAGTTTCTCTTGCTATCCCAACTACGAGCCTGGTCCGAGCAGCTGCGTGATTACGCACGCCAGGGACGTGCAGTGCTGAGAAACGTGGCCGATGGCAACACCTTGGACCCTTTTCCCCTCAAGGAGATACTGAAGGGCTACCACAAGGAATTCCTCAAGGCCGACTTCAGGAGTGGCCTGGACGGTGCGCTGCTGGCTATCCCGCAGGGCATGGCCTTTGCCGTGGTGGCGGGGCTGCCGCTGGCCTACGGCATCACCTGCTCGGCGGTGGCCTGCGTGGTGGGGGCGCTGCTGATGAGCTCGCGGCACTCCATCTACGGCCCCACCAACGCCACCGCGTTCATGGTGTCGTCCTACTTTGCCTCCTTTCCCAATCTAAACCAGCTGGCCTCCATGCCGATGCTGGTCTTCCTCGTGGGTGCGCTGCTGATCTTTGGCGCCTACTTCCGTGTGGCGGAAATGGCCCGCTTCATCAGCCGCGCTGTGGTGGTGGCCTACCTGACCGGTGCGGCTCTGCAAATGTTTGCGCATCAGCTGCCGGTGGTGCTGGGCCAGCAGCTTGAGGAGGCCTCCGGCAGGCCCATGGCACGCACCCTGGTGTCCGATGTGCACGATGTACTCTCCCACCTGGGCTCCATCCACTGGCCCAGTGCGCTCATCTGCGTGCTGGCCATCGGCAGCTACTACGGGCTCAAGCGCTTTGGCAAACGCTTCCCTGCGCTGACGATCACACTCATCCTCATGTCCCTGATTGCCGTGGCGATGAACAAGGCAGGGCTCAAGGTGGCCACGTATTCGGACCTCAGCTTCACCTGGCGCACACTGCTGCCCCCCTTCCCAGACTTCACCAGCGGCAATGCCTCGGCGCAGTTCAGCCAGCTCTTTGGCCTGGCGCTCTCGCTGGCCTTTGTGGCCATGATGGAAAACTCCGCCATGGCCCGCACACTGGCCAGCCGGTCCGGCCACAATGTGGATCCAAACCAGGACATGCTCAGCCTGGGCGCGGCCAATCTGGCCTGCGCCTACCTCAGCGGCATGCCTGCCTCTCATTCCCTCACCCGCTCCCTGGCAGCGTATGAAAGCGGAGCTGTGTCCCCGCTTTCCGCCATTTTCAGCGGACTGGTCTGTCTGGTGGCGGCGCTGACGATCGGCCCGCTGGTGGCGTATGTCCCCAAGGCTGCACTCGGTGCCATGGTCATCTGCGTGGCGGTGGCACTCATCAACAAACGTCAGATCTACATCTCCCTGCGCGCTACTGGCTCGGACGCCATCGTGTTTCTGACCACCTTCTTTGCCACCCTGCTGGTGCCGCTGCATGTGGCCATCTTCACCGGTGTGGGCATCTCCATCATCCTCTACCTGCACAAGGCCAGCCAGCCCTCCCTGGTGGAGTATGAGTTCAATGCAGACGGCCACCTGGCCGAGGCACAGCAGGGCGGACGCCAGCACCCGGCCATCTCCATCGTGCATGTGGAGGGCGATCTGTTTTTTGCCTCCGCCGACCTTTTCCGGACGCAGATCCAGCGCTTCTGCGCAGATCCCAACCTGCGCATCGTCATTCTGCGCCTCAAAAACGCCCGCCATCTGGATGCCACCTGCGCCATGGCCATTGAAGAACTCATCCGCATGCTGCGCGCTGACGGACGCGATCTCATCGTCAGCGGCGTGGCCAAGGATCTTTACCGAGTGCTCAAAGATGCCGGCATGGTGGAGGTGATCGGCAAAGAAAACCTCTTCCTGGCCAGTCCGTCCAATCCCAACGTCTCCACCCGCAATGCCCTGCGCCGCGCGCAGGATATTCTGGGCATCAAGGACGCCGACGTGCGTATCTACTACGACTCATCGAAAGCTCCCAAACCTTAGCCAGTTTCATCCCTCCCCATGAAGTGGTCCTTCCGACTTTTTACCCTGGCCGGCACCGAGGTGCGCGTGCATGCCACCTTCCTGCTTCTGCTGCTTTTTGTCGCCGGCGATGGCTTTCTCAGGGGGCAGGGCATCAGTGCAGCGCTGGAGTCCATCCTGTTCATCACCACCATGTTTGCCTGCGTGGTGCTGCACGAGTTTGGCCACGTCCTGGCCGCACGCGGCTACGGCATTCGCACGCCGGACATCACGCTCCTGCCCATCGGTGGCGTGGCGCGGCTGGAGCGCATGCCGCGCAAGCCCTCCGAGGAGCTCGTCGTGGCCGTCAGCGGGCCGCTGGTGAATGTCATCATCGCCGCCGCCATTTACCTCGGCTTCGGCATTACTGCCGCATTGAACCCTGGCTACAATTTTCTTAAATCTGGCGGCTTCTTCGAAAAGCTCATGGTGTGGAATGCCTTCATGGTTGCCTTCAACCTCATCCCCGCCTTCCCCATGGACGGCGGCCGTGTGCTGCGCGCGGTTTTTGCCATGTTCATGGACTACGGCACCGCCACACGGCGTGCCGCCTCCATCGGCCAAGGGCTGGCTATGCTGGTGGCAGTTTACATGCTGCTCAATGCCACGCTGCACCCCATGCTCCTGCTCATCTGCTTCTTCATTTTCATGGCCGCCGGGCAGGAGGCCGCTGGCGTGGCGCAGCAGGAAGCCACGCGCAACATGCGCGTGCGAGATGCCATGCTGACCGATTTCCGCACCTTGCCACCGGATGCCACCCTGCGGGACGGCGTGGAACTGCTGCTGACCGGTGCGCAGCAGGACTTTCCCGTGCTCGATTCCCATGGCGGCATGCAGGGCATGCTGACCCGTCATGATCTGATCTCCGCACTTGCGGAGAAAGGCCCCTCGGCGCCCGTGGTGGAGGTGATGCGCCCCTGCCCGGACTCCACCTCTCCCGGCACCGATCTTTCGCAGGCGCTCGATGCCTTGAATGCAAGCGACTGCCCGGCCATGCCTGTACTGGAACCCGGCAGCGGCAGGCTGCTGGGCCTGCTCACTGCCGAGAATGTGGGCGAGACGCTCATGGTGCATGCGGCGCTGATGAAGCTGCGCGGCTCATCCTAGCAGCGTGCTCACACTGCCTGCAGCGGTGCAACGATGTTCACTGGCCAGGGCGAGAACTTCTCAAAAATGCCAGGAGCCAGCTCCTTGCTGCCTGCATAGCCACGGCGGAACATTTCCAGCTTGGCGTCAATATTGTCCACATGATGCAGCACGATGGCCTCCGGCGTCTTGGGCAGCACCGGAGAGCCAAACTCCAGCGTGCCATGATGCGCCGCGATCAGGTGCAGCAGATGCAGGCGCACCAGCTCGGAGGCGGGCTCCAGCGCAGACCATTCGGCGGCCGCGGGCTCTTCAAGAAGATCGCGCCACATCCGGTTTACCAGCTCCAGCCCTAGCGGAATATGACCCAGCATCTCGGCGGTCATATTGTAGGGCATGGTAAAGCCGCTCTCCGCATACACGTTTTCCCAGAGCTTGCCGCAGTCGTGGAAGAGCACGCCCGCAATCAGCAGATCACGGTTCAGATGCGGATACACAGCCGCGATGGCCGCTGCGCTGCGCATCATCTGCGCCACATGCTCCACCAGTCCGCCACGGCGTGCGTGGTGGTTCTTGCGCGCTGCACCAGTGCGGCGGAAGCGCTCGCCATGGCGCTCCATGAAGACGCTGCACAGCCGCAGCAGGCGCGGATCGCGGATGGATTCGATGAAACCCACGATGTCGGTGTAGTCCGCCTGCTGACGCGCGGCCAGCTCCGGATCTCCCAGCAGGAGCGTCACGGTTTCATCCTCGCTAAGCGTGCGCATCTGCACCTGACGAGGCTCGATGCCGTATTTGCCCTCCACCCACTGGCCCGCAAGCTGGATGAAGGCATTGCGCGTCAGCCTGGCCACGTCTTGAAACAGGGGATTGTTGTCAAACACGCGCCACACCAGTGAATCGGCCGCATCCACCAGCTTCACCTCAAAGAACGGACTTCCGGCGCTGGTGGCCTTCTCAGTGCGCAACTCCACCTGCAGATGCAGCCGGTAGGGCTGCGGCGACTGGTTCACGACCTGACGCAGCTGCGTTAGGGAGATGAGATCGAGATCGTCTGAAAGTATTTCGCTCATGAAGTGGGGTCTTTGGTGTGCCCAGGATTATTTTGCCAGGGAGTGCCTGAGGTGTCTGAGAGCGGGGCACGGCTTTTCGGTGCGTTTCCAGGAACCTTGTCGTCTTCACTGATGAGCAGGAAGAGGACAATACCGATCACAGGTGCGAAAGTGGTGACCAGAAACCACAGAATGCGCTCCTGGGTTCCAAACCGTCTGCGGTTCAGCAGATAGGCCAGCACTGCGCAGTAGATCAGCGCGTACAAGATCCAAGCTGTAATCCAGAATGGGTCTGAGCTGATGAATTTGAATTCCGGCATGGCACCGCGAATTCAAGCGGCTGCCTACAGAAAAGCAACACTGCACCCGTATTACATCACCGGCTGCCCGATCTCGCGCCACGGTCCCTGCTTGAGCACAATGTCCGGCACCAGTGACTGCCACTGGCTGTCACGAGCCAGGATCATGTTGCGCACCTCCGCGCTGGTATGGAAGAGGAAGTCCTGGTTGGGCTCCTCCAGTGCGCGCACACTCTGGGTGTCGATCAGGTAGTGCAGCAGGTGCTTCTGCTCCGGAGTCACACGGGCGTCGTTAACACCCACGATCTGCCCGTTCATCGGGTTGCCCATGGGATAGACATACACACGCACCTGATTTTTGAAGAGACGTCCAAAGGCTTCGAGCAATCCGCCTTCCAGATCGGTGCACCAGCGTTCATTGAACAGCTCCTGGAAGAGCGGCAGCCCAAGCACGATGCCAATGGGGCACTGCGTGTGGCGCGCCAGATAGCTGCTGACGCGGTGGAATTCAGGATACTTGGAGATGAGCACATTCTTGCCCAGCGCCTGCAGCACGTCTGCGCGTGCCAGGAACTCGCTGTCAGGCACCTCAGCCCCGCTGGCCAGCAGGTTGTGCATGGTAATCTCCAGGATCTCGACGTTGTTCTGCGCTGCCTCTCCAAAATCCGCTTTAAAGGCAGCCTGTCCGCGCTCGATCATGTCGAGGTTGAGTTTGGTGATGGGGTCAAAGCTGCCGCGCTTGAGGAAGACCGGCTTTTTGTAAAGCACATCCGAAGCCTGCCAGATCTCGCCATCCGCACCAAAGAGCGCGGCATCTGCCAGCCCCAAACGCACCAGTTTCAGAGCCACGAGACGATCCTGATACTCTGATGCGGCAAACACCGGACCGGTGAAGTCGATCATGTCGATCTCGACACGCTTGCGGCTCAGATCATCCAGCAGGCTCTGCAGGAAGGAGGACAGGTCATTCCGAAGGTAGAATGCGGCATAGAGCAGGTTCACGCCGAGCTTTCCCACAGCGTCTGACTGGCGGGCATTCGAGTCATCGAGCAGGCGCACGTGCAGCTGGATTTCATTGCTGGGGCCTCCGGGTTCAGTCTGGAAGCGCAGCCCCAGCCAGCCGTGACATTCCTCCTTGGTGTCGCGGTAGGAGCGGGCACGGATGGTGTCTGCAAGCGTGAAGAAGGTGGTGGTGGTGCCGCGCTTGGCATTCAGGCGCTGAATGAGCATGGGATATTCATGCTCCAGCATGGCGCACATGCGCTGGCGGGAGACGTAGCGCGAACATTTGCCGTAGATCTCATCGCTGATCGTCATGTCATAGGCGGACATGGTCTTGGCCACCGTGCCCGAAGCACCACCTGCACGGAAAAACCAGTTGGCGATCTCCTGACCGGCGCCGATTTCAGCAAACGTCCCGTAAATGGTGTGCGCGAGGTTGATCTTCAGTGCTTTTTCAAGTGTGCCGGGGCGGTCGTTGACGGAGTTCATACAAGAGTTTTACGATGCGCCATCCTGCCTGCGATGCACGAAGCATTTGAAGGCAGTTCCGGCACCGTCTGGGTTGGTGAGCCAGGCTGGCGCGGAGTGTGAATGCAGGAACTGGGCCAGAGTCTGCTGCGAGAATTCAACCACGCCCAGTGCCTGCAACCAGGCGGAGTAATCGGTGAAATTGATGTCTGCAGTGATGTCCTGCCTGCCTGGATTGGCATAAATGTCAGCACCGATAAGCCGCTGATGTAGCAGATAGGCGCGCAGCGTGCCTTGTGGGCGGCGATGGTAGAGCTGAGGGAAGAAATCGCCGTAATCAATGGTCAGCATGGCACCGCTTTTCCAGTGTGGGGTCCATTGCTGAAGCCAGTCGCGTACGCTGACATGCAGCTCGCAACGCTGACCCTCGGCAAAGGCGGTGTGTTGCAGTACACTGAAATGCGCCGCATCCAGTTCATGCGGGTGCAGCGCCTCCGGCACCCAGACCTCCAGCCACCGCTGCTCGGCAACGCTCCACTGCACGAGCGTGACGGGAAAGGCATCCAGCAGTTCATTGTGATAGATGAAGGCATGGCCCTGCGCAGCGGCGAGTGCAGACTCCAGCGAGGGATGCCACACCACACGGCCCGCGAGCTTCCTCTCCTGCTCCTTCCGCAGCACGGGAGAAGTCTCAACGATGTGGAAAGTGAAGCGTCGGCGCGTCCACCAGCCCAGCGCTCTGCGCACCGTGTGCATCAGCGAGCCTTCTCCAGCACCGACTTCAATGACATGCCGCACTTGCGGCTGCAAGCATGACTCTGACTTCAGCCATGCCGCCACCGCATTCCCTAAGCTAGGCGAAAGCGTGGCCGAGGTGGAGAAATCTCCGCGTGCCCCGACTGTTTTGATGTGGCGAGTGTAGTAGCCCCGTTCAGGATCGAACAAGGCGCGCGCCATGAAAGCGGAAAAGGGTTCGGCCATGCGATCTGCGATGCGAGTTGAGTCAGCGGAGTGCTGCAGACTCGGAGGTCCGCGCTCCGAAGCAGCGGATGATTTCATCAGCAATGATTTCCAGCCCCTCCTGCACGATGTGCTGCGGCTGCGAATAGGTCAGGCGCAAGCACTCATGCGGATGCCGCCATTCCTGTTCCAGACCAAAGGCGAAGTAATGCCCTGGAATGACCAGCACTTTGCGCCCCTTGAGCCTGTGATACAGCTCGGAGGCAGGAATCGGCAGTCCATTGACCCACAACCAGAGGAAGAAGGCTCCCTCCTGCGCATGCAACGCCCACGGCACTCGCTCGCCTAGTGCAGATGAGAGCACGCCTTTGGCAAAGTCTGAACGCTCTCGGTAGAAGGGGCGGATCACCTCAGGGCCCAGTTTGATGAGCCTGTCGTCTTTCAACAGAGGCATCAGCAGTGCCTGGCCAAGATTGCCATTCGCCAGCGAGACGATGGCATTCATGTTGGAGAGCGCTTTCACGATGGAGGGATCAGCCACGATCATGGCCGTGCGCACGCCTGGCAGGCCCACCTTGCTCATGCTGATGCTGAAGATCATGCCCGGCTGCCACCGCGGCTGGAAGCCGTTGTGGATCACGCCGGGGAAAGGATGCCCATAGGCATTGTCGATGATGAGCGGGATGCCATGCGCATCTGCCAGCGCATGCAGGCTCTCGAATTCATTCTGCGTGAGCACGTTCCCCGTCGGGTTGGTCGGGCAGGAGACACACATGGCCGCGATGTCCGGCGTCATGCGCAGACGGTCAAAATCCACGTGGTATTTGATCTCATGTGGCGCGGTTTCACTGATGCGCGGCAGGCAGGCCGTGAACTGACCTTCCGCGAGCGCCTGATTGGCATAACCGATGTACTCCGGCAGCAGCGGGAAAAGAATGCGTTTTCTGGCAGCACCCGTCTGTCCGGCGAGGAGATTGAAGAGCAGAAAGCACGCGCTCTGGGAGCTGGGCATGACCGCGATGTTTTCATGCGTCACGCCCCAGCCGCACTCGCGATTCAGAAAGGCGGCGAAGGCCTCGCGGAAGAGCGGGTTGCCACCGGGCGGGTCGTAATTCAGCAGCGTGCGATCGATGCTGCCGTCATCCAGCATGGCATGCATGCGCTCGCGCCAGAGCTGCTGCACGGCGGGAATGGCCGCAGGCTGCCCGCCGCCAAGCATGCGCATGTCCGGGTGCGTGGTGAGCGCAGCTCCGCAGTCATCCATGAGTTCCTGGATACCACTGGGGCCGGCCAGCCGCAGGCCGATGTCTGAAAAGGTTGGTTGCATCATCAGGCGACCGAGGTCTGCACCCAGTCGCGTATGCTGAAATCTGGCGCGGATTTCTCAATCTGCCAGCGGCCGTCTGCGTTCAATCTGAAACTCCCAATCCAGTGCTGATACCACTGGTCGGGCGAGATCATGCTGAGCTGACGCTTGCCCTCCACTTCATACAGGTGATAGACCTCCCCGCAGACAGGCTCAAACCCGAAGTGGCTCTCGTAGATGAGCTTGTTCCAGTTAAAGGCGTCGATCACCTCCATGTACCGCTCCTGTATCTCCAGCATCTCCTGCTGCAGTTCACGCTCCACGCGGGAGACGCCCCGGCTTTTGAAGTTAGTGAGATCCTGAGGGATGATCTTGGCGGCCAGACGGGAAACGGGGTACGGCAGGTAGTTGCCGCGCGGGCCGGTGGTTTGCAGGGCTTCGTCGATGGGGTCCAAAACAGGAGCGTTTTCTGTCATAAGGTGCCTTTTTGCGCCCGGGATGCAATGGTGCTTTGATTTGAAAAGCCCCGGCCTGGACGTAGTATGAGATATGAAAAACGTTTCGCACCTGCTGCTGGCTGCACTCCTTTCCAGCCTGCTGGCCTCCTGCGCCAGCAGAACCATGGACAGTGTCCCCTCGCTGGCGGAGCTCAATGCGTACGAGCAGGTGATGCGCGCCAAGTACCAAGGCTTGTACAACGACCTGGAAAAGAGGCGTGCCAGTGGAGTCATTAGCAAAACCCAGTATGACGAAGACAAGCATCGCCTGGATGCCAAAGTCGCGGCAGCCGTGAACGACGCCGCCTGGAACAAGCACTTCCTGGCTGAATCTGAACGCAAATCAGACGGCGTTCCGACACCGGACCAGCCCGTGGTGCTCGCCGCTGGTCAGGTTGGGGGCATGATGAGCGGATCAGTGGGGTCCGGCGGCATGGGCTCTTTCTACCGCCCTTCCTATATGAACTACGGTGCTGTCGCCGGCATGGGCGGCACCGCTGGCATGAGCGGCAGCATGCGCAGTGCCAACGATCAAATCGGCAAAGGCCAGAGCATCCGCAACGACGCCATCTCCGCAGGTGGCAGTTATCTCTCCACACCTCCTCCAGGCTCTGTGTACGACAACGAACCCCAGCGATAAGATTGGCATCAGCCATCCTGATGCTGAAATGAAGCGCGGGTGAGGCGGCATGATCTCGCGACGGATCATGTGATGACCAAGAACCCCGCCGACTGCAGACGCCTCCTCGACCAGGGGAAAGCTATACCGCTTCTGCTGCTCAGAAGCACTGAGCCTGCCGCACAAGCGATGAGGAGGAGCGGTCAGAACAGCGTTTGAGACCGTGCGCCTTTAAATCAACTACACACGGAAACAGAGCCCCCAACCAGGCATCGCGCTGCCGCCGGGCCTTGCGACAAACACACCATTGATCGCACGGCCTGGACTAAAAAAGAGAAAGCCCTGTGAGGAGTGATCCCCACAGGGCTTTTGATGACGGATTGCTCCGCCACATTGACCTCAGTCAAGAGGCCAACGCATTACTTCTTGGCGGCCTTCTTGGCAGCTTTCTTGACGGCTTTCTTGGCGGCCTTCTTAGCGGGGGCCTTCACAGCCTTCTTGGCGGCTTTCTTTGCAGCTTTCTTAGCCATAGTGTTTGTCCTCTGTTTGTTGTTGGTTGCTTTGTTGTTTTGTTTTGCCACGGATGCGCTTTTGGCGCCTCCCTGGACATTTTTTCCTGCGGCGGCCGAAGCGGCGCGCTTTTCTTCGATCGCAGCCTGCGCGGCGGCAAGGCGGGCGACGGGCACACGGAAAGGACTGCAACTCACATAAGTGAGGCCTACGCGATGGCAGAATTTGACGCTATCTGGATCACCGCCGTGTTCACCGCAGATGCCCAGCTTGATGTCGGGCTTGGTCTTGCGGCCTTTTTCGATGGCGATCTTGATAAGCTGGCCCACACCGGTCTGATCCAGCGTGGCAAAGGGGTTCTTCTTGAAGATTTCGTTTTCGGTGTAGGGCATCAGGAAGCTGCCCATGTCGTCACGGCTGATGCCGAGAGCGGTCTGCGTCAGGTCGTTGGTGCCGAAGCTGAAGAACTGCGCCGTTTCGGCGATTTCGTCAGCGGTGAGTGCTCCACGCGGCACCTCAATCATGGTGCCGACAAGATAGTCGAGCTTCACTTTTTTCTCAGCCATCACTTCTTTCGCTACCTTATGCACGATTTCCACCTGCAGGTCGAGTTCTTTCTTGAACCCGACGAGCGGAATCATGACTTCGGGCTTCACCTTGATCTTCTTCTTGGCCACATCAGCAGCAGCTTCAAAGATGGCGCGAGCCTGCATCTCGGTGATCTCGGGATAGGCGATGCCAAGACGGCAGCCGCGATGTCCGAGCATCGGGTTGAACTCATGCAGAGCAGCAACACGTGCGGAAACTTTCTCAACGGACACACCCATCTTCTTGGCGAGCTCGGCCTGGGCCTTCTCGTCATGCGGCACGAATTCGTGGAGGGGCGGGTCGAGAAGACGGATGGTGGCAGGCAGACCCTTGAGGGACTCAAAGATGCCTGTGAAATCTTCACGCTGGTAAGGCAGCAGCTTGGCCAGCGCCTTCTTGCGGTCAGCCACGTTGTCAGCCAGGATCATTTCACGCACGGCGTCGATGCGGTCACCTTCAAAGAACATATGCTCTGTGCGGGTGAGGCCGATGCCCTGGGCGCCAAAGGAGATGGCGTTCTGGGTCTGCTCGGGATTGTCGGCATTGGTGCGGACCTGCAGGCGGGTGGCCTTGCCGCACCAGTTCATGAGCTGCTGGAAGCTCTTGAACTTCTCAGTGGCCTGCGCGGCTTTGTCTCCGTGCAGCATGCCTGTGATGATCTCGGAAGGAGCGGTCTTCAGCTCGCCGGCGTAAACCGTGCCGCTGGTGCCGTCGATGGAGAGGTAGTCGCCTTCGTTGAAGGTCTGGCCTGCAACGGTGACGGTCTTCTTGTCATAGTCGATTTCCAGTGCAGCGGCGCCGCAAATGCAAACCTTGCCCATCTGACGGGCAACGAGAGCTGCGTGGGAGGAAACACCACCACGGGCGGTCAGGATGCCTTCAGCAGCGATCATTCCACGAAGATCTTCGGGGCTGGTTTCGTTGCGGACGAGCAGCACTTTTTCACCCTTCTGCTCAGCGACGACGGCGCGGTCAGCATTGAGGTAGATCTTGCCGGAGGCGGCGCCTGGGCCGGCGGGAAGGCCGGTGGCCACAGCCTTGGCCTTCTTGACGTCAGCAGCGTCAAAGATCGGAGCAAGGAGCTGGTCGAGCTGGTCAGCAGGGTTGCGCAGCACGGCGGTTTCCCAGTCGATGAGCTTTTCCTTCACCATGTCCATGGAGAACTTCAGAGCAGCGGCGGCGGTGCGCTTGCCGTTACGGGTCTGCAGCATGAACAGCTTGCCTTCCTGGATGGTGAACTCAACGTCCTGCACATCCTTGAAATGCTTCTCAAGCTTCTGGCGGACCTCAAGCAGTTCAGCGTAGGATTTAGGCATTTCCTTCTTGAGCTGGATCACCGGCTCAGGAGTGCGCACGCCGGCGACAACGTCCTCGCCCTGGGCATTGATGAGGAACTCACCGTAGAATTCGTTCGCGCCGTTGGCAGGATTGCGGGTGAAGGCCACGCCGGAGCCGGAGGTCGGCCCAGTGTTGCCGAACACCATCGCCTGCACGTTCACGGCAGTGCCCCACTCAGCGGGGATGTTGTACTTGCGGCGATACACGATCGCGCGGTCGTTCATCCAGGAGCCAAACACAGCGCCAGCTGCGCCGCGAAGCTGATCCCACGGATCGCTCGGGAAGCTCTTGCCGGTGCGCTCTTTAACGAGCTGCTTGAAGCGCTTCACCAGCTCCTGCTGGTCGGCGGCGGTCAGGTCGCTGTCCAGAATGTCCTTGTGATAAGTTTCGTGCTTGTAGCCTTCGATCACAACTTCGAAGGGCTCATGGTCTTCGCCTTCGCGCTTCTGCACGCCGAGCACCACGTCGCCATACATCTGGATGAAGCGGCGGTAGCAATCCCAGGCAAAGCGCTCGTTGTTCGTGGCTGCCACGAGGGAGAGCACGGTGTCGTCGTTGAGACCGAGGTTGAGAATCGTGTCCATCATGCCGGGCATGGAATCACGGGCGCCAGAGCGCACGGCCACGAGAAGCGGGAAGCCTTTGGCGTCGCCGAACTTGTAACCCATGATCTTTTCCATGCTCTTGATCGCAGCTTCCATCTGGGACTGCAGAGCGGCAGGATAGGTCTTCTTGTTCTGATAGTAATAGGTGCAGACCTCAGTGCTGATCGTGAACCCGGGAGGAACGGGCAGACCGATGCGGCTCATCTCTGCCAGGTTGGCGCCTTTGCCGCCCAGCAATGCTTTCATGGAGCCGTCGCCGTCTGCCTTGCCTGCTCCGAATGAATACACGTACTTAGTTTTATCTGCGCTGCCCTTGGATGCTGTCTTTGCCATATTGTTTTTTCAGATCGTCTTGTGCGATCCGTGGTTGTTTTGTGGGTTCTGTGGGGATTGAAGCGCGGATTTAAATCGCTGAAGTATATGATGCAAGCATTAGTTGACAATCAAAACCCATGGTGCAGGCGCCGCTCAGCAGCCTTCCGGCATCATAAATGCCATCGCTGCAGAAGGCAAAGTTGGCCCCTCGCAGCATGACAAGTATTGACGTGGAAAAGCAAAACCGGTTAAATGTTCAAAAGGAATGATGCCTCGTCTTCAAACAGCAGGCGCTCCGCACGCTACCACTCAATGCATACCCACACCCCCCAACCGAAGAACATGAAAATCAAACCTCGTTCCAGCCTCTTGGTTCGATCAGGCTTCACGCTTATCGAACTTCTGGTCGTGATCACCATCGTGGCTGTCCTGGCCAGCCTCGTGATGTCTCAGGCCACCAAGATGATTGCCGACGGCCGAAAGCTCCAGGTCCAAACCGTGCTCAAGGATCTGCGCGTGGCTATCACCAGCTATCAGGTGGAGTACAACCGCTGGCCTGTAAGCGCCAGCCTCATGAGCTCAGCATCTGGCGGGCAGGACATTCAGCCCGTGATGACTGATGAAAACAGCGGCATCGTCTCCGCACTGACCACTCTCAACACGAATCAAGGCAGTTCCAGCGGTGGCACCACCAACCTGAATCCAAAGGACATTAAGTTCATCGACCTGCCCATCGCCAGAAACGGCAAGTTTGGTCTGGTTAATCCGCAGCCCCCGTACAAGCTCGTGGACCTCTGGGGCACCACCTACTTTGTACTGCTCGACACCAACGGAGACAAACAAGTGGCCAACCCTGACCTGAAAAACTCAGATCCCAAGATCTCCGCCAACACCATCAGCCCTCCGCCGAAGATGCTTCCTCTGGAAGTGGCCATCTACAGCGCAGGCCTGGACCTGCAGCAAAACACCCAGGACGACGTGGTCTCCTGGAGAAGCAAATAATCCCACTCTTGCAGGTTTAGTCTGACCCCATGCGCAGCGGTTCACAGCCGCTGCGCTTTTTTATTTCCACCTCAGCTCTCCTGACACGAATCAGCGGGGAGACAGAGATTCACAGCTTGCTTAGGCCAGCTCTCAAAAGATTCTCTTTTGAACTGGCAGCGCAGCGACCGCAGTGGCAAGTCGGAAGCGCCGCCCACTGTGTGAAAATAACCCCACGCAGCCAATGTGACGCTCCACCACCTGGACAATGCGAAAGGTTTTTGAGGACCAAACTAGGCTCTCTGGACCAGCAGTTCGCCCACCTTGGCGGGATCGACCTTCTCATAAAAGTCGTCCTCGATCATGCACACAGGGCCAAATCCGCAGCTCGCCAGACACTCGGCAAATTCAATGCTGAATTTGCCATCTGGGCTGACTGCAATCGGGTGATGATGATCCGTGTGCGAGCGGTCAATATTGGCCGCTTTGCAGAAGGCATCCATCAACTCGTAGCTGCCCGCCATGGCGCACGAGAGCGTGCGACAAACACGAATGTGATACTTGCCGGGAGCGCTCTGGCGGAAGCCTGGGTAGAAGGTCACCACTTCAAGCACTTGAATTGGTTCCAGCCCGAGCTTGGCGGCCACCCAGTTCACCGACTCCTCGCTAATGTAGCGAAAGTGCTCCTGCATCAGATGCAGCAGGGGCAGCACCGCGCTGCGTTTGGAGACAGGATAGTGCGAGATCGCCTCATCCATGCGTTTTTCCAATTCGGCTGGAACTTCAAGGGCCATGCGTGGGTGTCTCTCGGGATGAAAAAGGTTGGGTGGGAAAAATCAGCGGTCGCACTCGCCCATCACGAAATCCAGACTGCCGAGCACGGCAGGAATGTCGCTGAGCATGCTGCCGACGAGCAGCTTGGGCACGATGCTGAGATTGAGGAAGGAGGGGCTGCGGATCTTCAGACGGTGCGGCACGCCGCCACCGGTGCTGTTGATGTAAAAGCCGAGTTCGCCCTTGGGATTTTCTGCGGCAAAATAAACTTCACCTGCAGGAGCATCAATGCCCTGGGTGGCGATGATGAAGTGGTGGATGAGCTCCTCCATCTTCATGAGCACCTTTTCCTTCTTTGGCAGCAGGCCCTTGGCATCGGCCACATTGATCGGGCCGCCAGGCAGGCTGGCCAGCACCTGCTTCAGGATGCGCACGCTCTGGCGCATTTCTTCCATGCGCACGAGATAGCGGTCATAGCAGTCACCCTTGGTGCCGATGGGAATGTCAAATTCGTACTTCTGGTAGTCCAGATAGGGCTGCGCCTTGCGCAGGTCGTGCTCCACACCCGAGGCGCGCAGGTTCGGGCCCGTGAGGCCGTAGCCGATCGCATCTGCACGGGAGATCACACCGATATCCTGTGTACGATCAATGAAGATGCGGTTGCGGGAGAGCAGCTTGTCGATCTCATCGATCACTGGCTCCAGTTCGGAGAGGAAGGTCTTCACCGCTTCCACAAAGCCGTTCGGCAGATCGCGGATCTGGCCGCCCACGCGTGTGTAGCTCGTGGTAAAGCGAGCGCCGGTGAGCTGCTCGCACAGATTGTAGATTTTTTCGCGCTCCGTGAAGGTGTAGAGGAAGACCGTCATGGCACCCACGTCCATGGCAAACACCCCGACTCCCAGCATGTGGGCCGAGATGCGCGCCAGCTCGCAGCAGATCACACGGATGGCGCGGCCACGCTCAGGCACTTCCCAGCCCATGAGCTTTTCCACCGCCAGTGCATAGGCCACGTTGTTGGCCAGAGGTGCAAGGTAGTCGAGACGATCCGTGTAAGGCACGAACTGGTTGTAGTGCATGTTCTCGGCGATCTTTTCGTCGCCGCGATGCAAAAATCCCACATCCGGATCTGCCTTGGTGATGATCTCGCCATCTAGCTCCAGCACCAGTCTCAGCACCCCGTGGGTGGCAGGATGGCTCGGGCCCATGTTGAGCACCAGTTTCTCGCCAACGATGTCCGTTGTGGTTTCTTCCACAGCTTCGAGCTGCCGGGCCGCTTTGGCGGCGGTATCCGGGGCCTCGTATTCTCGGGTGACAGTGGGCATGGAAAGAGGGGGTCTGGTAGCAGGCGTGAGAGGTATCTATCTACGCTGCCCAAGGAGCGGCAAGGCGATTTTGTGAAAAATTTCACAAGCTCCCCGGAAACCTGCCCAAAAATCCACCTCCCAGAGCGTTGGCGCATGCTCAAAGTTGCCCTCCGGCCGCTTTGGCCGAAGGTGTCGCGTCCATGCGCCGGAGCCCCCCCCTTCCTCATAGCCTCCTTCTCCCGCTTCTTGTCTGGGCTTGGCTGGCTGCTGCCGTAGTGTCGTCAGCTCAGACACCGCCGGCGGACGGCATCCTGGATGAAACACGCGCCCTGTCTGCTGAAACCCGCAACCAGCTGGCCGAAGAGCTCCGGCAGTTCCGTCAGGACCTTAAATATGAAGGCTGGGTCCGCACCTGCAGCTTTCTGCCCGCCGGCGTCACCATTCGCAGGCAGGCGCAAATGACCCGGCGCTCATGGAGCGGCATCCAGCCCGCCGTGCTCATGCTCTACGACCGCTCCAGCAGCAGCAGCGCAGTCTCCTTCGCCCCAGTCCTGTGGGAGCGCTACCCTGCCACCGACCTTGTGGAGATCATGCAGGAAACCCGCCGCATCTTCGCAGACACAAAGCTCACCCTCGACGAACGCTTGGCGGTGGCCACACGCACATGGATCGACCGCGTGCGCACCATGGAGAGCATGCGGCTGAAGCAGTCACTCTGGCTGCAGCGTCAGGAGAGGCAGTTTGGGCTGGTGGTGCCCGCCTTGCTCGCAGGCGGGGCCGTGATCGCTGCATTGCTGGGCTTCGTCTCACGTCGGCGCAGCGCCGCGTCAGACCGTCGCTTTCTGCTTCCAGTGGTTCACGTTGGCACACGCTTCGGGGCGGCCTTCGGCGGCGGCGTCACCGCAGACGTCAAGACCAGCGCCGGAGCACACTGATCAGTCCTCTTCCTCTCTGCTTTGCTGCACACCCTCCTCGGCCTTGATGCCCATGGCCTCCAGCTTCTTGTCCAGCTGCTCCACATACTTCCACGGCAGCTTTTTGCGCTGATACTTGCGGAAAAGCAGGTCTCTCAGTTCCAGCCAGCGCTCGTTGGTGGGGTTTTCCAGCGGCATCCAGTGCTCTCCGTCCGGATGGGCGTAGCGAAACTCCCAGTCACGCGAGTTCCAGTACGCGCGGATGTACTGCTTGCGACCGTCTTCCAGACGCTCGTGCCATTCATGGATTTGGTTTTTGGTCATTGAGAGAGTGCAGGATGCGCTAGTATCGCGACCATGCAAGCCGCCAGCCCCGGCAGTTCCCCTGCCCTGCCCAAAGTACTTCTCTACGTCATCACTGTCATGGTCGGTGGCGCGCTGCTTTCCGTGCCGCTCTTTCATTTTGGCAGGGCAGCCCAGGCCTGGCTCTCAGCCTCCTCCATATACGATCTCGGCATCGTCAAATGGCTGCTCTCGGAGATCCAGCGCGCGCAGTTCACCCGCTATTTTAACCGCGCCGTGCTCGTCTGCGCCCTCGCCTTCATCTGGCCCTTCATGCGCTGGGTCCGCCTGGAGCGCTCCCTCCTGCCCGCCTGGCGGCCTTTCAGCACCGGCATCAGGCAGTGGGCGCTTTGCTTTTTGCTCGCAGCCGGGCCGCTGCTCATGCTAGGATTCATCTTCCTCAAAAGCGGCGCCTATCAGCTCCGTCTTGATCCACGCTGGTGGCGGCTCGGAGAGCCCATCACCGGCGCTCTCGGCGCAGGCATCGTGGAGGAGTTCTTCTTCCGCGGCCTTCTGCTGGGCCTGCTGCTGCGCACCATGAAGGAGACCAGGGCCGTCCTCTCCCTCACCTTTGTCTTTGCGCTCGTCCACTTCCTCAAGCCGCCGGAGGGCTGGCAGATCAGCGATGCAGACGTCACCTGGAGCAGCGGTTTCCTCGTCCTGCGCCAGATTGCTGCCGGGTTTGGAGATGTTCAGTTTCTGCTGGCTGAATTCGCCACCCTCTTCGCCGTCGGCTGGGTCATTGCACGCGTGCGCATGCAGACTGGCGCGCTCTGGGCCGGCATGGGCCTCCATGGCGGCTGGGTATTTGGCCTGAAATACTTCAGCTCCCTCACCAGCTATGCCGGAGGCTGGCTGCCCTGGATCGGTGCCAATCTCAAGGTGGGCCTCATGCCCCTCTGCACCGTCCTGCTCACCGGCTTGGTCGCATCTCATCTGCTGCGCACGCGATAATTCATTTGCAGCCTCATTCTCCTCACGGAATCATAGCCGCGAGCAACTCCATGCCGGAGTGGCGGAATTGGTAGACGCGCCAGACTTAGGATCTGGTTTGGAAACAAGTGCAGGTTCGAGTCCTGTCTCCGGCACTTACGAAGGAGAATTGACCATTTTCGAGCTTCGGGAAAAACTGCGGAAAAATGTACCTTGGCCACTTCTTGGCCACTTTTGCGGAGCAACATCCCGGTCCCTTTTTCTGGCAGGCCCCCCTTGCCGAAACCTCCGCCTCCCGGACTACACTCAGAGCGAACTGCAATTTGCCCATCTATCGCGTTATAGAAATTTGAGAGGTCGGGCTTTACCCCTGACCCTTTTCATCCACCCACCATGCCTCGGCGAACCCATTATTCGCCCTGCATCGACCGGGTCATCGTCTGCGCGTTGTATCATGAAGGCCGGCGGCTCCGCCTGCCCATGACGCGACTGGTCAACGACCTGCTCACCTCATCCCTGCAACACACGCAGGGATGGAGCATCGCTGCCACGCAGATGAGCGTCCCGGCTCAGGGCCGCATTCAGGAGGCTGGCACCATACGCTAGCCGCTCTACGTCGTCACAGCACCCACTTCACCCACCCGGTTCTCTCGCAAGAGGGGCCGGGTGTTTTGTTGTCGGGGCCATGTGGCGGCTTCTTCCCCCCAAGCACACCCACCCCAAATCAGGAGACACACCACCATGGCCATCAAACTCAGCGCCAACTACAGTAAAAAACTCGGCCTGCCCCAATACAGTAGCCACAGCTTCAGCGCCTCCGTTGAAGTCGAACTCAACGACATCAGCCAAGTCGAAGCCGAGGTGCAGAAGCTCTATCAGCTCCTGCAGCAGTCTGTCGATCAGGAAATCCAACAACCTGGCTTTGTCCCGACTGCCAACACCAACGGCAACAGCCGTCCAGCGCCCCAGCAAAAAGGACGTGCCCAGCCGGTCAACGGCAGTGGTCGCCCGTCTGCGTCATCTAGCGCCGACCGCTGGAACTGCACCGACGGTCAGCGCGGGTTCATCCTGCGCATCGTCAACGAAAACCCCGGCATCACCAAACAGGTGGCGGAGGATCTGTCCCAGCAGCTCTTCGGCATCGGCGTCAAGCAGCTCAACAAGATGCAGGCCTCCCAGCTGATTGAGGACCTGCTCGTCATGGCGGGGAAGCCCGCTCCACGCCAGACCCGCTGGCAGCAACAACCCACCAACGCCCAAGCCGCATGAACACGACAGCTGCCTCACCACCAGAGCGCAGCGAGCAGGACGTCATCACCGCATTGCAGGAAACGGTGTCAGCTTCCCGGCTGTCACTGTTCCTGCAATGCCGGCTGAAGTTCTACTTCCGTTACGTGCTCAAGCTCAAGAAGCCCAAGACAGCCTCGCTCCATCTCGGTAACGCGGTTCACGCCGTGTTGAAGGCCTGGAACAAGGCACGCTGGGTGCAGCAGCCGCTCTCGCTCAAGGTGGTCCACGAGACCTACCTGGCAGCCTGGGCGGACGACACCGAAGGATCTGTCGATTGGGAACCCGGGGAGGAGGAGGCCGATAAAACCACCGGCTGGCGCCTGCTCGACACCTACCTGCGTGAAAGTCATATGCCTGCCGCCATTAAACCCGACGCCGTGGAAGTCCCGGTAGAGGCCGATTTGCAGCAGCATGGGCTGCCCCGCCTGATCGGCATCCTTGATCTGGTGCAGCACCGCCAGATTATCGACTACAAGACCAGCGCCACCACTCCCAACGCTGACAAGGTCGCCCACACCACGGAAATCCAAACCTGCAGCTACGCCATCCTGTACCGCCACAACACAGGCGCGCAGGAAACAGGCATGCAACTGCATCACCTGGTCAAACTCAAGAACCCCAAGGTGGTCATCACCACGCTGCCTCCCATGAGCCCTGGCCAGGAAACCCGGCTGTTCAGGCAAATGGAGGCCTACCTCGAAGGATTGCAGCGCCGCGACTTCATCCCTTCGCCTGGGATGCACTGCTCAAGCTGCGAATTCTATAACGAATGCCGCCGCTGGCATTGAACCCTGCTGCAGGTCGGCACTCACCACGAGCGCTGGCCTGCAGATCATCCCCCACACCCACTATGAAACATCTCATCCTCATCACCAGCCTGCTGATGCTGTTCGCACCGAATACGCACGCAGGCTGGTTCTTCGACGATCCCCCGCCTGATCTCGGACCGGAATACCGGGCCAAAATTGTCAGCCTGGAAGATCGCCTCTCGGAACAGCACGCCGTCACCACCCGCTGGGAGATCGCCACCGGCACTCTCGCCGTGGGCTGCGTGCTGTTGTTTGTCATTGGAACCGCCCTTGGGGCCAAAACACGCCAACATTATGATGGAACAACCCGACTGGGACGAACAGTCCCACCCACCGCTGCCACGGCAGCTCCCAACGGTGCCCGCCACCACATGGGCGAAGCAGGCCCGCCAGATCGTCATTCGACGTTGGCAGCCTGAACCGCTCAGCGAACCCGTCATCGACGAAGAACTGCCGAACCTCAGCGCCATTGAGCGCTCGGCAGAGGTCGTCTGCTTCACCTGCCGCCGGGCTGAATACTGGCTCTCACCGCAGGGAACCCTGCGGGAGTGGCTGAAGTTCAACCTGCGCCTGGCCATCGGCATCGCGGTGCCCGCCTTGCTGGTGGCACCACTGGTCACTCTGGCCTTGGAACGATTCAATCTCTGGATCGACCTCATCAGCAAATCGACGTCCAACTTCGTCCTGGTGCCGCTCTCGGTGCTGCTGGTCGTGGGACTCATTGCCGGATTGGTTTCCATTGCGAAATCCATTTTGTCGATGCGCCTGCGCCATCAACAGCGCCGGGATCCCTACAACTACTGAAGCGGCCTCCACGACCCAAACCCACCCAAGAGCCGGAGGATCGCAGGATCATCCGGCTCTTTTCATTTCAAGAAAGGAAATTCACCCCATGGAAAGCATCACTTTGTATTTCCGCGAAGGCCCTTCCGACAAAGTGTACCAAGCCAGCATCGCTCCCAAGGATGATGGTTATCACGTGCACTTCGCCTATGGCCGTCGCGGTGCCACCCTCAACACCGGCAGCAAAACGCAAACGCCTGTCGCCTACTCGATTGCCAAGGACATCTACGACAAATTGATCCGGGAGAAAATGGCGAAGGGCTACAAGCCCGGAGCTGAAGGTGTTGTCACCCCACCCCCGGAATCCCCCAACAAGCACACCAGCATTCATTGCCAGCTCCTCAATCCCCTGCATGAGCAGCAGCTCGACCAGATGCTGCTCAATCCGGACTACTGGATGCAGGAGAAACTCGACGGACGCCGGCTGCTGATCAAAAAGGACGGCGACCAGATCACCGGCATCAACCGCCTGGGATTCCCCACAGCTATCCCAGAAACCATCGCCCACGATGCCGCCCAATACCCCCGCGACTTCCTCCTCGATGGCGAAGCAGTGGGAGACACCTTCCATGCCTTCGACCTGCTCACCATCGGCTCCGAGGACATGCGTCCTTTGGGCTTCGCGGTGCGCTATTTGCGGATGCGCGACATGCTCAATGCCTTTGATCATCCGCACATCCGCTTGGTCGAGGTCATCTTCCCGTGTGAAACGGCTGACCGCCTCCAAGAGTTCAAGCGGGAAGGAAAGGAAGGCGTGGTGTTCAAACACAAGGACGCACCGTACAGTCCCGGTCGTCCCAACAGCGGCGGCAGCCAGCTCAAATACAAGTTCCACGAAACCGCCTCGTTCATCGTCACCAAGGTGAACGGCAAGCGCAGCGTCTCGTTGATCTTGTTTGACGGCGAGAAAGTGCGCCAGGCTGGCAACGTCACCATTCCACCCAACCACGATGTCCCTGAACCGGGCACCGTGGTGGAGTGCCGCTACTTGTACGCATTCAAGGAATCCGGCAGCATCTACCAGCCGGTTTACTTGGGAGCACGTCCAGACATTCGCGCCGCCGAATGCACCACCTCCCAGCTCAAATACAAAGCTGAGACGGATACCTGACACCACAACGCCGCGCAAACCCAGGCATCTTTACCGGTGCCTGGGCTTTTGCGCACAACCCCAAAGCTCACACTCATGAAGCACATTGTTTATTTCATCCGGCTGGCAGCCTGCGTGTTGCTCGTCCTCGCAGGCACCGCCTGCCCCCATTCCTCTTCGCAACCAGCGATCAAGGAACTGCGGCAGGACATCATCATCGTCGTTCCTCAAACCAAGACCACGCCGGAAATACCGCAAAAATTCGGCGAACAACCTCAAACACCACGCCCATGAACCCCATCTCACTGCCCGTTGCGGAATTGAAGCCCGCCCTTTTGGGGCTCGGCAAAGTGATCAATTCACGATCCACGCTGCCCGTTCTGCAATACGTTAAAGTCGAGCGTACGTCCGAAGGTTGGGTCGCTCTCACGAGCACCGATCTCGACCGCTTCGTCACCGTTCGTCTCGAACAACCCTCCACTGGACCTGCCATGACGGTGTTCATTCCTCATGAGCAGCTCGTTCAGCTCACCAAGAACTGTGACCGCAATGAAAGTCTGCTCATTGACACCACACCGACAGGCCCCGTCATCAAATTTGCCCTGGCTGACAACCTCGGCGAATCCAAGGTGAAACTCATTCCACTGGCGGAATTCCCGGTGACACCGCGCCTTCCTGGCGAGGCTATCCCGCTGCCGCCCGAGCTGCGCCGTTCCATCCACGAAGCAATGGATTGCGCCAGCATCGACGAAACACGCTACGTTCTCAACGGCACGTTCATCGACGCAAGCAACCCTAAGGCCAACTACATCGTGGGCACCGATGGCAGGCATCTCTACAGCGCGAACTCCTTTGCGCTGCCGTTGAAGCACTCCGTCCTCATTCCCAACAACAAGTTCCTCGGTTGGAAGGAGTTCAACAACGACGGGGAATGGCAGCTCAAGGCGGACGGCACAACCGTTCAGATCAGCAGCCGGCGCTGGCGGTTCATCTCCAAGCAGATCGACGGAAAATATCCCGACTGGCGCGTGACGGTCCCAAATCCTAGCGATGCCAAAACTCACATCACTCTCGACCCGGCCAAACTGGACGCGCTCATCAAGCTCATCCAGCGCATGCCATGTCACGACCCCAACAAATACCAGACCATCGGCCTGGAGTGCCAACAGGGGCAGTTCCTGCTTCTCGGCAGAGACACCTCTGACACTCCATGGACACGGGTTCCGGTTCCCGATGCCAAGTTCGAAGGCCAGGAGGTTTCCATCTTCCTGTGCCGTCGCTATCTCATCAAGGCACTCGAATACGGCCTCAACACCATCAGCCTCAATGAGGAAATTCACCCTCTGCGTTTTCACCACGAAGGCAGGCAGATGATCGTCATGCCCTTGCGCATAGACGGCACTTCCTCAAGGCAAACACCCAAGCCGCAACCCGCACCGGTGACCCCGCCGCCATCCCGGCCTGTTCCATCGCCTGCACCACCACCCACACCCATGATCACCACTCCCACCTCCGAAGGCTCTGCAACCGGCGAGCCCAAAACCGCCACGGAAGAAGTCATCGACCTGACCTTGCTCCTCCGGGACAAGCTCAACGAAGGCTTCAACCTGCTGCGCGAGCTCTCCCTCAAGTTGAAGGCCATCAATCGTGACCAGAAGACAAGCGCGCGGGAGCTGAATTCCGTCCGCTCCACCCTGCGCTCACTGCAAGGTCTGAAGCTGTAATCCACAACCCACACACCCCATGGAGCCAGACGCGCTTTCACCGGCGCGCTTGGCTCTTTTCGTTTCATGAAACGCATTTCGTCCATCGTTTTCGACAGGCAGGAGCGTCCCAAGCGAGCCACCATCATCACCCCACTCGGCACCATCAAGGTCGAGTGGCAGGAAGTGGCCGGAAATCGCTACTGGAGCAGCTCCGGCGAACTGCCTGCCAGACAGCTCGCCGTGCCCGTCATCCAAAGAATCGAGCGTCTCTTTTCCTGACGCCCTCAATCTCAAACCCATTCATCACCATGATCGCAAACCTTGAACCACAATCCCTCATCACCGCACCTAGGCATCCGAATCTCATCCTTCACTGCGGTGCACACAGCGTAAATCTTGAAGAAGTCGGCAAAGTCCGAACACCGCGCTCCTCCACGAGCTGGTGTCCCATTCCCCATCATCAGCTCATCACCACCGTGCAGAGAGCCCTGGCCACCACCAATCTACGCATCGGCGCTCAGGCTCATTCGCTGTCCCACGAGGGGCAACGATACTTCGGGCTCATGGAAGTCCACGCCCAAAAAGCCAGCGACGACTATTGCTGGGTGCTAGGACTGCGAAACAGTCACGACAAGACTTTCCCCGCCGGCATCGTCGCCGGTGCAGCGGTCCTGGTTTGTGATAATTTGTCGTTCAGCGGCGAAATCAAATTCGGACGCAAACACACCCGGTTCATCAACCGCGACCTCCCACAACTGGTGTCCCGTTCCATCGGACAGCTGCTTGCCAAATGGCACGACCAAGATAAACGAATCGCCGCCTACAAAGAGGCGGAGATCAGCGACACCCAGGCCCATGACCTCGTCATCCGCGCCACGGATGTCGGCGTCTGCAGCAATCGCCTCATCCCGCCCGTGCTTCATGAATGGCGCGAGCCACGGCATGCAGCCTTCGAAAGCCGAAACGTCTGGAGCCTGTTCAATGCCTTTACGGAGGCCCTGAAAGAAGGCAGCCTGGCGGAGCTGCCCAAGCGTACTGAGGCGCTTCACGGCCTACTCGACACTCATGTCGGGCTGGCCGCTTGAAGAAGAAAATGGAAAGAGGTTCGGCAGCCCCGAACCTCTTTCTTTTAGCTATCACTGCTAAACTGGCTTGCGTTGATCTATTTGACTCGCAGCAGCAGCTGAAATGGAGCTGGCAGGTCTTTACCCACAGGCTCCCACCATCGCCTTCAGCTCTTTCTGCACACGCGTTTTGAGTTCCGCTGGTCCCAGCACCTGTGCCTTGCTGCCCCAGCTGAGCACCCAGCGCGTGATCTCCTCCAGGCCGGAGAGTTCAGCGCGAAACTCGATTTCACTCCCATCATCATCCATGGGGGAGATTTGCTGGCTGGGATGCCACTGGCGCTCGGCCACCCGCGCACGTCAGTGCGCGGCTCCGTTGAAGCCCAACGATCTGCCAGTAAGGCGCTCTTTCTTTCCTCACACGAAGGAGTGCGTTTTCATTAAGTTATCGTCATGAATAACTTCGTTACACATCAACTTTTTACATGAGATGATCATGGGAAGACGCCACTTAAATTTGCGATTTTAGGTAATTAAACATGTGCGTCCACTTTCAAGAAGTTTGGAGAAGAGAGGGCATCACCTTCGAGCGCGACAAAGCGGCTAAAAATCCATCCTCCGGATTGGCGTGCCGTAGCTTGCCAGCTTTATTTGAGACATCTCGGCCAGAATCATTCAGCATTGTCAGCATCACCATGTCGATGACTTGTGACATCGAACATCCATCAAGGATTGAAATCGTTGCAGCATGGCTCTTCATCATCAGCATGCGCACGCCGCACTGCTCCCGGTTTGGGCAATTGCATTCCTGGGTGGTAGTCTTGCGGGTGCAGTAGGTGGGAGCAAAATCTCCATCGATTTTTCTGATGACATCTCCGGGGGTGAATGCATCAGCAGATGTGCTCAGACGCGCACCACAGTCTTTGCCACGCAGCCTTTCGATCATCCCGGCTTTGCGCAGATCGCCAAGAATGCCCTCCAGAAATTTAAGGGGAAGTTTTTCCCTGCGTGCCAGCTTCATGACGGACACTACCGGCCTTCCCTGGCGGCCTTCGAGTCCCAGTCGAATCAGTGCCCGCAAGGCATACTCGGCCCGCTTTGTAATATACATGCGAAAAGCGGCTCGTAGTTACGCAGGAATGGCTGAAGCGCCCTTGAGCCGCCCGCCGCTGATTTTAGATCCACGGATGGGATCCGGTCTGAGTGAGCCAGGCTCCTGTGAAGTCCGGGCGAGGACTGAATTTGTCGGCAGTTGAGACGTGAAGTTCATTTTTGAGCATGCTGCAATTTTTCGCAGAACGCTGATCACGTAATCTCACGTTACTTATATCCTTTTTAAAAGGTATACATTCAAAGCGGCTGTTGTCCAGCGGAGTCTGAACTGTCGGAGAGCCGACAGTTCAGCCCACGGCTTTTTCCAGCGTGAAGTCGGGATCGAGATCGTTGGCCTGCAGCCAGTCGCGGTTGTAGAGTTTAGACTGGTACTTGTGGCCGGAGTCGCAGAGGATGGTGACGATGGTCTTTCCCGGGCCCTGCTCCTGAGCGTGGCGCACTGCGGCACCAATGTTGATGCCGCTGCTGAGACCAAGGAAGAGTCCTTCATCACGCAGAAGGTGATAGATGATACTGAGCGCGGTCTGGTCGTCGATGCGATAGGCCTTGTCTACATTGAGGCCCTCGATGTTGCTGGTGACGCGCATCTGACCGATTCCCTCGGCGATGGAGTCGCCGTCGTCGATGTCGGTGTGGCCATGGGTGAACCATGACCACATGGCGGCTCCGTAGGGGTCTGCACACACCGTGTGGATGGCGGGGTTCTGCTCCTTGAGATAGATCGAAGTGCCCGCGAGGGTGCCTCCGGTGCCCACGGCCGAGACGAAGGCGCTGACTTCTCCACGCGTCTGGCGCCAGATCTCGGGGCCTGTGGTTTGGTAGTGCACGAGGCGGTTGGCAGTGTTGTCAAACTGGTTGGCCCAGAACCAGCCGTTTTCCTCTGCGAGACGACGTGCGATGTGGTTGTAGTTGCCAGTGTCGCTGTAGGGCTTGGCAGGCACGCAATGCACCTCTGCACCAAGCGTGCGCAGGAGGGTAATCTTTTCGGGAGACTGAGTTTCAGGGATGATGATGACAGAGCGGTAGCCCCTGGCCTGGCCAATGAGGGTGAGTCCGATGCCGGTGTTGCCAGCCGTGCCTTCGACGATGGTGCCGCCGGGTTTAAGCAACCCCTGCTTTTCCGCTTCAGTAATGATGCCCAGCGCGGTGCGGTCTTTGACAGAGCCGCCGGGGTTCATGAACTCGGCCTTGCCCAAAATTTCACAGCCAGTCAGCTCAGACAGGCGTTTCAGGCGGATGAGTGGCGTGCCGCCCACGTGGTGGTCGATGCCGTGATAGGTTTTGATGCTCATGGAAAGAGAGAGGCGGGAGAAACAGGGCCTCCGGTGATCCGGTCAGCAGTCAAAGGTCATTTGCGAAAAGGCTGCCGCACATCACTCAGCAGGTGTGCTGTCATCATGCGCATGCGGCAGGCTAGAGGCTTTGAGCGGCGAGTCAAAGCCTAGTTCATGAGCACGATGTGGAGACGACCGGCAGGATGGTCATCTGCGATGAAAAGAGGAGTTTTTTGCTTGCCGGTTTTAAATCATACATAATATATAGGATATAAATCACACCCGACCCGCTGCCCGCCGGAGGAAACCCTGACTTCTTCAACCCGGCGGCTGCTGATCCCACCAAGAGTGAACAGCGGCGTGCCTGCAAAGGCCAACTTTTGATTTTATGGACAAAGAACACACAAGCACACTGCGCGAATGGTTTCTGGAGCAACTGCTGCATGAGCAGCTCCAATCCAGCACGCCCCTGAGTGGCGAAATGGACGGACTCAAGAACAGCCTGCGAAAGCTGGCTGCGGACTATGCGGTTCTGGTGCAGATTTCCCGGCAGCAGACCTCTCGCCTGGCGGGCAGACCGCTGGTGCTGCTGATCTCTCCGCGAAGACCTGCCAACACCGCCTTTCTGCTACGGCTTTCCGGGGTGCTGGCATCTGCGGAAGACTCAGACGAGGGGCTGCACTTCAAGCCGCTGACGGTGGAGATGCGAAGCGGCGGCGACTCTGTGCTCAAGAAAGACGGCACTCCTGACGAAGAGAATACGCAGGTGCTGGTGGACCACCTGCGCCGCGTGCTGGAAGCACTGAGCCCGGCCCGCGCGGAGTCGCTGGCATTGAGCGCCTGAAACCATAAAGCCCCCTTTCATGTCTTCTTTAAACATTTCCTGCTTCGGCATTCTGCTGAAACACCACCTGCTGCGCCATCATGCCGATGCCGTGGTGCGAAAAGCGAAGCTGCTGCCAGAGCTGGCCCAGGCGCTGGCGGAGATCCCGGCTGATTTTCAAATCGAGCTGAATGGCCCCGTGCCATGCAGATCGGCATGCCAGACAGAGGAGCACCTGCACCTGCTGCTGAGGCTGGGGCAAAGCGGTGAATGGCGCGGAGAGCAGTGCCTGCTCTATCTGCAGGGCATTCTGGCCTGGAATGGCCAGGAGCTGGTGCCGCATGCCCTGCTGCCTGGAGCACTGATGCTCACGACGAGGGATGCCCGCAAGCCCGATGCAGCGCAGATCCAGAAGGCGCTGGGCATGCTGGCGCGGGCGGAGTTTGAGGTGGTGATGCAGAATGAGTCACGCATCGGCGTCTTCCGCCCGGCTCCGTCGGCACCTGTGCTGACACGCACCGCCCGCAGCACGGTCCCCGTGGCACGGGTGGCGTGAGAGGCCGCGCCCCACGAGATCAGATGATGAACTCGCCCACGTCCTTCTTTTTCTTGCGGGCGTTTTTGTCGAGAATTTCCAGCCCGGCCTCCTTGGTGACGACGAGGGAGTTTGGCGGCACGCTGTGCATGAGAAAGACATTGGCGCCGATGGTGCTGCCTTCACCAATGTTGGTCTCTCCGCCGAGGATGGTGGAGTTTGGGTAGATGGTCACGTTGTCCTCCACATCAGGGTGGCGTTTGGAGCCGCGCACGAGGTTGCCGCTGTCGTCTTTGGCAAAGCTGCGAGCGCCGAGGGTGACGCCATGGTAGAGCTTGACGTTGTTGCCGATGTTGCAGGTCTCTCCGATGACGACGCCGGTGCCATGGTCGATGAAGAAGTGGGTGCCGATGCTGGCTCCGGGATGGATGTCGATGCCGGTGCGTGCGTGGGCCCACTCCGTCATCATGCGCGGGATGATGGGCGCGCCTTCACGGTAGAGACGGTGCGCCAGACGCTGGATGGCGATGGCTTCCAGAAAGGGGAAGGAAAGGATGATCTCCTCCTGCATGCGCACGCTGGGGTCTCCGGCCAGCGCGGCCTCCACATCGTGTTTGAGCAGTTCGCGCACGGCGGGGATGGCCTTCACAAATTTCTTCATGATGGGCACGGTCTTGCCAGTGGGCTTTTCGGGATCGCCGATGCGCACGGCCTTGCGCACCTGCTCCTGCAGGCGGCGCACGACGGAGAGCATGCGCTCCACCGTGAGCTGAGCCAGGGTGCCATCGGGGATGGCATCGTGATCGTGGAAGCCGGGAAAAAGCAGCTGCAGCAGATCCTCGCAGACCTGGCTCACAGCGCCCTTGGAAGGGAGATTGCTGGAGCTGTTTTCATTGAAGCCGCCAAAGCGCTCGTAGGAGGCCAGCAGCTCGGGGATGTGCCAGTCGGCCAGGGCCAGCGCAGGGTTTTTCGGTTTGCGGGAGGACATGGATCAGACTTTACGATTCCACGGCGCCCGCGCCAGCAGCAGTCCCATGCCGCACCAGTCGCTGATGCCGGCAAAGATGAGCCCTGCACCGACGAATCCGCTGAGCCAGATGAAGGAGGGATTCACAAAGTGCGAGAGCAGCACGCCAGTGAGCACGATGGCTCCGGCGACGATGCGGACCTGGCGCTCCAGGCTGATGATGCGGCCTCTGCCACGATTCACCGGCAGGCCTGCCTCCACCCACGCGAGGGTGCCGCCCTCGACGATGACGGAATTGGGAAAGCCTCCCTGGGCCAGCTGGGCTGCGGCACGTGTGGCGCGCTGGCCGCTGCGGCAGAGGATGTAGACCGGCTTTTCCAAGCTGAGGTCATGCTTCTCGTAGAGGCTGGCGGGATCAAGAGCATCCAGGGGCACGTTTTTGGCCGCCGCCACGTGGACCTCGACAAACTCGACCGGGGTGCGCACGTCGATGACGTTCTGCGCGGGATTGTCCTGCAGGATCTGGTGCAGTTCGGTGACGGTGATGGTGGCCATGGCAGGGGTCAGCGTTTGGGGAGTTGGTGCAGCGCGGAGACGAGGGAATCCACCTCCGCGAAGGTGTTGTAAAAGGCCAGGGACGGGCGCACGGTGGTGTCCTGGCCAAAGTGGCGCTGTGCGGGCAGAGCGCAGTGGTGACCGGCACGCACGGCGATGCCCTGCTTGTCGAGATGACGCGCGATGGCGTCATTGGAAACCCCGGGGATGATGAAGGAGAGCACGCTGGCCTTGTTTGCCGCTGTGCCGATGGGCCGCAGTCCGGGCACGGTGGCGAGCGCCTGTGTGGCATACTCCAGCAGCGAGTGCTCATACGCGGCAATGGCGGGAATGCCGACGCGGAAGAGGTAATCGATCGCAGCCCCCAGACCCACGACACCAGCGATGTCCGGTGTGCCGGCCTCGAATTTTTCGGGCGCGGGACGATAGATCGTTTTTTCAAACGTCACGTCCTGGATCATGTGGCCGCCGCCCTGCCACGGGGGCATGGCATCGAGCAGGTGCTTTTTGCCATAGAGTGCGCCGATGCCGGTGGGGCCGAAAATCTTGTGCGCACTGAAGACGAAGAAATCGGCATCGAGTGCGCTCACATTGATGGGGATGTGCGGCGTAGATTGCGCGCCATCCACCAGGACCACCGCGCCGACGGCGTGCGCCATCGGGATGATCTGCTCCACGGGATTGACGGTGCCGAGGGCATTGGAGACATGCGTGACGCTGGCGATCTTGGTGCGCTCGCTTATCAGCCTGGCAAACTCCTCCAGAATGAGCTCACCACGGTCATTGATGGGAGCCACGCGGATGACGGCCCCTGTTTGCTGAGCCAGAAGCTGCCACGGGACGATGTTGGCGTGGTGCTCCAGCTGGGTGAGCAGAATCTCATCTCCAGGCCCGACGTGCCTGCGGCCGTAGCTGTTGGCCACGAGGTTGATGGCCTCGGTGGTACCGCGCAGGAAGACGATCTCCTTGGCATCTCCCGCGCCGAGAAACTGGCGCACCTTTTCGCGTCCGGCCTCGAAGAGCTTGGTGGAGCGCTCCGCCAGCACGTGCGCGGCGCGGTGGATGTTGGAGTTGTCCCGACCGTAGAACTGGGCGGTGGCATCCAGCACGGCCTGGGGCTTGTGCGTGGTGGCCGCATTGTCCAGATAGATGAGCGGGTGGCCGTTCACACGCTGATGCAGCGCGGGGAAATCCCGCCGCACACCCTCGACATCGAAGCTGCTCAGTGAAGCCGCCGGGGCGGGCAGCGAGGCACCTTTGAGACGCTCCAGGAAATAGAAGTCGGGCTCGGAGACCACCTGCGCCTGCTGCGGAAAAGAGGGCGTGCGGTGCAGGCTGGCCAGATCGGTCTCCACTGGAACATCCGGCGGATGGGAGCCGAGGCTCTCCAGATAGAAGCGTGGCTCGCCATACTCATAGGAGCCATCGGCACCGGCCTCGTGCGTGCCGGTGGGGGTCGCGGGCTTGGAGTCTGCAGCAGGCTCAGCACCCACGACGGTGGGGTGCACGGGCGGTGCTGAGCTGGTGGTGGTGGGGAAGCCGCCATTGAGCCCGATGTCCCGCGTGTCCGCTGCAGGCACGGTTGGCTCTGCGGCCGCAGGGGGTGCCACGGGGAGCTGGGTGGGAACGCCAGACAGAGTGACAGGCAGTGCGCCGGGCAGTTCAGGAGCAGAGGTGGCTCTGCCATTAAAGAGCTCGCCCACGAGGCTGCGAATCAGGGCGGTGTCCTCCGTGCCTGAGCCGAATGCGGCAAAGGGGGATGGAAGATCAGGCCTTAGGATAGACATACTCGTGGTAGTTGGTCACCGAGACATTTCCAAGCAGGCCGATGGCGTCCTCATCCAGTGCAGCCACGGAGAAGTAACGTGTGACGAGATGGGAGGCGATGGAGTTCTCATTGGTGCCCATGTAGCGCACGGAGAGGCCGGGCTCGATTTCGCCGGTGACGCCGGCTTTTTGCAGGCCCACCACACCGCGCTGATTTTCACCCACGCGGAGTAGCAGGATGCTGGTGGTGCCCTCGGCGCTCAGCGGCAGCTTGTCGCTGGGGATGAGGGGGATGCCACGCCAGGTGATGAAGGGAGAGCCAAACAGGGAGACGGTGGGCGGCGGCACGCCACGGCGCGTGGCCTCGCGGCCAAAGGCGGCGATGGCCTTGGGATGCGCGAGGAAGAAGGCGGGCTTTTTCCACACGAGGCTGAGCAGCTCGTCGAGGTCATCCGGAGTGGGCGGGCCTTTGCGCGTCTGGATGCGCTGCTGCGGAGCCACGACATTGAGGATGCCGAATTTGGGATGATTGAGCACCTCGCGCTCCTCTTTCTCCTTCAGCGCCTCGACGGTGAGACGTACCTGCTCGCGGAGCTGGTCGATGCGGTTGCTGTAGAGGTCCGTGATGCGCGTGTGCGTGTGCAGAACGGTCTGAATGGTGCTGAGGTGGTACTCGCGCGGCTCTTCCTCATAATCGACAAAGGTGGTCGGGAGCCTGGGCTCACCCTCATCCACCGTGAGGAGCTCGACCGTGGGGCCGGGCACTTTGGAGACGACGCGGTTCACGCGGTACACACCGCCATCGACATCGACATAGGGCAGCAGCTTGAGCAGCCAGCGTGGGGAGATCTCGTCCCACTGCGGCGGGGTGACGGTGGCGGTGGCCAGATTGCGCGCGGCTTTGGCGTTCAGGGCCGGGAATGATTGTACGGATGTGTTGCTCATGGAAGAATGGGAGATGTGGAAAAGAGTTGCAGGCCTGCCTCATGGGCTCGGCTCTCAACGAGAAGGACTTCTTTTCACCTCCAGTCTTCTGGTCGGCTTGGGCGATCCGCACGCCGCTGATGTTTCATCAGGGAGCTTTCGATGTCGCCAGGTTCCTTTTATCTCGTGGGGGCGGTCTGTGTCAAACGGGATGCTTTTTAGTAGGAATTTCGGAGGGAAGGGTCAAACGGTGCCAGCCGGCGCCTGGGAGTGGTCGGAATGACAACAACAGCGTGCGGATTCAATCCGTGAAGCCGTGGTGGTTTTCTCTGCTGCGGAAGGAGCCGCAGCCTCGGTGCTCGGGATCGCACGACGGGCGGAAGGCTGGCGCTGCAGCTGCACGCGGGGCGCACTGGAGGGGCTGAGCGTGAGCCAGGCACGACGCTGCGGCGAGGCATGCGCCCCGAGAATGGCGGCGCACAGACCGCCTGTGCGAAAGCGCTGGATCAGATCTCCCAGGCTGCGCCTGCTCATGGAGGTGCGGCTGGAGACTTCGGCGCTGGTGGCCCCGCCATCGAGCAGCAGCAGTGACTGCGCACGCTGGCGGACGCGCCTGTCGGTGGTGGGATTCTGGCTCACGATGGTGGCCAGCAGGGACTGCTCCGCCGAGAGGCCGGTGAAAGCCAGCGTCTGCAGCAGCGACTGTGTGGATCGGAGGATGAGCTTTTTCATGGCGGTGAGATTTGTTTTCATATCCAATCAATAGGAATTTAATGCCGCTTTTATTCCTACACGTCAAGAAGGATTTAAAGACACCGGCCAAGATCCCGCCCCTGGAGGCTCAGCGCGGTGCGACGGCGGCTGCCCATTTTGCCGGCGGAAAAACACGGCCGATGCACTGAAAGCCTCCTCCGGCTGCGGGCTGGAAAACCACAGCCTCGCCTTCACGCAAATCGGCAAATTCAGCACCTGCCGCATCCACCAAGCTGGGACGATGGCTGACAATGATGAGATTTTTGCCATCGGTGGGCGCAGTGCCCAGAAGCTGGCGCAGCGCCCCGGCGCGGCGTTTGTTTTCATTGGGCGAGACGACCAGACCTCCCTCCGTGACATCCAGCAGAGACTCCGGTTTGCCGAGCCCGAGAAGGATGGCGGCCTCCTGGGCGCGATAGAAGCGGCTGCACAGCACACGCCCCACGGGAATGCCGAGCCTTTGAAACGCCGCCCCCAGATCACGCGCCTGCTGCCGGCCTTCATGGGTGAGGTGACGCTGCGCGAAAACGTTGTCGAGATGCAGCGGGTCTGTGTCCGCCTGGTCGGGATTCGTCTGCGGATGACGGATGAAGATGACATGGCCGCCGGCACGCAGCTGCGCTACCAGCGCTGTAAGCGTGTCCGGTGCCTGGGCAGAGGCCAGGCTAAGGCAGGCCAGAAGATGAAGCAGTAGTTTGTGCATGGCCTCAGGCAAAGATGTCGCGAGCCACCTCCCCGGCGACGTCTGTGAGCCGGAAATCCCGCCCCGCGTAGCGGTAGGTGAGCCGTTCGTGGTCCAGGCCCATCAACGCGAGAAGCGTGGCATGCAGATCATTGGTGTGCATGCGCCCCTCGACGGCTTTGATGCCCAGCTCATCGGTGGCACCATGAGTGTAGCCTTTCTTCACCCCTGCCCCGGTCAGGAACATGGAGTAGCCGGTAATGTTGTGATCCCGGCCATCGGGCCCTTGCTGCGTGGGCAGGCGGCCAAATTCCGAGCCAAAGAGAACCAGCGTCTCCTCAAGCAGGCCGCGCTGTTCGAGGTCGGTCAGCAGCGCTGCCACCGGCTGGTCGATGGACTGCGTACGGTCGATGAGGCCCTTGTGCAGATTGTTGTGATGGTCCCACCCGCCCTGGCAGATTTCCACAAAGCGCACGCCGGCCTCGCTGAGCCGCCGCGCCATGAGGCACTGGCGGGCAAAGGCGGCCTTGGGCCCGGAAGCATTGACGCCGTAGGCCTCCTGGGTGGCGGCGGGCTCCTTGGAGATGTCGAGCAGTTCGGAGACTTTGTCCTGCATGCGGAAGGCCAGCTCGTAGCTGTCGATGATGGCGTTGACAGGATCAGGGGCTCCAGGCTGGGCGGCGAAGTCGCGGTTGAATGACTGCACGAGGTCGAGCTGGCGGCGCTGCAGATCTGCGGCGGAGCTGCGCTTGAGATTGGGCAGGTGGCCCTGGTCCGTGATGCGTGTGCCCTGGTAGTGGGCGGGAAGAAAGGCGCTGCCGTAGTTGACGGCGCCGCCAAAGTTTGGCGGAGGATTGACGGTGATATATCCTGGCAGATCCTGGTTGGGTGAGCCCAGCCCGTAGAGCAGCCAGGCCCCCATGCTGGGGCGTGTCAGGGCCGCATTGGCACTGCCGGTGTGGAGCTGCACCACCGCCTGCGGATGGGCGGGGGTGTCTGTATGCAGGCCGCGCAGCCAGGTGAGCTTGTCGGCATGGCTGGCGATGCCCGGGAGAAGCTCCGAGAACCATGAACCGGTGCGGCCATGCTGGCTGAATTTGAACTTGGAGGCGGTGAGCCGGCCGCCTCCGGGTGCGGTTTTGCCATCGTTTTTCACCAGCTCGGGTTTGTACTCAAAGGTGTCATGCTGGGACATGGAGCCTTCCATGAAGACAAAAATGATCCGCTTGGCCTTGGCGGCAAAATGGGGCGGACGGGGAGAGAGCGGCTTGAGCGGTGGTGCAGCGTTGCGAGCGGCTTCGGCGGCCAGCAGGCCCTGAAGAGCCATGTAGCCAAAACCAGCGGCGGTGGTCTGCAGCGCGGCGCGGCGCGAAAGAGATGCAGGATGAAATGAGGACATGAGAGCAGGAGTGAAAGATAAATGTGTCAGCGAATGAAGCGGAACTCTGCGGAGGCATAGAGAGCCTGCGCAAAGGCCAGCCAGGCAGCCGTGCGGGCATCGCCAGGCTGCACGGTTCGATCAGGAGCCAGCGCATCCGTGCGGTCGATGTCGTCCGCATTCCCGGTGGCGCTGGCTGGGCGTTCGGCTTTGGAAGCGGAGGCTGTGGATGCTACGAGAGCGGCTGGCGCAGCCTCAGGCACATAGGTGGAGGCGTAGTCCGCGATGAATCTGGCGCTGCGGGCATACTCCTTGGGCGTGGGTTCCCGCCCCAGCGTGAGCCACCAGGCCTGGGAGATGCGCTGATCCGGCTGCAGGCTGAGCAGATGCCTGGCCATGGAAAGAGACTGCTGGCGGACAAAGCCCGAATTTAGAAGATAAAGCGCCTGCGTGGGCACCGTGGTGGTGGCACGCCTTCCTGTGACAAGGGTCTGGTCCACGGGATCAAAAACCTCCAGGGCATGCGGCGTGACGCCGCGCAGCAGCGGCAGGTAGATGCTGCGGTGGCGGTCCTGGTCCGCCGCAGTGTGGATGCCTGCGGCCTCCGGCCCGTTGTCCCGCATCTCCACCATGCGCAGAGTGCTGGCCGGCGAGGTGGCCGGACGCACGGAGAGCTGCCCAGCGGAAAGAAGCATGGCGTCCCGCAGCTCCTCCGCGCTGAGGTGGCGCGGCGAATGCCGCCAGACGAGCCGGTTGGCAGGATCCTGCTCCAGATGCGTGGCCGGCGCCTGGGTGCCGAGACGGTAGGCATGGGAGAGAGCGATGCTGCGCGCCAGCTTCTTGACCGACCAGCCTCCAGCGATGAAACGCTGGGCCAGATGATCCAGCAGCTCCGGATGGGAAGGGCGTGCACCATTCACGCCGAAATTGTCCACGGTGCTGACGATCCCCTCGCCAAACAAATGCTGCCAGATGCGATTGACTGCGACGCGTGCTGTGAGCGGATTCTGCGGGCTGCTGAGCCACTGCGCCAGTTCAAGGCGGCCGCTCTGGCTGCGATTGATCGGAGGAGCGCCTGGCACCTGCACTGTGCTGAGAAAGCCGCGCTCCACCGTGGGGCCAAGGCGCTCGGCCTCTCCACGGATGCGCACCTCGGTGTCCGCCACATGGCTGGCATCATGCACCCCATGCACGACCGCGCCACGAGCCGCCGGGTCTGTGAGGGAGAGCCACTCGCCCTGCAGGGCCTCATAGCGCAGGCGGAAGGGCCGCTGCGTGGGCTTGCCATCGGCGGCCAGCTTGAGTCCTTCAGGTGTACCGCGAATCTCCTCCCAGGCTTTTTTGGCCTCGGCCAGACGGACCTCCAGGTCCTTGACCTTTTCCTCCGGTGGCGGCGGCAGTTTGGTGGAAAGCCGGATGAGCGTGGCGGGATCGTAGTAGTCCAGGCCGCCTCCTCCCATTTTGTTGCGCACACCGGCGGAGCTTTCCGTGCTGGTGAAGATGCCTGCCAGGGCATAATATTCACTGGTAGAGACGGGATCAAATTTATGGTCGTGGCAGCGGGCGCAGTTGACCGTGAGGGCAAGGAGGGAGCGCGTCACCGCATCGATCTGCTCGTCCACATTGTCCATGATGAAGCGTTCTTTGAAGCGCTGGTTCACGTCTTTGACTCCGAGCGCCAGGAAACCGGTGGCCGTGTGCAGACGATCGCGCTCGGCATCACTGCCTGCGGGCAGCAGATCTCCGGCGACCTGCTCCTGGATGAAGCGGTCAAACGGCACGTCACTGTTGAGGGCATCGATGACGTAGTCACGATACTTCCAGGCGTGCGGGTAGGGAATGTTGCGCGAGGGGCCGGTGGATTCGCCGTATCTGGCCACGTCCAGCCAGTGCCGCCCCCAGTGCTCGCCAAAGGCAGGTGATTCCAGCAGGCGGTCCACCACTTTGGCAAACGCATGGGCGGACTGGTCGCTCAGAAAGTTTTGCGTTTCAGAGGGGCTGGGAGGGAGACCCGTGAGATCAAAGGTGATGCGGCGGATGAGGGTGATGCGGTCTGCATCCGGCACGGGAGAAAGCTTCTTGTCCTCAAGGCGTGCCAGAATGAAGCGGTCCACCTCATCCTCGGCCCAGGCCGCTTGTTGTATTTCAGGCACCTTTGGCTGAGTGAGCGGCTGCCAGGCCCAGTGCGTGCGCTTGAGCTTTTCAAACTCTGGGATGCTGCGGCCCAGCGAAGGCGGTATGCGCTCGCGCGGCCATTCAGCGCCGTCTTTGATCCAGGTGGTCAGGTCGGCGACTTGCGCAGCGGTGAGCGCGTCGCTGTCCTTGGGCATCTGCTTTTTGGGATCGGCATGGCTTACGCGCTGCAGCAGCAGGCTTTTGGCGGGATCTCCCGCCACGACGGCTGGGCCGGACTTGCCGCCATTGAGCAGGCCTTTGAGGTCATCGACACGCAGGCCGCCATCGGGTTTGGTGTCTGCCGAGTGGCAGGTGTAGCAATGGTCTGCAAGGAGAGGGCGGATTTTCTTTTCAAAGAATTCAATCTTGGCGGCAATGGGATCGGCTGCATGCAGCAGAGACCCGCTGGAAGCCACGAAGACCGCCAGGAAAGAGAGCGGTTTCATGATCAAGTAGGGTTTTGGGTCAGCGTGAGGACGCGGCTTTGAGGAACTCAAAAAGCTCAAGGATGAGCACCAGGGAAAGAATGACGGTGACCATGCTGATGTGGGAGCTGGAGTTTGATTCTAGACGACCACGCGACCAGGCGCGGCATGGGAGGAATAAGCGAGACAGGGCTGCGGGATCAGGCCGAGCGGTTGCGCGGCATGGTGGGCGGCGCGGGCGGATAGAGCATGTTCAGCGTGGACTCACGCAGCCAGCCGCTGAGGGAGGCCAGATTGACACCGAGGCGGTGGGCCACTTCCTTGCGGCTGATGCCCTGGCGGATCTGGGCGCGGGCTGCGGCAATGAGGGTGGCTTTTTCTGCGGGAGAGTAGCGTGGAGGAGGAGGCATGATGATGTTTTGATTTGGGTGTTTCAGAGGATGCTTCCTATGCAGGGTGGCAATAAAGAGTGCGGCGGCGGCGCGCGGAGAAGGCCAGCGCGCCGAGCAGCAGCAGCACGGCGCGTGCTGGCTCAGGCACGGTGGTGACGGTGATCTGGCCGCTGGTAAAAAGCTGGGAAAGGTCCCAGCCGAGGCCGGCGCCCAAGGCGGGAAGATTTTCGGCACTGAAGCCGTTGATGCCCTCCACCGGAGCGGTGCCGGAGGTAATGCCGGACCAGTCAAAGAGCTTCCATGAATCTCCGGCTGCAAAGGCGGAGGGGGCAAGCGAGGTGCTGACGGTCAGAACGGAGGACGCGCCAAACACCACATTGGACCACGAAGCAGCCCCTACGCTAAGAAGGTCGGCGGCTGTGGAGGAATTCAGCGTGCCAGAGCCTGCACCGGTATAAAGATCCGCCACCACCGCACCATTCAGCGAAAGCGTGCCCGCGCCGCTGAGGGTGAGCGTGAGAAGCTGTCCGGACACATCCCCTGCACTGCCCGCGCCGAGCGTGCCATTGATGGTGACGGAGCTGCCGGAGGCCGGAGTAATGATGCCACTGCCACCGAGCGTGGCGCCAGATGCCACGGTGACAGCCCCCGTGCCGGTGCCGGAACCCGTGGTGTTATTGACGACCAGCGTGCCTGCATAAACGGTGGTGCCCGCGCTGTAGGTATTGGCCCCGGAGAGCACCTGAGTGCCCGCACCCGCTTTGACGAACGCCAGGGTGTTGATGTTGTTGGCCAGGGTTCCGCTGAAGCTGCCGCTACCGCCACTGGCTCCGACGGTCAGCGTGGAATTGATGCTGGCGACATTCACGAGTCCAGCGCCATTGAGGGCATCAATGGACTCCGCACCGACTGAGAGAGCAAAACGAGCCCCGGAGTTCACCGTGATGCTGGTGGTGTCTGGTATGAAGTTCTGGCTGCCAGCCGTGTTGACGCCGTTCTGCAGGTAGCCAGAGCCCGTGGTGGCCACGGTGATGTTTCCGGTGAAGGTGCTGGCAGCGATGAAGATGGTGCGGCCGGTGCCCTGCACAGTGATGTTGCCATTACCAGAGATTCCCTGGTAGTCAGTCCGGTCCGCAGCATTGGAGTCCAGCACCACATCACGCTGGAGCGTAACGTTTGTGAAGCCATTTCCCGCGCCAGTACCCGTGACGGTGCTGCGGCTGCCGAGGGTGACTGTGCCGGTGCCGTTGTTGGAAACGATGATGGCGGTGGTGAAGTTGGTGCGGTTGGTGTCGATGTAGAGAGACACATTGCTGCTGCCGGTATTGGCATCTCCCAGAGTCACCGCTCCAGTGCCCAGGGCGGCGGCGGCCTGCACCTGCGCGGTGCCTGCGCTGATGGTGCTGCCACCGCTGAAGGTGTTTGAGGTGGCGAGAGTCACCGTGCCGCTGCCTTGCTTCAGCAGCGAACCAAGGCCGGAGATCACGCCGCCCGAGCCGCTGATGGTGTAGTTGAGGCTGCTGTTGTTAAAGATGATCCTGCTGGGGGTGACGGTGGTGGTGAGCGAGACAGCACCGCTGGAGGCCGTGTCGTCAAAGGTCACCGCATCCCAAGTGTAGAACCTGTCCGTGCCACCGTTCCAGACCTGGCTGGTGTTGGTGTCCCAGCTGCCGGGGCCGGACCAGACGATATTGCCGATGCTGCCTGTGACGTTCAGCAGCACGCTTCCCGGCGTGGTCGTGGTGTCCAGCGCAAAGCTCTGGCGCACATTGGCCGGGATGCCTGCCAGCACGAGGTTGGAGACGCCGCCCGCAGCCAGCGAGGTGCCGCCGGTGATCAAAGCGTAGCTGCCGGGTGCGACGGCGAGCGATGAGCTGATCGCATTCACATTGATCGTGGTGGTGCCGCCGAGGGAAAGCGCGCCATTGATGGCGATCTGATCATTGCCGGAGGCAGTGTTTGAGGAGAGATCAAAACGCAGGATGCCACCACTGCCGCCCAGTGTGAGCCCACCGCCTGCGGTGAGCGTGCCCGCCGTGCCGGTGCCGGAGAGATTGATGATGGCACCATTCAGAGTCAGCGCACCGGCGATGGAGTTGCCGGAGAGGAAATTGAACGTGGTGGTGCCGGTGCCGGAATTGGTGATGCTGAGGCTGGCCGCGCCCGAGATGCCGCCGGTGAAGGTGGTGGTGGCCGTGGTGCCGGAATTGGTGACAGCCACGTTTCCGGTGCTGGAGATCGCGCCGCTAAAGGTCGAGGTAGCGCTGGTGCCAGTGATGCTCACAGCCAGATCTCCCGCCCCGCCAATGGTGCTGGAAACTGTATAGCTGGAGGAGTTGATGGCATTGGTGATGGAGCTGGACGTGCCCGCCTGAAGGGTGATGGGGGAGGCGACGGTGGAGTTTTGCAGATTGGCCAGCGTGCCGCCCGCGAGCGTGATGGGCCGTGTGAGCACATTGGGGAGGCCATTTTGCGCGGTGCCAAAAGTGCCCCCGGTATTGACCGTGATGGTCCCAGTGCCGGAGATGTTGGCGGCCAGGGCGATGCCCAGCGTGCCCTGATTGATGACGATGTTCCCATTCGTTACCAGCGTGCTGGTCAGTGTGATGGTATTGGTGCCGGTCTTTGTCAGAGTGTAGCCTGCGAGATCAAGGCTGGAGGTGCCTGCTGTGCCGGTGCCTGTGAGCCCCCAGTTGCCAGTGCCGCCGATGGTGGAGTCTCCAGTAAGTGTGACAAAACGCAGGGCGCTGTTTTGTGCCGTGGCGCTGCTGTTGATGATGCCCCCACTGCCACCGACACCCGTGCCTGCGATGGAGACCGCCTCGGTGCCGAGGTTGTAGCCGTTCACATCCAGCGTGGCCCCGCTTTGGATGACTGTGCCACCCGCCGCGCTGCCCAGCACACTGGCCGTGCCTGCGCGCAGGGTGCCCGAGCTCACGGTGAGCACACCGCTGAAGCTGCTGGCACCGTTTGCCAGCACCAGGGTGCCGCTGCCGGTCTTGTTCAATGGGCCGCTGCCGCTGATGAGTCCGGACAGTGTGAGCACGCCTGCGGCATCTGTGACCTCCACGGTGCCGCCACCGGCCTGGAGTGTCACGCCTTTGTTGGTGCTGCCGGTGCTGGCAGGGGTAAAGCGAAGCGTGCCGCTGGTGGAGGCTGCGCCAAGGATGACACTGCTGCCAGCGCCCAGGGAGCTGGAGCTGCCAGCGTTTGAGACGGAGTCCACGTTCACGGTGCCTTGCTGGATCTCCACCGCGCCCGTGAAGGAATTCGGAGCGCTGAGCGTGAGGGATCCGGTGCCCTTCTTCAGAATGCCTGTGGTGCCGGAAATGCCCAGGGCTCCGGTGATGCTGTATGCAGTGCCTGCAAGAGAGTTGTTGACCGTGATGGAGAGCGGCTGGACAGCGCTCGCCAGCGTGATGGTCCCCACGGAGGAGGAGTCGTCAAAGGTGACGTTGTCGAGGTTGAAAAAGGTCTGGTCGGCGGCTCCGCTCCAGTTGGTGGTGGTGCTCACATCCCAGGTGCCATTGACAGCGCCGGTCCATGTCAGGTTGGCGGCGGAGCCCGTGGCGGTGAGGAGCACGGAGCCGGGTGTGGTGGTGGTGTCAAAGCTGTAGGTCTGGCGTGTGCCGGAGCTGCCAAAGAGAAAGTTGGAAGAGGAGAGCGTGCCAAAGGAGCCTGCCGAGATGAGCGTGTACGTGACGCCGCTGACCGGCACTGACGAAGGGGCGATGATCGTGGTGACACCGCTGGCATTCAGCGCGCCACTGACAGAGATGAGGTCATTGACGCCGCCGCCAACGGTGTTGCTGCTGCCAAAGTCAAAGCGGATGGTGCCGCCGCCTTGCAGGGTCAGGCCGCCGGTGATCGTGAGCGTGGCCGCCGTGCCATCTCCACCCGCGCTGAGCGTGCCGCCGCTGACCACGGAACCGAGCACGTCCGTGGCAAAGCCTGATGTCCGCCCGCCGCTCAACGTCTGCGACGCACCGAGCACCAGGCCGCCAGATTTGGCAGACACATCCAGCAAGGCGCCAGGGCTCACCTGAATGACCGAGCTGGAGGAGATGGTGCCGGCGGAGGAGAGCGCCAGCGTGCCGGCGGTGATGTAAGTGCCCCCGCTGTAGGTGTTTGCCGCCGTGAGCTGGACCAGGCCCGCGCCCGTCTTGGTGAAGGAGCTGGGCTGCGTGGCGGTGGCGGCGGTGTTGAGGCCGTCCGTCAGCACGGCTGAGATGAGGAGATCTACAGCGGCCGAACCGTCTGCGACATTGAAGGTGGTGCCGGTGACGGAGGCTGCGCCGAGAGCCGCGCCGGAGTTTGCTCCTGATGAGGAGATGACTGAGGTGGTGGCTCCACCGTTGACGGTGACGAGATCCTTCAGCCCCCAGGCCTGGTAGGAGGCATTGAAGCCGCCGGTGCTGGTGAGAGTGCCGCCATTGAGCGTGACGGGCCCCAGCGCGCTGTAAAACGCGCCGTTATTGGTGACGACGCCCCCTGCATTGATGACAATGGGAGCCAGAGGTGTGGTGGAGTAGCCACCATAGACATTGCTGACGCCAAACACATAGCTGCCGCCGTTGTTGACCGTGACGGTGTTGGTGGCCACGTTTTGAATGGCGGCGGCGGTGACCAGGAGCGTGCCGCCGTTGATCGTCACGCCATTGATGAAACCCGTGGTGGCATTGGCAAAGTTGAGCGTGCCACCGTTGACAGTGATGTTTCCAGCAAGCGTGTTGGTGCCGCTGAGGCGCAGGGTCCCCGCGTTGACGGTCACGTCTCCGGTGAAGGTGTTGTTGGCGGAGGAAACCAGGGTCCCGGTCCCACTTTTGACGATGGATCCTGCAATGAAGCCAGTATTAGTGCTGTCACGGCCGTTTTTCAGCGGCGTGCTGATAAGCAGATCCGTGTCAGACGCACCATCGGCCACATTGAAGGTGACCGAGGTGATGGCGGCCTGCCCGATCTGGATGCCTGTGTTGGTGCCGCTGCCAGTGATCGTGGAAGTCAGGTCTCCCGTTGCGTTCACGGTACCCACCAGCCCCCAGGACTGAAAGTTGGTGTTTCGTCCGCCGATGGAGGTCAGCGTGCCGCCGCTGAGCGTGAGGGAGCCGAGGGTGTTGTACTCCGCGCCGTTGTTGGTCAGCGTGCCGCCGGCATTGATGATGACCGGCGAGCCGATGGCGACGTTGTAGTTGCCGAGAAAATTTTCGCGATCCACTTTCAGCGTGCCGCCGTTGTTGATGACGATGGTGTTGCTGGCGCTGCTTGTCAGAGAACCGGTGCTGGCGATGTAAACAATGCCCTGATTGACGACGAGGCCGCCGGTGAAGGTGTTGGCGGCAGTGAGATCCAGCTCTCCGGGACCGGTCTTGACCACGCGGGTGCTGGTGTTGTTGCCAATGATGGAGCCAATGGTGAGAACGGCGGATGTGTTGAACTGGTTGATGATCAGATCGCCGCTGGCCGGTCCACGCAGAGTGCCGCCGGTGATGGTGGAGACGTTGGCCCCCACATTGGCCGTGACCAGAATGCCGCTGCCCGCGATGGTGTTGGTGGTGCCGGTGAGAGTCACGGTATTGGCAGCAGCAGTGTTGAAGCGAAGTGTGTTCGCGGAGATGACGGCCCCCATGATGGGCGAGGAGGTGAGATCGACATTCTGGCTGGCGTAGTTGGCTGCGGTGTTGCCGCCGGTGGTGGTGGTGTAGTATGTGGCCAGCGCCACGATGGAGCCTCCCGCAGCATTGGTGGAGTTTACCGCCCAGTCAGTGCCATTGATGGTGGCCCAGCCGCCGATGATGCCGGTTGTGTTCGTTGTGCTGGTGACGATGGCGGCCGTGCCGGTGCCGGTGCCTGCCGTGGCAAAATTCACCGTGCCACTGCCACTTCGGGTGAGGCTGCCGAGATTGAGCGTGGCATTGTTGGACGCTGAGTTTTTGGTGACGGTGATGCTGTTGGCTCCGGTGCTGATGAAAGTGCCCTGCACCGTCTGGGTGCTGTCCGCGGAGCTATTGGCGGTGAAAGCCAGTGAGCCACCGCCGAGGGTCAGCGTGCCGCCGGCGTAGATCTTGTCGGTGTTGCTGGTGGTGTAGTCGAGTGTGAGCGTACCACCGGCTATGGAAGTGCCGCCGGTGAGCGCATTGGAGCCCGAGAGCGTGAGGTTGCCATCGCCGAGCTTGGTGAAGGCGCCGCTGCCGCCGAGCACGCCGGAAAGGGTCAGCACATTGCCTGCGGTAGATACATTGAGCGCGCCGCCCCCAGCACCGAGGGTGATGCTGCGGTTCAGGGTGGCGGTGGCTCCGGTGTAGATGAGGGTGCCGAGATTGGAGCCGTCCCCAAGGCCGATGCTGGTGCCCGCACCGAGTGTGCTGGCAGTGCCGCCTGCGGCCACGCTGCCGACGCTGAGGAAGCCCTGGTTGATCAGCACGCCCCCCGTGAAGGTGTTGGTGCCGCTCAGTACCAGCACGCCGGTGCCCGCTTTCACGAGTCCGCCTGCGCCTGCGTTTTGAATCACGGCGCTGATGGTGAGAGTGCCTGATGGGTTAAACTGCTGAATGATGAGATCCGCACCCGAAGCGGCGCGCAGATTGCTGCCACTGATGGTGGTGCCGTAGGCTCCCACGCCGGAGGTGATCAGGATGCCCCCGGAGTTGATCGTCTTGGCGGCCGTGCCGAGCGCAAGAGTCTTGGCCCCGATCTGATTGAAGCGGAGGGAGTTGGTGGTCAGCGCCGTGCCGCTGGCGGGATTGGCTCCGGTGATGGTGATGTCGGTGTTGTTCGCTGTGGCAAAGGTGTCCGAGGTGTAGGTGGCGAGGGCTGTGATGAGGCCGTCCGCCCCGTTGATGGAGTTGACCGCCCAGTCGCGACCGTTCACGGTGGCCCAGCCGCCAAGAATGCCGCTGGTGTTGGTGGTGTCTGTGGTGGCACCGACAGTGCCACTGCCGTTGGCTGTGTAGGCAAAGTTCAGCGTTGAGCCGCTGCTGCGGGTGATGGCGTTGAGGTTGAGCGTGGCGTTGTTTCCCGCGCTGTTGTTGCTGAGGGCGATGGTGCTGCTGCCGGCATTGAGCGATGTGCTGAGCACGGTCTCCGTGGTGTCAGCGGATGCGTTTGGCAGCAGGGTCAGCTGGGCACCGGCTAGGGTCAGGCTGGCGGTGGCGCTGAGCTTGCTGCCGCTCTGGGTGGTATAGTCCAGCACCAGGCCGCCGCTGATGGTGGCGGCACCGGTGAAGGTGTTTGAGCCGGACAGCGTCCAGGTGCCGGATCCCGTTTTGACGAGCCCGCCCGTGCCAGTGCCAATGCTGCCGGCCATGATTCCGTTTCCAGCGCCAGCCAGCGTGAGCGTGAAACCGCTGCCAGTGATCGTACCGGTATTGCTGAGGGTGAAAGTGCTGCCCGCAGTGTCTGATGAAATGGTGGCCGATGCCGCCAGCGTGATGAGGCCAGCATAGCTGTTGCTGCCGCTTACGCTTTGCAGCGCACCGGTGGCTCCGGCTGCGCCACTGCCTGCGAGGCTGAGCGCCTGGCTGCCGCCTGCAATGCCACCCTGCACCTGAGCCGTGCCCCCGGAGGCCACGGTGATGGCGCTGCTGGTGGCGAAGGCGGCGGCGTTCTGGAAATTGATGATGCCGGCATTGATCGTCGTAGCGCCGGTGTAGGCGTTTGCGCCGGAGAGTGTCAGCGTGCCGCTGGTGTTTTTGTTCAGCCCCACACTGCCAGCGAGAATGGCGGAGACGCTGCCTGCATCCAGCGCAAAGGCGCTGGCACTGGTGAGAGTGCCCGTGGTGCCGGTGATGCTGCCATTTTTGAGACTGACGGAGTTCACACTCTGGGCGGTGGTGCCGATGCCGAGCGTGCCGTTGTTGACGACGATGCCAGAGGCACTGTTGAGCACATTGGCCAGGGACAGGGTCAGCGTGCCGCTGTTTACCGTGGTGGTGCCGGTGTAGGTGCTGACCACGGTGCCGAGCGTGAGCGTGCCCGTGCCGCTGTAGGTGAGGGAGGAGGCATTGGAGCCGTTGTTGGCGATGGGCGCATTGATCGTCACAGATCCCGGGCCGAGGATGACGAGTTCATTGGTGCTGCCGATCTGCAGCCCGCCTGTGGTGCGGCTGATGGTCAGCGTGCCCGTGCCAGTCTGCAGCAGGCCGTTCAGCGTCAGCGTATTCGCCGCCAGCGCGGTGGTGGTGGCGGCACCAGTGTACTGCAGGGTGTTGGCCGTGCGTGCACCCGCCAGCGTGGCTGCAGCAGAGTAGGTGTAGTTGGTGGTGGCCGTGGTCACATTGGCCAGGTTTGCCGTGGCGGCCGTGGCTCCGGCATAGGCCACGATATTGCCGCCGCTGATCGTGGCATATTGCGTGGCGGTACCCGCACCCACCGTGGCCCAGGGGCCGATGATGCCATTGACCAGCGTGTTTGAACTGGTGGCCACGATGCCGCTGGCCAGCGGGACGACGCTGAAATTCAGCGTGCCTCCCACGCTCTGGGTGATGGCACCCAGCGCCGCCGTGAGGCTGGTGGCGGAGTTTTGATTCAAGGTGATGACACCAGCTCCGGAATTCACGGCCAGGCTGCTGAAGGTCTGGCTGATGGTGGCGGCAGATTTGCCGTTCAGCACGAGCGCTCCCCCTCCCAGCGCCAGGCTGGATGCGGAGTTGATGATGTTGGTGAGCGGGGAGGTGGTCTGGCTGAAATCCAGCGTCAGCGTGCCGGCATTCACCGTCGTGGCACCACTGTAGCCATTGGTGGCCGCGAGCACGAGGGCCCCTGCCCCGCTCTTGGTGATGCCTGCGCTGCCATTGACGACGGCGCTGATGGTGAGCGATGCACCCGAGGCGGTGAAAATGCCTCCATTCACACTGCCGAAGTCCAGCAGATCACTGGCGCTGGCAGCGGCGAGAGTGAGCGTGCCGGTGCTGAGCTGCAGTGAGGAAAGCTTGATGGCGGTTCCCGCATTGAGCGTGATGGTGTAGCTGCCTGTGGCGTCAGCACCGGCGGAAAAGACGGCGTTCTCCAGACCGGTGTTTGCCCAGATAAAAGGTGTGCCTGTGCCGATGTTGTTATTCCAGGTGGACTGGCTGAGGTTCCAGCTGCCCGCAGGAGAGGGACCACCGGCCCCGCCGTTCGTTCCGTTAAGATCCCAGTAATTCGTCTGCGACCACGCAGCAGGCGCCATGAGCACCAAGGCGAAGAGAAAGGTCAGGGGCGTGATGATGCGATGACGGCGCGGCCTTCGCGCAGGTGAGCCGCGCGAGCGCTTTAGCAGACGAGAGAGTAGGGACAGCAGTTTCATGGGGCTTTTTTTAGCCCGCGCAGCCTTGGGGGAGGTGCGGTGTGCGCGGGCAGGTTTTGGGCAGGAGGCCGCCGGGGGGGAGGGAGGCGGCACACATGGGGAATGGCACTGCTGGAAACCCTGCCGCACGCCTGACAAAAACCTGCCTGATAGCCCCGTCTGCCGGCGCACATGTCATCAGAGATTCCGCCTCTGCAAAGCAGCGCGGAATTTCAAAGGGCGTGTCGCTTGGGCGTCATGCCGGGGCATGACTTTGGCGTGGTCTCGCCGAGAGCGGCGGGCTGCACGGATTCCAGTCGAACGAACTTTCCGTTTGTCGGATCAGGCATTCATGCACCGCATGAAACGGGCATATCCTATAGGATGAGTGTGATTTAATAAATTAAATCCTTTTTGTCCAGTAGGATTTAGATATTTTTGCGTTGAATTTGAGCCGCTCATCCCATGGTGCCTTACGCACCCGGGACAGAAGGTCTCGTTCTCGCAGCATGCCTGGACTGCGGGAGAAGGGAGAGACTTGCTGGCCAGGCAGAGAGTTGCGCCCTGAAAAAAATCCGGCCCGGCGCGCACTGGGCACGCCGGGCCGGATCATTGCCGCCGGTTGCATAAAGACCTGCTTCACAGCAGGTGCCGGCGGTGGATCGGCGGCCCCTCAGCCCACCTGAAAAAATGAGGGGCCGCCTCTACCACGATTTGCCTGCTTTTAGTTCACGCCTTGCGGCGCACACGTCCAACCACGGATGCAGGCAAAATTTCAAGGTCGTCCTGATGATCCGGATCATAGGCAAGTTCCAGCGCGGCTTTGGAGCCCGGCACAAAGCGCCAGTGAAAGCGTTTGCTGAATTCGTCAGGCTGGATGCGGTCGTGCTGATTCCTGGATGCAGGACGGAAGGATGTCTTGTGTTTGAAGGAGGACATGGGATTCGAGCAAGAGGTTGAACAAGCGTGGCACGCAGGCCGCGCGCCTCCCAATGTCATGAGTCGGTAATGCATGATGCCTTTAATTCATATTGGGTCAATAGGATTTAAATCATTTTTTTCGAACCGTCTTTTTTCAAACATGTGCTGGACAGATGACCTGGTGGAAATTATACCCTACTTCGTGAGTGTGATATAAAGAGGGCAGGCGTCCACGCCGCTTGAAAGCTCCGATCCGTTCCAAGGAAGGCAAGTCCACCATGAACAGATCCCGCACCGTGGCGGAAAGCCACGCGGGCATGAATCTCAAGAATCATTCATCCGGCAAACCTCCCCCCCTGCTTATGAACAGAACAGCCACCACATCGACCCTGCTGAACGGTGCCCCTGCCCGGTTTCAGCCCAGCCAGCCAAACATCGTCTTCGACATGAGAGACTCCTTTCCACCCATTGGGCTGCCACGGATGGCAGTGGCGCAAAAATTCAAAGGCACCAACACCACGCAGACAGACGCGCCGGAGGAATTCCAGCCGATCATCACCCCCCGTCGCGTGCGCTCCAGGCTTCATCCGGAGAAGCGGGCCGCTGTCAGATCCGTGTTCTTGACTGTTCTGGTCATCTCCCTGACCACGGCCTTCATCATCATGCAAAAACGCAGCGCAGGGGCGGGCAGAAGGCAGGCAAAGCAGGAATCTACGCCTGCGGCCCTCCATCAGCTGGAAGAGCTCTGGAACAAATCTCTGAGCGCCAAAAACAGCCGCGCGGATTAAATGCGCGCGCCCATGAGCACCTTCATGACGTCGTCCATGGTGATCCAGCCGCACATCTCTCCGTGCGCGTCATCCACGAGAGAGGCGATCTCGTGGCGCTCCAGGAAGAGCGTGAGCAGCTGGGTGAGAGAGGCCTTGCTGTCGATGTGCAGCACCGGGCGTATGAGGTCGGTCCAGCGGGCCTGGGGTGTCTGGAGGTTCTGCACAAAGAGCTCTCGCACGCGGATGTAGCCGCTGATGTTGAGGGCGCTGCCGTCCGGGCTCACGGGATAGCTGCGGTGCAGCTTGGGGCCGAGATCCGCGACGTTTTGGGCCAGCGTCTTGCGCTGGTCAAAGATCTTCACTGAATCATGCGGCACCATGGCGGTCTTGACCCTCCGCGCACCGAGCGTGGCGGCGTGGATCATGATGATCTCCTCATGGTTGTGCAGGAGCTGCTCCGCACGTGCCGACTGCACGAGGGTGATGATGTCCATGATGTGGTCGCTCTGGCTGCGGCGGTCTCCGGAGCCCGCCTTGAGCCTTTCGCAAAATTTTTCCATCAGCAGCACCAGCGGGTGGCAGAGCCAGAGCATGACGCTGAGCGGGCCGATGAGCCGCGGCGCGAGGCGGCCGGCATGATGCACGCCGAGGATCTTGGGGGCCATCTCCCCGCCAAAGAGCACGGCGGCCGTCATGATGATGGAGAAAAGCCAGAGCCAGTCGGCGCCGTAGATGCTGCTGAAGACCGCGCCCGCCAGCGTGGCCAGGCCGGTGTTTGCCAGGGTGTTAAACACCAGGATGGCGGAGATGGGCCGCTCGATCTGGTTTTTCATGGCCAGCCAGCGCGCGGCGTTTTGCACGCCCTTCTTTTCCTGCAGCTTCAGGTCCAGGGGATTGAGGCTGAGGAGCACGGCCTCCGTCATGGAGCACAGGCACGAGACGGCCAGCACGGCAGCCGTGATGAAGAGAAGAAAAAGCAGCATGATGTGCCTGGACTCAAGCCAGTCCCCAGCGTTTGCGCAGGAAGCGTTCCCATGGGCTGAACAAAGCCTTGTCCGCCACAAAACCGACCACGATGATGACCAGCATGATGGCAGCCACCTGATCCATGGCCTGAAGCTCGCGCCCGTAGTGCAGCAGATGGCCGAGGCCAAAACCGGTGAGCACCGTGACGTAGATCTCCGCCGCCATGAGGGAGCGCCAGGCAAAGGCCCAGCCCTGCTTCATCCCGCTGACGAGGTGCGGCAGGCTGGCGGGCAGAAGCACATGCCACAGCAGGTGAAAGCCGCTGGAGCCCATGGTGGTGGCGGCACGGCGGTAGATCGGCGGGATCTGGCGGATGCCGTGGTCTGTGGCCAGCTGCACCGCCCACAGTGTGCCCATGATGACGATGAAGAGCATGGCGCTCTCCGTCTGGCCAAACCACAGCAGCGAGAGCGGCACCCAGCACACGCTGGGCAGCGTCTGAAGTCCGAGGGCGAGCACGCCGAGCGTGTCCGAGGCAAAGCGGAAGCGCGCCGTCAGCAGCCCCAGCGGAATGCCGAGCAGCAGGCCGATGATGTAGCCGATGCCCAGGCGCGTCATGGTCACCACGCCTGCGGACCACAGCGTGCCATCCGCCACCGTGGTGGCCAGGTATTTGCCGATGGCCAATGGCGAAGGCACCAGCACCGGAGACCACCAGCCCGCACGGGAGGCGGCCTCCCAGAGGGCGACGACCACGGCAAAGAATGCGACTGAAGAAAGCGCCCTTTTCATGAGTTCAAAGGGGTTGAGTGCTTCTTGAGCTCCACCGTGATGGCGCTGGCGATCTGCGCCACGGCGACGTCATTGATGTCTCTCTGGCGCGGCAGCTTGACCACATACTGCGAGTGCACGCGGCCTGGGCGCGGGGAGAAGAGCAGCACGCGGTCTCCCAGGCACACGGCCTCGCGCACATTGTGGGTGACGAAGACGACGGTCTTGCAGCGCTTCTGCTGGATGTCCTGCAGGTCGGCGTAGAGCTGCTCGCGTGTCATGGCATCGAGTGCCGCAAAGGGCTCGTCCATGAGCAGCACGCGTGGGTTGGGAGCCAGCGCCCGCGCCAGCGCCACGCGCTGCTTCATGCCGCCGGAGAGTTCGTGGATGTTGGCATGCACAAATTTTTCCAGCCCCACGAGCTTGAGATAGTACATGGCCAGCTCCTCGCGGTCGGAGTCTGTGAGCCCGGGTTTGAGCTTGAGGCCAAAGAGCACATTACCCATGACATCCAGCCAGGGGAAGAGGGCATGCTCCTGAAACATGACCATGCGCTGACGGCCGGGGCCGGTGACAGGCTGGCCGTCGGCATAGATGCTGCCGCTGGTGGGCTGCTCCAGCCCCGCGATGAGGTTGAGCAGCGTGCTCTTGCCGCAGCCGCTGGTGCCCAGCAGGCAGACAAACTCCCCCTCGGCCACCTGGAGATTGATGTCCTGCAGCGCCGTGACCGTCTGCCGCGCTCCCTGATAGGTCTTGGAGACGTTTTGCACCAGGAGCTTGGCGGGAGGCGGATTGCTTAATTCGTCAGCTAATGTCATTGAGTGGGCGCTGGATCAAAGCTTGGGGAGCAGGGCGTCTAGAGCAGGGATGTCGTGGAGGAAGCCGGCCTTCTTGGCAGACTCCACCATCACATCCAGCGCAGGGCGCGAGACGTCGGTGCTGAGCACCACACGTGGCAGTGAGCGGTCCAGCAGGGCTTCGCTAGGAGCCTTGGTGGTGAGCTCCTTGAGCTCCGCCTTGACCAGCTCGCGCGCTTCAGCGTGGTTTTCTTTGATCCAGGCGGTCAGCTCGCTGTGGGCGACGACCAGCTTTTTGGCGAGATCGGTGCGCTGGGTGACGAAGGCCGCGCTGGAGGCCAGCAGCGTGGCAAAGGTGCCTTTGTCTTCTTCAAAGATTTTGCCACCGGCCTCAAGTTCGAGGCGGGAGACCCAGGGCTCGACAGTCCACACGGCATCGATGTCACCTTTGACAAACAGCGCCAGCTGATCGGGGTTCTGCGTGGGCAGCACGGTGGCTTCTCCGCCGGTCTGCGTCACTTTGATGCCGTGGTCGCTGAGCCAGGAGCGCAGCTGGATGTCCTGCGTGTTTCCCAGCTGCGGAGTGGCGATGCGCTTTCCTTTGAAATCGGCAGGCGCATTGATGCCTGCGGCAGGGCGCACCACCAGCGCGCTGCCTCCGGTGGCCGCGCCGGAGAGGATGCGCAGCTCGGTGCCCTGGGATTTGGCATACGCATTGAGCACCGGGCTGGGGCCGATGTAGGTCACATCCAGCGAGTGCGCAAAGATGGCCTCCGTGGCAGAAGGCCCGGCGTTATAAACAAACCACTCCACTCCCACGCCCAGGCGCGGCTCAAACCATCCCCTGCCCTGCCGGCTGAGCTGGTGGGCCACGAGCCCCTGCACATGGGTGATGTTGGGGAAATGGCCAAAGCGCAGCGGTGCCTTGGGATCCACGGGCTGTTTGCCACAGGCCGTGATTCCGGCGGCGGACAGAGTGCTCAGTTTGAGGAAGTCGCGTCTGTTCATATTTGAGTGTTGTGAGATGGGAGGAGGAGGAAAGGTTCGGAGCTCCGGATGGGAGAGCTTCCTGGATCCAGCTTTGCTGCGGCTGGAAAAAGCGGAGCGTGGCGGCGGCGGCTTATTTTTTGACCTGCGCAGGGGTGCTGTCTGCGGCCAGCCTTGTCTTCTCCGTGCTCTCCACCTGCGTCACGCGGCCCTCGTGCACGATGATCTGCACCGAGCCGAAGCGCAGTGCGGACACCTTTTGTCTGACGATCTCGATCCAGGAATCGACTTCGGATTCTGCGGGCTGATGGGACATGGCTTTCGGGAGGAAGCTGGGGTTTGCGGATGGGCGTGCCGGTGAGCGGGCTCTAATAGCAGTCACGACGGATGTATTATTTTCGAATATACACTATGCAAGTATGAATAAAATTATTTTCACAGCTCCAAATCCGTCACTTTTCTCTCGACAGTGATAAAATCATGCGCTCCTAATCTACATCATAAGAGTATGGTAAAGGCTGTGAGGATGCGTATCCAGCGGCCGCGCGCCAGAGGCGTGCAGATCATCTCTGACCAGAGAGGCACCATCCGCAGACACGCAGAGGTGTGCTGAACTGGCGACCGCCGTCCACGGAGCCCGTCCCATCATGACCCCAGCGCAAAAACCATCCCCCATGCCCGCGTGGCCACGCCTTTCCGGTGTGGTTCTGTGCATGCTTGCAGGCATCACACGTCTGTCAGGGGAGCAGGCCGCCCCACAGCCGCGGATGTACATCCAGGAGTATGAGGTGGCAGGGGTGAAGCATCTGCCCCGCATGGAGGTGGAGAAGGCGGTGTACCCCTACCTCGGCCCAGGACGCACGGCAGACGACGTGGAAAAAGCGCGCGCTGCCCTGGAGAAAGCCTACAAGGACCACGGGTACCAGACGGTGTCTGTACAGATCCCGCGCCAGAATGCCAGCAGCGGAGTGGTGCTGCTGCAGGTGGTGGAGACGGTGGTGGGACGCCTGCGCGTGCATGGCTCCCGGTATTTCGACCCCGATCAGATCAAGCGCAAGGCGCCCTCTCTCGCTGAGGGAACCCTGCCTGACTTCAACAAGATCAACCATGACATCCTGGCGCTGAACCGGCAGGCAGACCTGCGCGTGACTCCTGCACTGCGCGCCGGAGCCCGCCCTGGCACGGTGGACATTGACCTGGATGTGAAGGACAAGGCGCCACTCCACGGCAGCCTGGAGGTAAACAACCGCCACAACAACAACACGACCCCGTGGCGCATCAATGCCTCCCTGCGCTATGACAATCTCTGGCAGCTGGGGCACTCGCTGGGCCTGAGCTACCAGATCGCGCCTGAGCGCCCCAATGACGCACGGGTGCTTTCCGGATTCTACCTGGCACGCATTCCTGAATGGGAAAACGTGAGCGTGCTGCTGCAGGGCTCCAAGCAGGACAGCGACGTGTCCACGCTGGGCGGTGCCGCTGTGGCGGGCCGTGGCCAGGTGCTGGGGGCCAGGCTGCTCTTCACCCTGCCGCAGAAGCAGGGCTTTTATCAAAACCTGAGCTTTGGCATGGACTACAAGAGGTTTGAGCAGGACATCACCGTGGCAGGGGCCAAGACCTCCGCACCGGTCACCTACTTCCCCTTTACCCTGAGCCATTCCGCGACTTGGGCAGCGGCCAGGCAAACCACGGAATTCAACAACAGCATCGTCTTCGCCCTTCGCGGACTCGGCAGCGATCAGGCCAGCTTCAGCCGCCGCCGCTACCTGGCGGATGAAGGCTTCTTCTACTATCGCAGCGATCTCGCGCATACACAAAAGCTGCCGGGCGGCTTTGAGGCTTATGGCAAAGTTCAGGGGCAGGCAGGCTCGGGCCCGTTGATCAACAATGAGCAGCTCGCGGGCGGCGGACTGGCCACGGTGCGCGGCTACCTCGAATCCACCGTGCTGGGAGACAGCGGCGCGTTTGGCACGCTGGAGCTGCGCTCTCCATCTCTGATCAACAGCAGCAAAGACAGCAGCGCCGGTGGCGACTCCTGGCGCTTTCACCTCTTCGCCGATGGCGGCCGTCTGATCATGCGGAACGCACTGCCGGGGCAGCAGTCCACCTTTGACCTCTTCAGCGTGGGAGGCGGCAGCCGCTTCCACCTGCTCGGCCATCTGAATGGCTCCGCCGATGTCGGCGTGCCCTTGGTCACCCAGGGGGTGACACGCACCGGCGAGGTGCTCGTGACGATCCGTTTCTGGGCGGATTTTTAATCTCCACTTTTTCAAACCCAACGCGCATGAACCAACGCCTTCTGCAATCCTTCGTCCTCTTTCTGCTGCTGACAGCCTCCGCGCTCTCGGCTGAAAAAAACTGGTGGGGAGACGGCAAGTGGACCCTCCGCAAGGAGATCACAATTGACACCAGCGGCAAGGGCGTCGCCATCGCCGAGCCCATCGGCACCAGCGCCGTGCTGGTGCGCCTGCACGAAGGCGTGTTTTCATTTCTCTCCGCCAGGGAGGACGGTGGAGACCTGCGCTTTGTGGCGGACGATCACAAGACGGTGCTCAAGCACCATGTGGAAAAGTGGGACGCACTGCTGAATGAAGCCTACGTCTGGGTGCAGGTGCCGGACCTCAAGCCCGCCGCTGCCAGCACCATCTGGCTCTACTACGGCAATGGTGAAGCTCCCGCACCTGAAGCTGCCAAGGAAACCTATGAGGCCAACACCACGCTGGTCTATCACTTCACAGATTCCGGCAAGGATTCCTCTCCCACCGGTGCCAATGCCGAAGGCGCACCTGCTCCGGCGGCGGGCTCCCTCATCGGCGCGGGGCTACGTGTGTTTGGCCAGGCCCCCATCAAGGTGCCCGCACCTCCGCTGCCTGAGTTTGCCCCCGGTGCTCCGCTCACCGTCTCTGTCTGGGTCAAGCCCAGCGCGCTGCAGCCCAATGCGGTCATCATCAGCCGCCGCGATGGCGCGAATGCCTTCATCCTCGGGCTGAACAATGGCATTCCCTTTGTGGAAGTGAACAAGCAGCGCAGCAGCGACGGCGCACCCATCGCCGCAGGTGGCTGGCACCACATCGCCGCAGTGGCAGATGCAGGCACCATCACCGTCTATCTCGATGGCAAATCCTACGGTGCCGTGAGTGCTGCCATTCCCTCCATCAAGACTCCGGTGGAGATCGACAAGGACAGCACCACCACGGATCTCGTGGGCTTCACGGGAGAAATTGACGAACTGCAGATCGCCAAGACCGCACGCCCGGCTGGATTCATCCGCTTTGCTGCGGTGAACCAGGGCAGCACCTCGGATGCGGCCAAGCTCGTCACGCTGGGCTCTGAGGAAGCCTCCGATCATGAAGAAGAGGGCGAGATCATGAAGCATCTCACCCTCATCTCGGACATTTCCAAAGACCTGACCTTTGACGGCTGGGTGGTGATCTTCCTCTGCACCCTGCTGGCCGTGGTGGGCTGGGGCATTGCAGTGGGAAAAGTGATCTATCTCAACACGATTGAGAAGGCCTCCGCCGAATTCATGAAACGCTGGGAAAAAATCTCCAGCGACCTGACCGCCATCGACACCGAAGACGCCGAGAGCGTGAAAAACCTGGGCGGCAGTGTCAGCGGCAAGGTGCAGAAGCTCATGTACCATTCCCCGCTGTATCAGCTCTACCACCTGGGCGCGCAGGAGATCAGCAACCGCATGAAGTCTTTCCGGCAGATCACATTTGATCCTGCACAAAAGAAAACGACCCAGGTGCTCAGCCTCTCCGGGCGCTCCATCCAGGCCATCAAGGCCACGCTGCACGGCGGCATGGTGCGCGAGGTGCAGAAGCTCAATGGCAAACTGGTCTTCCTCACCATCGGCATCGCCGGTGGCCCCTACCTCGGCCTGCTCGGCACCGTGATCGGTGTGATGATCACCTTCGCCGTGATCGCGAAAAGCGGTGAAGTGGAGGTGAACTCCATCGCTCCTGGTATCGCAGGCGCTCTTCTTGCCACGGTGGCCGGCCTGGCTGTCGCCATCCCGGCGCTGTTCATCTACAGCTACCTGAGCTCACGCATCAAGGACGTGGTCTCCAACATGGAGACCTTCATCGACGAGTTCGTCACCAAGATGGCCGAACACTACAAGGAGTAACCTCATATGCAGGCCGACAGCAAATCCTACGATGACATCAACGTCACGCCCATGGTGGACCTCTACCTGGTGCTGCTGCTGATCTTCATCATCATGACCACCGCCGGGGTGCAGGGCGTGAAGGTGAACCTGCCACGTGGCGGTCCGTCCACCTCCAAGCCCATTGAAGGGCCGAAGATGCAGGCTGTGACCGTGGACAACCAGGGGAACATCAAGCTCAACGCCACCGCTGTGACTCTGGACGAGCTGGCCAGCAAGCTGGAGGCCATCAAGGCCGCCACACCGGACTCCCCCATCGTGGTGCGCGGAGACAGCGCCACGCAGTACCAGACCATCATGGACGTGCTCACCGCCGTGGGCCGTGCCGGGTTTACCAACATCGGCCTGGCCACACAGGCTGCGAAACGCTGACCAAACCAGCAGGAACCACTACACCATGCCATCTCCTCACATAGAAAACGAAGAAGATGAAGAACCCGGCTTCTTCAAACGGAACTTCGTGCTCATCATCATCGGCGGTCTGGTGCTCTCAGTGGGCGGCTATTTCCTGGCCAATCGCACGCCTTCAAAGGCTGCGCCCAAGCGGAAGTTGGAGGTGATCTCCATCTCCCTGCCTCCGCCACCGCCTCCCCCTCCGCCCCCACCACCTCCAGAGAAGAAGGAAGAGCCCCCGCCTGAGGAGAAGGTGGAGGAAATGATCGCGCAGGAGGAAGTAAAGCCTGACGAACAAAAGCCCGACGACAAGCCTGCGGACAAGCCCGCCGATGAACCTTTGGGCACCGCCATCGGTGGTGGAGACGGCAGCGGCCTTGGTCTGGGCGGCGGAGGAGGTGGCGGCATGATCGGCGGCACTGGCGGCGGCGGCAAAGGCGGCTCCAAGTGGGGCTGGTACGCCGGGCAGGTGCAGAACCGCATCGCCGATGCGCTGCGCTCCCACCCGCTCACACGCAATGCCGGATTCTCCAATGTGGTCCGCATCTGGAGCGACTCCAGCGGCCGGATCACCCGTGTCAGGCTGCGCTCCAGCACTGGCAGCAAGTCAGTGGACGCTGCCATCGAAAACGAAGTGCTCGCCGGGCTTGTGCTCAATGAGCCGCCCCCCTCTGACATGCCCATGCCCATCAACCTGCGCCTGTCCGCGCGCCAGCCGAACTGAGGCATGAAACCACGCGCTCCTTTATTCCCAATGCTGAACACACGCATTTATCACCTGGTGCTTCCCGGCCTGCTGTCACTGACCACTGCCTCGGCGTGGTCTCAAACAGCGAGCGGAAAGAATGCGCCCGCCTCCCCTGCCCCGACCGCCGCAGCCCAGGCAGATGCCGCGCTGCCCCTGCCGGCCAAGATCACGGTCGCAGAAGCCAGCGCTGCCGCAGCAGGCCCCAGCCTCAAGGACCTGCCGCCAAGCCAGCTTTTTGACAGCAACGGGCTGCCGGTGCCCACGGCTGCCCCCACCCCGCCCCCGCCGGTGGAGGAAGAGGATGATGAGCCCAGCATGGCGGAGAGCCTGGCCGTCAACCTCGTCAAACGCATGGTAGAGCGTGGTATGATGAGCCCGGAGGATGCCAAAGATCTCTTCCGCGTGGCCGAGGCGGATGTGGCCGCCGCCAAGGCGAAACGCCGCGAGCGCAAGGCGGCGGCGCAGGAGATCGCGCTCGCCACGGGTACACCCTTGCCAGGAGCCCCAGGCGGCGCGGGAGCCGGAACGGATGCCACCGGTGAAAAAATCCGTGTCAGCTACGTGCCGGAATTTGTGAAGAAGGAGCTGCGCGACCAGATCAAAGACGAGCTGGTGCTGGAGGCCAAAAAGGGCGGCATCCTTGCCCCCACCCTGCTGCCGGAGTGGGTCAGCGCGTGGAAGCCGTTTGTGGATTTCCGCATGCGGTATGAGTACGACAGCTTTCCCTCCGGCAATGATGTCAGCGGCGCTTTCCCGAACTTCAACGTCATCAACAGCGGGCAGCCCTACGACACGAGCAGCAAGCAGTTTGCCCCGCAGCTCAACAGCAACCAGAACCGCGAGCGCATCCGCATGCGTCTGCGCCTGGGCACGGAAGTGGACCTCGGAGAAAACTTCACCCTGGGTGTGCGCGTGGGCACCGGAGACAGCAACTCTCCCGTCTCCGGCAACCAGACGCTCGGCAGCACCAACACCGCCCCTGGTGGAAACTTCAGCCAGCAGGGCGGCCAGTTTGCCAAATACGCCATCTGGCTGGACCGCGCCTTCCTGCGATGGGATCCAGTCGATTCGTTTGCCTTCACCATCGGCCGCTTTGACAATCCGTTCTTCTCCACCAATGCCATCTGGTCAGATGACATCGGCTTTGACGGCATCGTGATCAAAAGCCGCTACAAGGTGAATGAAGGCGTGGAGCCCTTCCTCACGCTGGGCACTTTCCCGATCTTCAACACGGACTACAACGTGGCCTCCAACCAGCCGGCCAAGTTTGCCAGCCACGACAAATGGCTGCACGCCAGCCAGGTGGGCGTGGACTGGAAGATCAACAAGGACTGGCATGCCAAGATCGCCAGCGCGTACTACTACTTCCAAAACGTGCAGGGGCAGCTCTCCAACCCCTATGCGCCGCAGAATGCAGAAGATGCTGGAAACACCGACAGCACACGCCCGACCTTTGCGCAGAAGGGAAACAGCTACCGCGCCCTGCGCAAGATCATCTCGAATGCCAGCAACGGCTTCGGCACCATCAATCAGTTCCAGTACTACGGCCTCGCCTCGTCATTCCGCGTGGGCACGGTGACGGCGCGCATCGACTACGACGGGTTTGAGCCTTTCCAGATCTCGCTGCTGGCGGAGTATCTGCAGAACTTTGCCTTCAACAAATCCGCCGCCGGCGCGGTGGCGGTGAACAACCTGGATGCCAACGGATTTGCCGGAGGCAACAAAGCCTGGGACCTCAACCTGCGCTTTGGCACCGCCGGCATGCAGAAGCGTGGCGACTGGATGACCTACATCGGCTACACGCACCGTGAATCCGACTCCGTGGTGGACGGCTTCAACGACCAAAATTTCGGCGGCGGCGGCACCAATCTGGAAGGCTACACCGTCGGCGCGGCCATGGCGCTCTCCCACCGGGTGAATGCCGCCGTGCGCTTCATGAGCGCCAGCCAGATCGCCGGGCCGCAGTTCAAGTCCGACATCTTTATGTTCGACATCAACGCCAAGTTCTGATCATGAAACCCACCCATCTCATCTTCGCCCTCATGTTCCTCAACAGTGGCGCGCCGCTGCTTGCGGAGGACGCCAGCCCCACGGAGCAGCGGCTGCGCGAATCCTTGAAAAGCATCGCCGTGCGTCTGCGGGCCGCAGAGACGGATCGTGTGAATCTTCAAGCGGCGCAGGCGCAGAGCGAAGTCACGATCAAGCAGCAGGCCGAGGAGATCGAGGCGCTGAAGAAGAAGCTGAGCGCCTCGGCCAAGCAGGCCGCCGCAGACCAGGCTGCCGCGCGCAAGTCCATCGACGCGCTTACCGCCAAGCTGGAGGTGCGCGAGAATGAAAACGCGCAGTACCAGAAGGCGCTGGAAAAATGGAAGGATGGCTTCAACAAAGCCGCCGCCGTGGCCAGGGCCAAGGAGGCGGAGCGCGCCCAAGCCGCCGGGAGCGTGATCGAGCTGCAGCAGAAGCTGGCCGACCGCGAACGCAAAAACCTGGAGCTCTACGAGATCGGCAGCGAGATCCTGGAGCGCTACAAAAATTTCGGTCTCGGCAAGGCGCTGCTGGCGCGCGAGCCTTTCACCGGCACCACCACGGTCAAGCTCAAGGAGCTGGTGCAGGACTACGCCGACAAGCTGCAGGACAACAAACACAGCCCCTTTCATGATGAAACCGGCAAACCTGCGCCGGATGCAAAGCCTGCCGCCAAGCCTGCGGCGGCACCCACCACTGCCGCCACCAGGCCATGAAATGCGTGCTCCATCTGCTGCCGCTGCTGATGCTCACGGCCGCCACGGCGGCTGATGAGGGGCTGCTGGTGCGCGCGGGCGGGGCGGAGATCACGGTGGAGGATGTGCGCGCCTCGCTGGAGACGCTGGATGCGCGCCAGCTCACGGCCGTGCGCGAGGACAAGACGCTGCTGGAGCAGGTGGTGCGCTCCTTCATCGCCCAGCGTCTGGTGCTGCAGCAGGCGCTGGAGCGCAAATGGAACGAGGAGCCCGAGGTAATTGCGCGGCTGAAGCGTGCGCATGACACCGCGCTGACGCAGAGTTTTCTGGAATCCGTGGCCCAGCCTCCGGCGCACTACCCGGATGAAGAAGATCTGAAGGCCGCCTATGCCAAAAGCCAGGCCGCGCTGCTGGTGCCGCGCACCTACCGGCTGGCGCAGCTTTTTGTACCGCTGGAAAAGGATGCAACACCACAAGCGCAGCAGCAGGCGGAGGAAAAAATCCACGCAGCCGCAGCCCGCATGCCCGCCGACCCAAAGCTCGTGGAAATCGGCTGGCTGTCCGAAAGCCAGATCCAGCCCGAGATCCGTGGCAGGATGCCGGTGCTGAAACCCGGAGCTGTCTCCCCGCCCATCCGGCTGGATGACGGCTGGCACATTCTGAAAGTGCTGGAGATGCGCGAAGCCCACACCCCCACACTGGACCAGGTGCGGTCGCGGCTGCGTGCCGCGCTACGCAGCGAGCGCCTGCGTGAAAACACCGAGGCCTATCTCGCTCGGCTGCTGAAAGAGAACCCCATCGTGCTCGACCAGACGGCGCTCGCACGGGTGCTGCCTGGGGCGGCGCACTGAACCTCCGCCCCCTCATTGCCATGAATCTTTCCAACCATCTCCGCCTGCACAGGAAACGCCATGCCGCCGTGCACGCCGCCGCCGTCTTCTGCCTCTCCCTGCTGGTGGCGCTGCACCCTGTGGCAGTGCATGCGGACGTGCTGCGCCCCGGCGGTGTCGGAGGCCCGGCTGCCGTCACCACGCCCGGTGTGGACCCGGTGGCCACAGCGCAGGTGGTCAATCAGGGACGCGCCAATGCCAGCGACATCCTCGTGCGTGCCGCCGATGCCGCACACAACGTGCAGCTCATGCAGGATGCCGCGCGCGCTCTGGCGGTCAGCGGGCCCAATCATCTCGCGACAGGGCTGCCAGATGTGCCGAATGGCCTGACCGCAGGCGGCCTCGTGGTAGATCCTGGTGTCTCGGCTGGCACGGCCACGTGGTCAGGTGCAGCGCTGCCCACGCAGACGAGCAGCGCAGGCCACACCACCGTCACCGTGCAGCAAAACGCCGCCCAGGCGCTGCTTTCCTGGCAGACCTTCAATGTGGGCAAGGACACCACGCTGGCCTTTGACCAGAGCGCCGGAGGCCCGGATGTGGGCAAGTGGATCGCCTTCAACATGATCAATGATCCCACCGGCAACCCCACGCAAATTCTGGGCTCCATCCAGGCCGCCGGGCAGGTGTATGTGATCAATCAAAACGGCATCATCTTCGGCGGTTCCAGCCAGGTGGATGTGCACACGCTGGTGGCCTCCTCCCTGCCGATCAATACGAACCTCATCTCGCGCGGCCTTCTGAACAATCCGGATGCGCAGTTTCTCTTTTCAGCGCTGGCGCTGCCCGCAGGCACCAGCGGCCCCACCAATGGCTTCACGCCGCCTGCCGCGCCCGCCGGAGGAAAGATCGGCGATGTGACGGTGCAGGCCGGTGCGCAGATCGAGGCCCCCACCACGGATGCCAGCGTGGGCGGACGCGTGGTGCTGGTGGGACCCAATGTGACCAACAACGGCACCATCTCCACGCCCGACGGCCAGACCATCCTTGCCGCCGGTCTGCAGGTGGGCTTTGTCGCGCACAGCAGCAGCGATCCCAGCCTGCGCGGCCTGGATGTCTATGTGGGTGCCGTGGTGGACCCGGCTTCATTGATCCCACCGTATGCAGGCACCGCCACCAACACCGGCGAAATCGAGGCACCGCGCGGCGATGTGACCATGACGGGAAAAACCGTGGTGCAGGCGGGCGCGATCGACAGCACCACCTCGGTGTCTCTGAACGGCCGAATCGACCTGCTGGCCAGCTACAATGCCATCACCAACACAAAGTATGATTCTGTGCTGTATCCTAACATCCCACCCTTCCTGCTGCAGTCCACCGGGCAGGTGGAGGTGGCGGCGGGCAGCGTGACGCAGATCCTCCCTGAGTGGAGCAGCACCGAGACCGTGACCGGGACAGAGCTGGCACTGCGCTCCCAGATCAACATGCAGGGTCTGACCGTGCACCTGGGCGCGGGCGCCATCGTGCTGGCTCCGAATGCGGTGGTGAACCTCAATGCCGGCGTGTGGCAGGCCGCCGCGACGAGCCCGCCCCAGAGCCTCTTCGTCCTCAGCGGCGGGCAGATCTATCTGGATGCCAGCGCGGTGATCAATGTGGCGGGCTCCACGGATGTGAACGTACCGGTGACGCAGAATCTCATCACCCTGCAACTGCGTGCCGCAGAGCTGGCGGATTCCCCGCTGCAGCGCGATGGCGTGCTGCGCGGCCAGACGATCACGGTGGACATCCGCGAGACCGGCACCTACAACGGCAAAACGTGGGTGGGCACGCCGCTGGCAAACATCTCCGGCTACGCCAGCCTCATCCAGCGCACCGTCGGCGAGCTGACGACCGCAGGCGGCACCGTGAACCTCAATGCCGGCGGCTCGGTGGTGGTGCAGAACGGCGCGCAGATCAACACCTCCGCAGGCTGGATCAACTACACCGGCGGCACGGTGCAGACGACCAAGGTCATCACCGGCGGCACGATCATCGACATCTCGCAGGCCACGCCGGATCTGGTATACAGTGGTATCTACTCACCCTCCACGACGCAGACGGACCTGACGTGGAATGTCGCCACCACCTTCTACCACTCCACCAGCCCGGCGGCCTCCTACTACGATCCCGGCCTGCTGCATTCAGGAGATGGCGGTCAGCTCAGCATCACGGCGCCGGGCATGGCGCTGGACGGCAGCTTTCTAGGCAGCACTTTCTATGGGCTGGACCAGCTCGTCAGCGGACCGGCCCTCGGCAAGTTCAGTGTCAACTTTCAGGCCCAGCAGCTGATCAACAACCAGCTCACGCCTTACTCCCCCACTCCACCCACGGTGACGTTTCAATCCGGGACCGCGCCCACCCCGGTGGCCGCCTTCAGCGTGGATGCCAGCGGCAATCCCCTGGCGGCTCTCAGCGCTGGCCGTCTGGCTGCAGTGTCCCTGGCTCCTGAACTGCTGACGACCTCCGGCTTTGGCAGCCTCAGCGTGGTCAATGCCGAAGGGCGCATCGTCGTACCCAGCAGTGTGGCGCTCACGGCGGGGCTGCATGGCACCCTCTCGCTGACGGGTGCCAATCTGGACATCTTCGGCCAGCTGAGCGCACCGGGCGGCAGCATCACACTCATGGCGCTGGAGATCTCCCCGCAGCAGCTGGCCGCCGTGGAGAGCGCGGGAGATTTGAGCGTCATCACTCCCTACACCGGGCGCGGCCTGCTCACGCTGGGCAGCACCGCCCTGGTGACCACCGCCGGCACGCTGACGGATGACCGCCTGTCCGCAGGTGCGCTGCAGCAGGCCCATGTGCTCGGCGGCGGCACGGTGACTCTGAAGGCCTACAGCGCCAGCCTGGCCGCAGGCAGCATTCTGGATGTGTCCGGCGGGATCTACATGAACGCGGCAGGCACGGCCAAATTTGGCAACGCCGGCACGCTGACCATCCAGGCCGGGCATGATCCGCAGCTGCCGTATTTTCTCGGCGGGCAGTTCACCCAGTTCAGCGCCACGCTGCTGGGCTACTCCGGGGCCGTGGGCGGCACGCTGTCAGTCTCCGCCCCGCTGGTGCAGGTGGGCGGCACGGCACTCAGCGCCAACTCTCTGGTGCTGCAGCCCTCTTTCTTCCAGCAGGGTGGTTTCACCAGCTACAAGATCAGCGGCACCGGTGAGTCCACGGGCGTGTCCGGGCAGTTCCTGCCGGGCGTTTACGTCGCCAGCGGCACGACCATCCAGCCGGTGGCAGACAACCTGGCGGTGGCCGCAGGCACCACGCTGGCCACCACTCTCGTGCGCAAGCCCGTGGGCCTGCGCAGCCCCATGAGCATCGAGTTTGACGCGCCCGGCTCTGCGGGTGCTCCGGCTGGCCCGGGTGTGTTTGGGCAGGCGGTGCGCGGTGGCATCGTGCTGGACACAGGCGCGGTCATCACCACCGACCCGCAGGCGCATGTGACTCTCAAGGGGCAGACAGCCGCCGTGCTGGGCACCATCATCGCCCCCGGAGGAAACATCACCATCAGCGGCGGGGATGACTCCACAGCGCTGCTCTTTGCCGATGGGCAGACCCAGGGGCTGACGACAGTTTTCATCGGCCCGCAGAGCGTGCTCTCTGCGGCGGGCACACGGCTGCTGGTGCCGGATCCCTACGGCCTGCGTCTGCTCGGCCAGGTGCTGGCTGGCGGAGACATCAAGGTGTCTGGCAACATCGTGGCCGCCGCAGGAGCGCTGCTGGATGTCTCCGGCACCACCGACGTGCTGGACCTGACTCCGGCGCAGACAGACCCCACCGTCACCAGCCAGCCCACGCCGGGCAGCGGTGTCACTTCTCCAGTCTCCAGCCTCTACGCCGTGCGCACGCAGGTGGACAGCAGCGGCGGAAGCATCACGCTGCAGGGCGGGCAGATGCTCTTTACCGATGCCACGCTGCGCGGCAATGCCGGAGGCCCCACGGCGCTCGGCGGCACGCTCTCACTTTCATCGGGCCGCTTCTACACCGCAGGCACCATTCCTCCGGTGCTGGACACCACCCTGCAGGTCAAGCAGAGCGGCCTGAACATTCCGGTGCCGCTGCCTGCCAATGCCACGGCCATCGGCCGCACGCTGCTCAGCACCGGCGGCACACCGCTCATCAGCCGGGGCTATTTCAGCGCCAATGCCTTTGCACAAAGCGGCATGGATTCGCTCGTGCTCGGTGGCAAGGTGCAGTTCTCCGGAGCCACCAGCATCAATGCGCGCGGCTCCATCACGCTGGCGGATGGCGGCGTGCTCTTTGCCGATGCCGCCGTGAGCCTGAGCGCCGCCGCCGTCTCGGTGGGGCTGGCCTTTGCACCGCCGGTGCGTCCGGAGGATCTCGCCGGGCAGCTGCCGTTTTCCGGCGTGGCCTCCACCTCCGGCTCCGGCAGCCTCAGCGTGAGCGCCGGTCATGTGGAGGTGGGCACGCTCACGCTGCAAAACATCTCCTCCGCCTCGCTGGCAGCGGTGAATGGCGATCTGGTAGGAGATGGTATCCTGGCGGTCTCAGGCGCGCTGACACTCACGGCGGGCCAGATCTACGCGCCCACCGCCACGCAGTTCACCGCAGTGGCATATGGCGCAGGCGGCTCCATCACCACGCAGCTTTCCGGCGGGCTGCGGCAGCTCCCGCTCTCGGCGGGCAGCACGCTGAGCCTCTATGCCGCCACGATCAATCAGCTCGGCGTGCTGCGCGCGCCCTTCGGCACGATCAATCTCGGCTGGGACGGCACGGGCACTGCGCCCACCGAGCTGCTCACCGGCACCACGCTGGCCTTTCCGGTCACGACGCAGCTCACGCTCGGCGCGGGCAGCATCACCTCCGTCTCCGCCGTCGATCCCCTCACGGGCGCAGGCATCGTCATTCCCTACGGAGCCAGCTTTGACGGCACCTCATGGATCGACCCGCGCGGCGTGGACATCACCGCAGGCGGGCTGCCGGTGAAAACGATCAACATCAAGGCGGGCAGCATCTCCATGAACAACAGCGCCAGCGTGGACCTGCGCGGCGGCGGGGATCTGATGGCCTACCGCTGGACCGAGGGCAATGGCGGCACCACCGACATCCTGGACACAGATGGCAGCTATGCCGTGATCCCCGGCTACCAGTCAGACACCGCCCCGTACGGAGCCTACAATCCGAACAACGTGGCCACCAACCTCATCTACTCCGGCGGCTCCGGCTATGTGAATGGCACGCTGCATGCAGGAGACCGCATCTATCTCGCCGGCAGCAGCACTCTGGCAGCAGGCTACTACACGCTGCTGCCCGCACGCTATGCCCTGCTGCCGGGCGCAGTGCTGGTCACGCCTGTCACTTCCAGCCTGCCCACCGGCACGCAGGAGCTTCCGGGTGGTGCCAGCTATGTGTCAGGCTATCAGTTTAATGACCTGAATTCCACACGCACCGTGCCCACGCTGACCAGCAGCTTTGAGGTCATCGGCCAGAGCGTGATCCACCAGCGCTCCGACTACACGCTGCTCTACGCCAGCAGCTTCCTCAAGACCAGCACCGGCACGACGCAGCTGCCGCAGGATTCGGGCTATCTGCTCTTCCAGGCATCGCAGTCCATGAGCCTGCTGGGCCAGGTGGCCTCCGCCTCTCTGGGCGGTGCCGGACGCGGTGCAAACATCGACATTGCTGCACCGCTGAATTTCTCCATCACCAATGCCGCCAGCTCCTCCACTCCGGGCACCATCTCGCTGAATGCGGCGGCGCTCAGCGCCTTTGGCGCAGAGAGCCTCATCATCGGCGGCAAACGCACCGTGAGCAGCAGCGGCACCACCCTTACGGTGATGAGCACCGGCATCACGGTGGACAATGCGGGCTCCGCGCTCAGTGCCAAGGACCTGACCCTGGCCACCACGGGAGTGATCACCCTGGCGGCGAATGCGCAGATCATCTCCACGGGCGCGCTCGCCAGCACGGCGGCTAATTTCAGCGTCAGCGGCAATGGCTCTCTCATCCGTGTGGCGCAGAGCACCGCCGCCACCCTCACCCGCAGCGGTGCCACCAGCGGCTCCGGCCCCGCCATCAACATCGGCGCCAATGCACGGGTGCAGGGCACCAGCGCCACGTTGGACACCACCGGCACCGCCACCCTGGATCCCACGGCGGTGGTCAGCGCCTCCGCCTATGCCATCAACAGCGGGCGCATCAGCATCCAGCTGGGAAATCCCGGCACGCTGCAGTCCTCTCCGGGGCTGGTGATCAGCAGCGCCTTCCTCAGCAGCCTGCAGAATGCGAGCGCCATCTCGCTGCTGAGCTATTCGTCCATTGATGTGTATGGCACTGGCACGCTGGGCAGTGCGGGTCTGGCCTCCCTGACCCTGAGCACGGGAGAAATTCGCGGCTTCAACCAGGCCGGGGGTACCGCGCAGTTCATGGCGCAGACTCTTCTGCTGAACAATCAGGCCGGAGTCAGCACCATCCCCGGCAGTGTGACCGCCGCCACTGGCATGCTGACGCTCAATGCCGGCATCCTGCGCCTGGGCATGAACCAGGTGGCGCTGGACCAGTTTTCCACCGTCAACTTCCTCGGTGCCGCAGGCGTCATTGGCGAAGGCGCAGGCGGCGTGGCCGTGCAGGGCGTGCTGAATGTGCAGACGCCGCTGCTCACCGCCGCCGCAGGTGCGGCGCGCACGCTGGCCGCCTCGGGCAATCTGGCGCTGATCTCCTCCGCCGGTCCGGTGGGAGTCACACCGGGCCTGGGTGCCACGCTGGGGATGGCAGGATCTGGTGTGACGCTCTCTGCGCCAGTCAGCCTGCCCAGCGGCGTGCTCTCCGTGCGTGCCACCAGTGGGAACGTGAGCGTGGGCGCGCTGCTGGATGTCTCCGGCATGGCGCAGACCTTTTTTGACAAGACCAAGTACTCTGACGGCGGCTCCGTGCTGCTGACGGCGGACGCAGGCAGCGTGGACATCACCGCCCAGGGCGGGCTGAGTGTGGCGGCCAGCAGCGGCGGGGGCAATGCAGGCAGCCTCACCGTCTCTGTGGTGAACGGCACCTTCAGCAGCAGCGGCACACTCCAGGCGCAGGGCGGCGCTGGCGGCAGCAGCGGCAGCTTCTCGCTGGACACCTCCGCACTGCCCACCACCAGCGCTCTGGCGGCGGCGCTCTCCAGCGCCTCCTTCACGCTCAGCCAGACCATCCGCGTGCGCACCGGCAGCGTGACGGTGGACGGCGTGGTGAAGGCCTCCACCTATAATCTGGCGGTGGACCAGGGAAGCATCACCGTGACCGGCACGATCAATGCCGCAGGCACCACCGGCGGCAGCATTGATCTGGCGGCCAATGGCAGTGTGACGCTCAGCAGCGGATCGCTGCTCACGGTGGCGGGGCAGAATTTCAACAATGCCGGCAAGGGCGGAGACATCACGCTGGAGTCTGGCACGCAGCGCAATGGCGTGGCAGGCACGGGCTCGGTGGACATCCGCACCGGCTCCACGCTGGATCTCTCCGTGGCGGCCAAGGTGGCGGGAGCTCAGACCGTCGTGGGCTCCAGTGCGTATCAGGGGCAGTTCAGCGGCAGGCTGCACATCCGCGCCCCGCAGAACAGCACCTTCAATGACGTGCTGGTGAACCCGATCAACGGCACCATCATCGACGCCTCCAGCATCCTGGTGGAAGGCTACCGGCTTTACAGCTTCAACCAGGCCAACGCCATCATCCGCGCCGGCAGCACCGCGATCGCCAGCGAAGCCATCACCACCACCACGCTGCAGACGAATGCCAACACTTTCCTCGGCGCGGCGGGCAGCACCTCGGCCAATTACACGGCCATGACGAACCGCCTGCTGGCCAACAACTCCTCGCTGAGCTCCGTCTTTGTGCTGGCCCCGGGCGTGGAGATCGTCAATCGCGGCGGAGACATCTCCCTGGGCACCGCCGCCACCACCACCGCAGCAGACTGGGATCTCTCCGGCTTCCGCTTCGGAGCCAAAAGCGCGCCCGGCGTGCTGACGCTGCGCGCCTCTGGAAACATCAACTTTTTCAACGCCCTGAGCGATGGCTTCACACCCACGCTGGCCAGCACCCGCACGCAGTCCGACTGGCTGTGGCTGGCGCCGCTGAGCGCGCAAAACACCGCGCTGCCGGTGAACACGCAGTCGTGGTCCTACCGCATCACCGCCGGTGCGGACGTGCTGGCGGCGGACTTCCGCCAGGCGCTGCCGCTGGCCTCCCTGGGCAGCAGCGCGGGGTCGGTGATCATTGGCAAAAACGGCGGCCTCATGATCACCACCACGGGCATCAATGGAGTGACCTCGGCGGTGATCAGCGCCACCTCCGGCACCGGGCGCGGTCTCTACCAGGTGGTGCGCACGGGCAGCGGAGACATCGACGTCAATGCCGGGCGCAGCATCCAGCTGGCCAACCAGTTTGCCACCATCTACACGGCGGGCGCGCAGGTGGCGGACCCCACGCTGGGCGGCACCTTTGATGTGTCCACCTTCAGCCAGGCGGGCGGCACCACGCAGCTGGGCGCGGCGCAGCAGGGCTACGGCATGTACTTCGGCGTGGCGGGCGGCAATGTGACGCTGGCCGCCGGGCAGAACATCGAGCGCACCGGCTCCAGCTCCTCCCGCGAACTGCCGAATAACTGGCTCTACCGCCGTGGCTACGTGAACCCCACCACGGGCGCCTTTGATCTCTCCAGCTTTGGCAGCGCCATCACCTCCACCTCCTGGTGGGTGGACTACAGCAACTTCTTTGAAGGCGTGGGCGCGCTGGGCGGCGGGAATGTGAGCCTGCGTGCCGGAAACAACATCACCAATGTGGACGCCGTGGCGCCCACCAATGCGCGCATGAGCAAAGGCACCACGGCCAATCCGCTGGCGGTGAACCAGACGCTGCTGGAGCTGGGCGGCGGAGACCTCAAGGTCTATGCGGGCAACAACATCGACGCAGGCGTTTACTACGTGGAGCGCGGCCAGGGCACGCTGTTTGCCGGAGGCCAGATCACCACGAATGCCACCCGCTCCACCGGCAGCATCAACATCACCACCGGAGTCAATGCCGTGCAGGATTCCAACACCTGGCTGCCGACCACGCTCTTTGTGGGCAGGGGGGGCTTTGATGTCAGCGCGCGCGGCAGCGTGCTGCTGGGCCCGGTGGCCAATGCCATGCTGCTGCCGCAGGGCGTGAACAACACCTACCGCCTCAAAAGCTACTTCTCCACCTACGCTGCCAGCAGTTATGTCAATGTGTCCTCCCTCGGGGGAAGTGTGACGCTGCGGGAGGGCGCCACCGTGAACAACACCTTCCAGCCGCTCCTTCTGCTGTGGGCCTCCAGCCAGCAGCTGCGCACCAACAGCTCCAGCTCCAACTACCAGCCGTGGCTGCGCCTGGCCGAGACCCAGGTCACCCCCTTTGCCACCGCGCTCGCACTCATGGCGCCGACGCTGCGCGCCACCTCCTACAGCGGCGGCATCAACATCGCGGGAAACATCACGCTCTCCCCCTCCCCCACCGGCACGCTGGAGCTGCTGGCCCGCACCAGCATCAACGGCCTGCAGCCCAACGGCCTGTATTCCCCCGTGACAGGCACTTTTTACACCGCCTGGGGCGCGGCCTCCATCAATGTGTCTGACGCCAATCCTCAGTCCCTGCCGGGAGTGAACACCCCGTTTGCCTACCAGGCGGTGGTAGGAACTGTCACCGCCCAGGCGGCCACCACGCGCAGCAGCTTTCTCTCCTCCATCGACCAGCTCTTCAGCGAGACCGGCGCCACCAGCGGCACCACGGTGGAGGCACGCCAGACACTGCACAAGGCCGGCCTGCTGCATGCGGGCGACTCCCAGCCCATCAGGCTCTACGCCGCCGGAGGGGACATCTCCGGGCTGATGCTCTTCTCCCCCAAGGTGAGCCAGATCTATGCGGCGCGGGACATCACCGATGTCTCCCTCTACCTGCAAAACACCAGCACACAGGACACCAGCATCGTGGCCGCAGGCCGCGACATCAGCGCCTACAACGCCAGCTCAGCGCTGCGGCTGCTGGCGGCGCAGACGGGCAATATCGTGGTCTCCACTGCCAGCGCGCTGGGCGCGGTGCCTCTGGCCGGAGACATCCAGATCGGCGGCGGTGGCACGCTGGAGGTGCTGGCGGGCCGGAATCTGGATCTGGGCAGCGGCGCCACGAACAGCAACGGCACCGGCGCGGGGATCACCAGCATCGGCAACACACGCAATCCCTACCTTCCCTACGCCGGAGCCAGCATCATCGCCGGAGCAGGCGTGGGCGCGGCCACCAGCCTGACCGGCAGCGGGATGGATTTCTCCGCCTTCATCAGCGGCTTTGTACTCAGCCCGGCTGGAGCCAAGTATCTGGCCGAGGTGTCTCCCACTCCGGGCGCGCCGCTCACCGCCACATCCTTCTCCCTGCTGCCCGCCGAGACGCAGAAAAAGCTGGCGCTGGCCATCTTTTACCGCGTGCTGCGGGACACCGGGCGTGACTACAATGATCCGGACAGCGCAGGCTACCGCAGCTACGCGCAGGGTTTTGCGGCCATCGCCGCGCTCTTTCCCAGTACCACCTGGAGCGGCAGCATCAACACCCAGTCGCGCGACATCCGCACGCTCAATGGCGGAGACATCAGCCTGCTGGCCCCCGGCGGCGGTCTGCAGCTGGCCAGCAGCGTGATCGGCTCTCCGCTCACCCCGCCGGGCATCATCACCGATTCCGGCGGCAGCGTCTCCGTCTTTGCCAAAGACAGCGTGAACCTCGGCATCTCGCGTATTTTCACACTCAAAGGCGGGGACATCACCATCTGGTCCAGCACGGGAGACATCGCCGCCGGGGCCTCTTCCAAGACGGTGCAGGCCGCGCCGCCCACTCGCGTGATCGTGGACCCGCAGAGCGCCAATGTGGCCACCGACCTCGCAGGCCTGGCCACGGGCGGCGGCATCGGCGTGCTGGCCTCCGTGAAAGGTGTGCCGCCGGGAAGCGTGGACCTCATTGCGCCCGTGGGTGTGGTGGATGCAGGCGATGCCGGCATCCGCGCCACGGGAAATCTGAACATCGCCGCCGTGCAGGTGCTGAACTCCAGCAACATCGTCGCCGGCGGCACCACCTCCGGCACTCCGGTGGCCTCGGTCTCCGCGCCAAACATGGGCGCGGTCAGCTCCGCCGCCAGCGCGGGCGCCGCCACCGCCAATGCCTCCATGGCACAGTCTGCCGCGCAGACGCAGCAGCCGCTGCCGCGCCAGGAGCTGCCCTCCATCATCACCGTCGAGGTGCTGGGCTACGGCGGTGGCGATGATGACGATGACGAGCGCAAAAACACAGGAGCTGAATAACCCCCACCGCCATGGCTGACGAAACTGACAAAACCTCCGCACCTGCCGTCACCCGCCGGGAGCCTACAGAGATGACCCTGCCCGGCGGCTTTGGCAGCTCGGTCAAATTTCTCGGCGTGCTGCTGGTGCTCTTGGTGGCGGCGCTTGTCTTTGGAAAGAAGGCCTGGGACGCACGCACTCATGCCAGCAGCGCCAGCCTGCTGAAGACAGCGCGGGAGGCCATCTCCAGGCAGGACTGGACCGTGGCGGCTGAAAACATCCGCCAGGCCCGGGAGGCTGAGCCGGATGACCTGACACTGCTGCGTGTGATGGTGGAGTATCTGGACAAGACGGGGCTGGATCCCGCCTTTCAGCTGCAGGCGCTGCGGCGGCTGCACGAGGCCGGGCAGAGAGAGCCGGCGGACCTGTGGGTGGCCGGGCGCGCCAGCCTGCGCAGTGGCGATGTGGCCGGGGCGCGCACCCTTCTGGAAAAACTGCCCGCAGACCTGCAGGCCACGCCGGAGGCCCTGGAACTGAAGGCCGCCATCCTTCAGCAGGAAGGCGGAGACGATCAGGCTCTCAAGCTGCAGCATCTGGCCGCCGAACGCACGGCGGATGATCCGCTGGCCGCCGTCAGGGCAGCAGTGCTGGATGCGGAGAGCGTGCACTCGGTGCAGCGTGCCTCAGGCATGGAACGGCTGTGGACCCTGGCTGAGCGCACAGACAAAGCGGGACTGGCGGCCATGCGTTTCCTGGTGGCGCAGCCCGGGCTGACACCACCGCAGGTGCAGGAGCTGGCGCACAAGGTGCAGGCACACCGTGAGGCCGGACTGGCGGACCAGCTGGCGGTGCTTTCCGCGCAGCTCCGGCTGGAGCCAGCGCAGCGCAGCAGCCAGATCGGGGACCTCGTGGCCCGGCACCAGAGCAGCAGCCTGGAGGTGAAGCTGGTGCTGGCACGCTGGCTGGCCGCCGAGCGCGAGCATGAAATGCTGGAGCGGCTGATCCCATGGGAGGTCGTGCTGAAGTCCGAAGATCTCTTCCCCATCGCCATCCAGTCCCTGGCAGAAGCCGGGCGCTGGCAGCAGATGAGCGAGGTGCTGCGGCAGCACACCCTGCCCATGAGCGAGGAAGGGCTGGCCGTGTGGCGCGCGCTGGCAGCCAGCCGCCTGCAGCCAGACATGAACGAAGCCCAGGTGCAGCTCAAGACGGCCATCAAGCGGGCCGCCGCCACCGGAAACTACGGACCGCTGCGCGCCGCCGCCCAGGTGGCGGAGGATCTGGAGCTCTGGGAGCTGGCCCTGGAGGGCTACCAGCTTCTGGCACAGCCCAAGGCCGGGCATGAACTGGAGATGCTGGAGAAATGCTGGCAGGCGGCCACGCACCTGGGAGACTCCACCCTTCTGCTGGACACCGCACGCCGGCAGAGCACCCTGCGCCCCACCAGCGCTCTCTATGCGCAGCGCCTGGACTACCTGCGCCTGCTGCGCGGGGAGGAGATCGAGTCGGTGTCATCCACGGCAGGCGGCCCCGGCGCGCCCGCCATTCTCTCCGCACTGAAAGCCTACCGCCTGGGAGACAGGCGGCAGGCCGCCGAGCTGCTGGCCGCAGCGCAGGGCACGGCCGTGCTGGAGGCCGGCCAGCGCGCAGTTTACGCCGGGCTGCTGGCCGTGCTGGGAGACCAGGCGCGCGCCTTCCAGCTGGCGGAGAAAATCTCTCCGCGCCTGCTCATGGCGGAGGAGCAGGCATTCCTCCAGAAAGCCCTCTGAAAAGAAGGGTGGAAATATTTCAAAATCATACTGGACAGGTGGACTTAAAACGCTACCTAAATCACACTCACGTAGTATGAGTTTAGTTCCTGAGGTGTTGACGCCAGGGGGCTGCGGCTGATCCGGACCACGGAAGGCCCGATGCGGCAGGCCGCTTTCCCAGCCGGGAAAGAGCCCTGCCAGACCAAGAATCCATCAACACCGGACCACTCCTGCCTGGAGCGTCCCGCCCTAGCAACCTCACTGGAGACGGCGCCGCAGCTCCATCCGCAGCCAAACCGGACGACGCCTCTCCGCGCTCCAGCAACCAGACTCATCATTCCTATGAAAAAACACAAGCAAACTTGGCTGGCGGCCCTGGCGCTGGCAGCCGTAGCGGTGCTGCAGGTTCCTGCATCAGCCGCCATCACCTACAGCGATGGAGACATCGTGCTGGCGGTGCGCGCCACAGCCGGCGTGGGAAACACCCAGACCTACCTCGTGGACATTGGCAACGTCTCGCAGTTCACCGGAGTCACAGGCTCCATCAATGTCAACACCCTGAACTCGCTCGGAAACCTCGGGGCGGATCTGGTGGCCACCTTTGGCACCGGGGCGGGCAGCTCCACGGAATGGTACAACCGCAGTGATCTCTCCTGGAGCCTCTTTGGCAAGGACAGCCTCAGTCCGGCCAGCATCTGGGCCTCCAAAGCGGAGACCACCGTGGGCACGCCTGCCTCTCCCTGGGCTGCGCTGAATACCACGGCCAGAAACGGCACCCGCAACCAGATCGCCTCCGTGACGGCCACCTTTGCCACCGCCACGGCCACCGCCAACAGCACCAAGGCCTTCATCCAGACCAATGCGCTGAACTCCGCCAGCTACAACTATCAGGTGACCAACGGCGGCACAGCCTTCGGCACCCTGAGCCAGTGGACGACCAGCAGCCTGGAAGGAAACTTTGCCAACGGTTCCGCAGGCACGGCGCTGGATCTCTTCCAGTTCAACTCGTCTTCGACACCCTCGAATCTGGGCACCTTCACCATCAGCAACAGCGGTGTGCTGACCTTCACGGGAACGTCCGCCGTGCCGGAGCCCTCCCGCGCGCTCTTTGGCATGCTGGGCATGGCAGCCATGCTCCTGCGCCGCCGCCGCCCAGCCGCCCGCGCCTGATCCCCCACTCCATCTTTAATTCCAACTCATTTCAAGCCTTATGAAAGCTTTCAAATCCATTCTCTTCGGCCTGCTCGGCATGGCCATGATCACGCCCGCCTCTGCGGTCACGACGACCATCCGCATCACCGGCTCCAATGGCGACCGCGCTGCCACGCAGTCCGCCATCACCAAACTCCTGGCCAGCGGCTGGGTTTTCCAGGGAAATAAAGGCAACGCAACCTCGGCCTCCACGGCCAATGCCCTCTCTTCCAACTACGGTGCCTATAACGGCACCTGGAACGGCAACCCGGTCATCATCAAGGTCTCCTTCGCAGGTGCCCTGGCCGGTGTGGCCTCCGTGGCCGGAAATCTGGACGCACGCTATGTCGTGAGCAATGGCACCGGCACCGGTGCCGTGGCGGACCCGACGGCGAACACCTCCGTGCTGGGCACCGACTATGAAGTCGCCAAGCCGGACTTTGGTTTTTCCACGAACTTCCAGAGCACCTCTCCCTTCCAGGGCACCTACCTCGGCACCTCCTACGCCACCCTCATCGAGGAAGTGGTGGGCGTGTCTCCGCTGATCTTCTACGCCAGCCCCGGCTTCCCCGGCTCTCCGGTCAACAGCTTCGGCGCCACCTACGCCAACGGAACGTACCTGCCCAACATCACCACCCAGCTGGGCCAGCTGCTCTACACCACCGGCGTCATCCGCCTGTCCCAGTTCACCGGCGACAGTGCGCATGAAAAGTACACCGTATTCGCCATCGGCCGCAACACGGATGCCGGCCAGCGCTTTGGCGCCTACACCGAGCTCGGCCTGGGCACCACCACCGCCGTCAGCGTCTGGCTGCCCACCTTTTCCACCCCACAGACCGTCTCCGGCTCTCTGACCTACGGCGGCGTGGTGGGCTCCCAGCAGCTCTGGCCCGTGGGCACCAGCAACTCCATCTACCTGCCCGTGACAGACATCGGCAATGGCGGCTACCCCACCGGTGCCACGCTGGCTCCCACGCTCACCACCACCCTCTCCACGGCTGCTGCCCAAACCGGTGGCAACACGGACGCCCTCGGTGGCTTCTACATCGGCTACCTGACCCCCTCTGACGGCAACGCCAGCGTGGTCAATGCCAGCATCCCCACCGCCAATCAAGGTGTGGCGCTGAGGTACAACGGCGTCCCCTACTCCGCCGCCAATGTGAAAAACGGCTCCTACACCGCCTGGGTGTACAACCGCATCATCCGCCGCCCCGGCTCCGCTGCTGACCCCAGCTCCGCCGCCAGCACCGTGCGCGACTTTGCCAATGCGCTGCGTGATCAGATCCTGAATGTGGACGCCACCAACGGCGGCGGCATCCTGATCGACTCCACCTTCCGCGTGGCTCGCTACACGGACGGCGGTCTGGTCATCCCCACCTTCTACTAATCTCAAACTCCTGGTTCAGGAACATCAGCCGTTGTGGGTATCGCATCCACAACGGCTTTTGTCTGCTGAGCGCCCGGCCCACTCTCCCCCTTTTTTCCCGGCATCATGCGCATCGGACTCCCCCCCAAAATCACCGCCCTCCCGCTGCACCGATGGGCAGCCGGCCTGGCCCTCGTGCTGACCACCGGCCTCATCGGCTGGAGCCTGGGGGCTGGAGGCGCTGCGGGATCTCGTGTCACCGCCTCGACTGAAACCGTGAAGCCCCAGCCTGCGCCAGCGGTGCCTGCACAATCACGACCGGACCTGCAGGCGGCCTCCTGGGCAACAGCAGCCTCACCCGCCGCTGCGCCAGAGCCGCCCGTGCGCTCATCAGGATTGGCCTCCGGACTCCCGCTGGCATCTCCGCCACCGGCTTCAGCACCTGCCTCGGCAGCACAGGCGGCCCCGGCCATCCCCGTCGATCCTCACCTCCCATCGAATCACTTCTGGTCGGGAAATCAGCAGGTGGCCGTCCAGGGATATGAGCCCGCCGGACCCGGCAGAGGCCTGGCCCTGGATCTCTCCCTGACTCCAGCCTCCGCAGCACCATCCACCACACAGACAACGGCCAGCTCTGCCGCCACCGACACAGCCACCTCTGGCACCGGCCCCGTGTCAGATACAAACACCAACACCCGCCTGCAGCGGGGCCTCACCTATGAGGAACAGCTCTTCCGCTCCAAATGGGGCTGGTCCGCCTACGCTGCCGCCCAGCGCATGGCGCAGTGGGACAAGTGAATGACACAATAGCAGCCAAAACACGCCGCGCTCCCGGTCTGGGAGCAAAAGCACAAGCCAACGGAGGGGGATCATCTTGATCCCCACACCTGCAGCATGTTTACAGACGAATCGAACACGCTGGGCGATGCTAAAACGTGTGGGATCGGGACGATTCCACTCCGCCGGAGCGCTGACAGGCCGCATGAGTGCGGGCCACCACGGATGATGATCCCCGTTTTCAGCAGATTGTGGTGTGTCTAAGCCACCGAATCCAGCAGCGTGGCCAGAAAGCCATCCGCAGGGTCCGCATGCTTTTCGCGTCCCGTCTTCTTCTTGGCCGTCTTTTTGGCAGCCTGCTGCTTTCTCAGCGTCACCTCCACCACGTTTTCCAGGGTGTAACGGTCCAGAATGTTGGCAATGGCATTGCGCACATCGATCATGAGCATGCGCAGGCCGCAGTGCGTCTCGTCCGGGCAGGTGCACTTTTCATACTCCGTCTCACTGGCGCAGCCGATGGGTGCCAGCTTGCCGTCGATCAGGCGCACCACCTCGCCCATCTTGATGGCTTTCATCGGCTTGGCCAGCCGGGTGCCACCGTACTTGCCACGCAGGCTTTCCACATAGCCGGCGGTGCGCAGCTCAAAGAGAATGGCCTCCAAAAACTTGAACGGCAGATGCTCCTGCTCCGCCAGGGTGGAAACAGAAATGACCCCCTCCTGCTGGCGCTCGGCAATGCCCAGCCGGATCAGGGTGCGCAGCGCATATTCACCTCGTTTGGTCAGTCGCATGGTTTGTGCCCATGAGTATGCAGCCCCAAGCCCCACAGGGCAAGTAGGAATATGAGAGTAAAAAGAACAACGCCGCTTCACGAGAAACAGCTGTCGGCATAATCGGTGGGACAGATATTGTTCACGACAGGAACCTCGGACCGCCGGTCTTCGTGGGGCCTATTTTTTCGCCGCTGAACACCCAGTTCCTTGCCCCTAGAGCCAGGCTTTGAAGCGTGGCGAACGAGCTCAGGCGACCGCACATGAACGGAAGGAAGCGTCATTCACACTCCGGTCAACCACGCTTCACTTGCTGTGACGAAGCACTGGCAGAACCGCCTTGGTGGTTGCTGGGAAAAGGTCAGTGATTTTGCAGCCGAGAATTTTGGCAAGCATCATGACTTCAGCATCGTTCACCCGACGAATGCAGGCCTCGATCTTGGACAGGGTTTCACGGGACAAGTCCCAGCCGGCAAGCTGGCAGCGAGCTGCAAAAGCATCCTGCGTCAGTTCTTTTTCGACGCGAATGCGCCGAACTGCTGAGCCAATGATGTTCTGCTGCGCCATGTTTCTGGCCGCAAATAGTAGGGAGTGGTGGCCCTTTGATTGCTCCGATATCGGAGCAAAATGGCTTGACGTGTGTAGAGTGCTGAATTGAATGCTCAGTGAAGTGACACGATCCAAACCAGCCAGGTCGCATCGGAGACCAGAACGATATCAGCGACCGGTGCCTTCGTTCGACCAATACGCAGCAGCGAATAGCTTCAAAAGCTCACAATCACCGAAACACGACCGTTATGAAATCGCCCACATTCCTGATTTTGATCTTTAGCTTTTGGCTGTGCACTTCACACGCCGACACTATCGATATGGCGGCTCTCTCGGGGACGTGTCACAACGTGACAGGAAACGCTGATGGTCATTTAAAGATCGTGTTCAGTGAGGAAGGTGGCAAGCTCGGTGGCTTCGTGTCAGTGAGCGGCTGGCTGAGAGGCGGAGGAAAAATCGCCGGCACACGCAGTGGAATGAAATTCCGGTTTAATACCACAGATTACACAGGGCTGATCATCAAGTGGCAGGGGGACGTTCAGGATGGGAAACTGTCCGGGGAATATTATATCGACGCACAGGGAGGGATGCCGCAACAAAATGGGGAATGGAGTGTAGCGCCGGAGGGCAGCCGAAAAGCCGGCGCGCCTTGCAATGCGAACGTCACCCTCAGCCTGCTCAAAATGGTTCTTGAAACCAGCTTGAACGATCCTGTCAAACAGGCGGACGGAACAGACATTCCAGGTGCTCAGGACCTGTTTAAATCGATTCATCCTGCAGGAGCAGGGATCAGCATTTGGGTTGAGAGCCTTGATGTGGACTGGATTGCCGACACACAGAGCAGGTGCTATGAAGACATTAACAAATTTCGCCTCAATTGTGTTTTATACTGGCAGGGGATTCTCAGGCCCACAGGAACGACAAAATTGCGCTTTGCCTACAATGTCAAACTTAATGCCGTCACATCCGCTGAGATTGTCGAAAGCACAGGGACGACCAACAAGGACGTAAATAATGCCCTTCTTGGGGTGGGCTCATTTTTGGGAGAAGCGGCCATCAAAGGCCTTCTGGGCGGGAAATAACAACAACAGGTTTAATGGCGAGGCAAAAAAATACCTCGCCATTCCCCCACAAAAGCTGGCTAATCATGAGCGATCAAAATGCACAAACCCAAGGCGGCTATCCGCCAGTTCCACAGCCTGTTAGACATCCAAATGCCGGATGTGCTTTGGCAGCTGCATGCGCGGCCCTCATTCTCTCGGTGTTGGTGCTTTCAAATTTCGTCTTTGTAAGCCAGGAACAAAGGCTGGTTGAGCCAGGAATCCTTTTTCCAAAATACGAAACTGTAGCAGTCACATCCTGGCTGCCAGTCATCTTTTGGACCGCCATATTTTGCGGCATCGTCTATGCACTCGTGTTGTGGAAACGCAGCAAACCATTCATCTGGCTGGCTATGGCAATTTTCATTTGGAAGAAAACCTGGCTGGACGCACAGAGAAGCGCCAATTCAACCAAGCCCATCGTTCCCAGCTATCAATCGAGATAAGCAGTGCATGCTTCAACAGCACCTCTACGGCTGGCTATGGTTGCATAAGCAGGACGCATTTAAATTCGGGTGGACTCGCATTTTCTGCCCCCCTTCTGGGCAGGAGGAGGAGAGGAGGTCTTCCCAATGGAGCTGTCATTATTGCGTCATGCAGATTGGGCAACTCTGCAGGCCGGAGCCGCGAGGTCGGACTTGTCACCGCCTTCCAAGCCAGCATCGCGTAATAGGCGTTTTACCATGCGCTGACACGCTGACATTCAGCGCCTGACCTCGTTTAAGCCGCCACTTCAAACCTTCCTTTGGAGTCTTTGGTCACCGCCCCCTTGCTTTTGAGCCTGAGGAGAGCCTCATCACGGGCCTGGGCGCGCAATTCATGGAAACTGCGTTGCAATTCCCGGGGTGATTGAGGGCCATTATCTTTGAGCTTCTGCAAAATGCCTTCCTCAAGCCGCTGTGTGTCGGTATTGTCGGAACCTGTCGAAAGTCTTGCCACCTCTGACTTTCCCATGAATCCGAGGAGCACTTGAAAGTGTTCGTTTGCAGCCCAGCGCGTAAGACGCACAGCGCTCATCATGGCCTGTTGCTTCTGCTGAATGGTAAATTCAGTTGGTTGTTTTTGGCCTTTTCCCATTGCGGTGGCAACGATTGTTTGCTCAAGAGAGTGTGCGATTAGCTGCAGGTGATACATACGTAGAGCGAGATCAGGAATCCACTGGAGCCATGGCTGCATTTCCTTCGGCAGAGTGGCGGTCGCGGAATCGAACTGTTTATAAAACAATTCGGCAATCACTTTCACGCTTTGCTCCAAAGCGATGTCCGAAGCCCCATTGATCACTCGTCGGCACTGGAATGCGATTTTTAGGAGCTGTGCCCAATCCGCGAATTCAGGGGCATTGACATCAGGCAGGCGTTTGGGAGAACCTGTGAATTTAAATAGTAGCACGGGTGGCGGATCGTGAGCGCAGATGCTGCGATTAGAAAACCACGTTTGCTGCAAGGACTGCGTACGGGTTTGCCAAAGGCAGGTGAGCGATGCTGGAATTTCTGTTCTTTGGGGTGTGACAGGCATGGGTTTGCACAACCAGCCAAGAATGAGCATCTCGTTAAATTGCCGTTGCAAGATGGGTTTCAATTGTCCCCACTCAATCAGTGGGTCTCTGGCCCCATTAATCATGGTCGTTGTTCGACCGCTGTTTTGGACGATGGCAAGGCCTGCCGCTGTTGGATCAGTCCTGGTTGTTAAATATTGTGTGTGAACCATCTTCAATGCATCGACTGGAATGGAATTCACAAGCTGGTCAATCTGGGGATCGCTTGATCGAGTGTTGGTATCCTGAGCGGCTGCGTCCCGCAAATGCCTCTGCAGAACGAGCTTGGCTTGATCAGATGTCCAAAAATTGGAAATGCCTTTTGCTTCCTCAAGCCATCCTCTTCCAAGGGTTGCCAGCCATTCACCCGGTGAAGTGCTGTCAGAAATCACGGCCAGACTAAAACATGGGGGGATTCGCGTGGTTCCATCATCAAGGAAGACACCACGTCCCATTGCTGCGGCCAGATGAGCTAATCCACCCATTGCCGCAGTCCGGGCGTCAATGCCAAGCAGGTCCTGAGATTTTTCGGCAAGCGCAAAAAGGCGAGGTGGCAAACATTGACGAACATCATCAAAAGTTTCACCTTTGCCAAATTCAAACGGTCTGATCGAGGTGTCGTAGTTCATGGTTTATCAGTTGGTTTTAATTGTGGGCGGCATATTGTGGTTCCCTGACGCTTCCACTGTCAGTTTCGGCTTGCAGGAGTTCATACCGGTTGTCGGCATGCTTTTTTACTCGGCCTTCTTTTTCCAGGATGCTTATCCCGGTTTTGAAAAACGACGCTGCCCGGCTTTTGGTGGAGCGCTGCATCTGCCGCACATTGCAGGGGCCCTTGTCCCGCAAGATGGCAGTCACTGCTGCCATTGACTTGGTCGCATTTTCTTTGGCTAGAGTCGTGCGTGCTTTGTGAAGCAATTGCTGTTGCTTTCGAATAGCGTAAACCGCCGAATAGAACGCGGTTTGAACGCACCAAAATGGCTCGTGCTCTTGGTGAAACTGCATGAACACCCATAGAAGGCGTTCAGGGAGATCAAAAAACTGTGCGGTGAAGTTCCCATCAACGCCCTTCACAGCTTGGAGCGCCTTGGAATATTCCATGCGGAGCTTAATATAGGACTGGTTGCAGTCCTGGGGAAGAGAGAGCCGCTTTTGCGCATGATTCGGATTAAAACAGCGTAGCTCAATGAGCTCCTGAATCACTTGCTCATAGCGCTGCCACGCAGCCATGAGGGCATTCCCGGGAATCGTTGGCGACTTCCATGGAGCCCCTTCCCAAAGCAGGCAGGTCTTGATGACTTCGTTCCAATTGGAACCTGGGTTTTGAAGAACGCCGCCTATGCGTAGGAGTGTGGATTTGGCGACCATTTGGATCCTTGCAAACTCCAAGGTGCCGCGCCCTTGATCACGGTGGTGTGGTGCAAATGACAGATCTCTTCCTTGCAAAAAGGAGCAAAGATTAGCAGCTGTATTTTCATCGCTGACAGCTTTCTTGGAAGCTAGATTAAAAATGCCACCGCTGGGATTAAAAACGAACAATTGGCGATGCAGTGCTTCATTCAAAGCCCCGCCAATTTGATCAACGAAAACTCCCTCGGCCATAAGGGTGGGCAAATAGGAGATGCCGGGTGAAGCACGAACTGGAACTCTTCTGCTTCCCAGATAATGGCTCTTCACCAAAGCCATTTCATTGAACTCTTGCCTTGGAAGATAATTCAAGCTCAACATTTCCTGCTGCTCCTGCGCCAGGCGGTGATCATTGTCTTTAATCCATGGATGGAGTGAATTTTGAAGCGGCTGGTATTGATCCACGGAGTGATCGCCAAACGTGTTTCTGTCCGAGAGAAGTTTTGACTGACAAGTGGCCGCATGTCGCAGCCATCGAAGGCGCTTTTGCAACGGTTCGAACAATGCTGCTTCGAGGTCATTGGCATTCGGAGAATCGCCATCAATCCGCACGAGGTTCAAATGTGGATGATATTTCCGTCCGAACGGATCAACAAATCCAGCGTACGGGCCAGAGATATTCGCCACTACGCTCGCGATGCTAAGGGCGACATCTCCGGGATTAATTCGGTGATAGGCCGCAATGCTTTCAATATGCGATCCAAAAAATTCATCAGGATCTTTGACCGATCTTTGATCGACATTTTTTGACTCTGCTTTCGCGGGTGGGTCGGATTGAACGGGCGTTTGTTGTTCCATGGTAATTAGTGCTTAAATGCGCATCGCTTTTTGCGTTTGCCGCTTTGCTTCAGTTAATTTTCATTAGGACAATTCTCAGAAAACGCACCGTTAGCAGCCGGCCGCTGGTTCATCTCTGCCATGTCTTTCTGGTAATGTGGGACGTGTGCCATAGGGATCAAAAATTGCGGTTCAACAGTCGCAGCGCCTCGTCGGCGGCGACAACATGGAACTTGGCCAGAACGTCGTATTCCGAGAAGCTGTGCCAGCCCGCCTCCGTGGCGAGGCAGAAATTTACCTCACCAGCCTTGTGCAGCTTCTGAATGCCGCGCACCACACGCCGCCCGGTTGATGTCACCAGCATGCACTGCCTCGTCCACGCGAGTGAGCAATCACAGCGCAGGTCCGCCAGCATGACTTCGTCACCCTGCGTCTTGGCGTGCACCCACATCGCCATCGTAGCCCGCAGGACGGTCCTGCGACTTTTCGGCATTTTGTCGCATTTCTGATTCTCCACGTAACACTCAATCCTGCCACGCATCGACAGGTTGTAAGGCGACATCTCTTTCACGAACTCGTAAACCTCCCGGCCTTCTTCGAGCAATTCAGCCCAAGTTTCCTCGGCATCGCACTCCGCCTTCGCTTCCTCCAGCAGCAAGCTGCCGCTGTTGTGCTCCAGATACTCGATCAAATTGCGGAGATCGTAATCGGCACACGGATCTGGCAGGACTCGATCGTACCAAGCCTGCAGGAAATCCTGCGCAGCCGTGAACGGCTTGCGCGCACCGGAGACGACTTCGGCCCACGTTTTGAAAACGAAGGCGCGGTTCATTTTGCCGCTGCGAAGCTTCTTCACGATCTGGAGCGCCTCCAGGTTGGTCACGTCATCGAAATCCTTGAAGCACTGCATGATCACAATGCCGATCTTGTGCGACATCAGCCACAGCTTCGCACCGTCGCCGTTGAGCTCGGTGCGAGGGATTTCTTCCAGGCCCAGCGGCAGCCCGTGCAGACACTCGTCCGCAATCGGCGTTTCAAACGCCGCCGGGGCCATGGGCGCAAACAGATCGTAGCCGACATGCGCACCTTCACCATACTCGGGCGCGACCAGCGCCCGCACCATCGCGTTGTTCAGGCTGGAGCGGAGCTCGGGGTGCACAACCGGGCAGATGTCGAAAATGAGCTTGTCGAACTCTTCGTCCCAAGCGCCCTCTTCCGCGCCGGAGGCGTCTGGAGCGCCGGAGGCGCCGGGTTCAACCGACGAAGTCCCAACCGCCGAACCTTCTGGAGAAACAAGATTGGGCACCTCCTTTTCCCCCGGAAAAGGAGGTAGGAGGATTTCCTTCTCCTCTTCCTCTGTTACATTACCATTATAAGGGTACGAGGGATCAGCTCCTGGGGTGCCAATTTCTGGGGGCCCCAGGGTTTCCGGTTCTTGGAAAGTGTCAGCTACCTGCACGGTCTCGTCACCGACTGCCCGGCGCTTGCGTTTCCCGCCCTTTCCAGGCCGGTCTGGGTTGCTGGGGTTGTGGGAGGCGCGGATCTCCTTCCGGCGCACTTCACGCATGGCTGCTTCCTTGGTGTTGGCCTCGACCGAGTAGTGGGTCACGTACCCGTTCAGTTTCTGGATGTTCCCGGCCAGGCAGGAGTGCAGGACATTCCCGAAGCGCCGGCCCGCCTTGCGGCACTCCACCCGCTCGATGTAGCCGGCATTGACAAGGGACTGGATGGCTTTGTCGCATGCGTACCGGCTGAGCTGGGTGCGCTCGGCGACGCGGGCCTGTGTCAGCTGGAACCCGGGCAGGTTGTTGCCGAGCTCGCTCATCACCACGAAAGCGTTGGTTCCCAGTGCTTTGCGAATCTTCTCCAGCCCTTGGTTATAGAGCGGGCTGTTCATCGAGGGGAAGTCCTGCAGCCGAGGTGCCACCAGCTCGCGCGATCCCACCGGTTCTTCCGGCTTGGCTTGGCGCTTTTTCTCGCGTGGCGCGCGGGGGTTGTTGTTGACCAGGGGAGGGTTGAAGCGGACGACAGACATGGGGATCGCAGGGAAAATTGTGGCCGGTATGGGGAACCCAAAACGGGCGTTTTTACGCTCGCGACTCTCTTTCGATCTGTTCAATTTCGGCCAGAGCAAACCTGACCCCGCGCCCAAAATGGTACGCGTGAAGTTTTCCACTTTTCCTCCAGATGCGGAGGGTTTTGGTCGTGATCTGCCACCGTTGAGCTAGGCAGCGGGCGGTAAGCCAAGGAGAGGGGAGGTCAGGTGTTTTCACAAGACCCTCAAAGTTCCTCCAATTCGCTCGCAGGCGAATTGCTATTCATTATGCACTTTTATCTTTTTTGGTAGGGACAATTATCTTGACAGCTTTTGAGTTGCCCCTCCATGGAGCCTGCTTGGCTAAGGCGGTCAGTCCAGCCTTTTTAAAAATCACCGACCAGTTAAAGGTGTTGAATTTCAGCTCATCATGTTGGCTTTCCATGCTGGTTTGCACTTCCAACCTTGACGGGGCTCTCAAGTGTTGATTTGCCAATTCCAACGCAACTTCGATGGCTCTTCTAGGTATGGTGACATGTGAGGAAAATCCGTTTTTATGCGTAACCTTAACGGTGTCCGCATTGCCGTGATTGATTTTTTCCAACTGAAAAAGTTTTAGTGCTGAGCCGAACCGTTTCTTTAGCTTTTCTTTGGATTCTTCCTTTTCAAGGAGGGACTTAACGGCGGATAGCTCATTCAACTCCTTTCCGCATGTGAATTGCAGCTGCATCACGATTCTACAGCATTCTGCCATGGTATTCACCAATTCGATCCTTGCGGTTGGTTCGATTGAATTCCCAAATTCCTCCTGTGACTCTTGATCCGGCAGTTGAAAAATCCTGTACAAATTTTGAGGTATTAACAAGTCCAGATTTGAAGACGAAATTTTTGGGACCAACGATAAGGCCCACGAGAGCATTTGAACTTCCACTCCTGCTTTCAAAGAGAGCTTGTCATATTTGCTTTGAAGGTCGGGATGCAGCCGGGCTTCGTATTGGCCGTTGAACCCAAGGTCAAAGATAAAGAGACCGGGAACATTTTGGGGCGCTGTATTGACAGGTTGCATTGTAAGCAGTGTCTAGAAAAGTGTGGAGGCTCATGCTTTGTCAGGATCAACGAGCATCAATCCAAGGCCAGCGGTGATGCGTTTCTTTTTATCCGTATAATAGGATGCTGTTGTGCTGATTTGCGCGTGTCTGAGGACGCTCTGAGCAGCGAAAATGCCCTGCTCCGATGCAAGGACTGCTCCCAGTTCTTTTCGCAATGTGTGCAGCTTTTTGGTGTCGCTGACACCATGCCCCTTCAGCCAAGCGTACAACGTTTTGAAGTGCCGGGTGCAGCGGTAATTGGATCGAGAAACATGTTTCTGCGGCTTGAGATCCGGTGCTATGACAAATTCGCCTTTGTCCTTCGCCTTCCAGGCTCGCATGAGCCCCAGAAGCTCGGCATCCAGATCTATAGCTCCGAAAGATTCCTCGCTCTTGGGTTGAAAAAGCTCAGTGGCCTCGATGCAAATCTGACCGCTGTGAAAATCAACCTGTCGCCACAGGAGCGTGTCGATCTCGCGCTTTCGCAGACCGCAAAGCAAACCAAGGCAAAAAATCTTGAATGGCTCGCCGCTCAGTTCGAGACGGGCCGTCTTGATCAGTGAGTGGGTGTTGATCCGGGAGACGTAACGAGTGCCCCCCATTTTGGGTATTTTGAGCCCGGCAAACGGGAGTGGAGTGGGCAGGGTAAGCGTTTCCAGCACGTATTTGAGCGCGCGCTCTGAGAACAACGCTCTGGCGCTTCTGAGGATAGATCCGGCCGTGTTGGTGGCTCTTCGAACTGCGTCAGGCGCCGTGCCTGCTTTTTCGATGTATGCAAGTTTCCAGCGTTGCACTGCAGCAGCTGTTAAAACATCCAGTGTTTGCGCCTCCACTTTCGCCACCCAGGCCTGGCGTCCCCCTGTTTGATGGTCGCGGCGCGAAAGATAAACGATCCGTTTTTTGCGGTCGCGCTTGGGTTGGCCGTTTTCATCGAGAGCCGGTTGGTCCCCGATGTCGCAGATCTCTGCGGTTATTTGTCGCAAGCTCTGAGAATAGACTGTGAATGTGGATGCGCGAAAACCTGCGGTTGCCTTCACTTCAGCCAAAAATTCTCCAACGGTGGCGATGTGCGTCGGTTTCGCTGCCTTCGGTTTGAATTCCGCAAGGGTCTTTTCCCATCCCTGGGTGAGAAGAGATGTGTAGATCTTCTGGGCGGTGCGTGCTGCCGCATCCCGGTTCGGTGAACCGAGGTTGAACGTTTCGCGTCTGCCTGCGCGGGAAATGCGCGCGCACCAATCCCGCGTAAGAGCTGTTTCGCCTCCGTTTTGATAGCTGTTTCGAAACAAGCGAGCCAGCCAGTATCGCGAATCAGTCTTCGGCAGCGTCTTCGTCTTCTTTTCTCTCGGAACAACCTTGGCCACTTCTTGGCCACTTTTCTGGTCCATGTTTGAACGCGCGCGTTCGCTCATGACCTCACCAGATGACTCTGGAGTCATTGATTCATAATGAACTGCGCCGACCATAAGCGAACATTAGCAAACTTGGCGAAACCCGCAACAACGAGACTTAGGATCTGGTTTGGAAACAAGTGCAGGTTCGAGTCCTGTCTCCGGCACTTACGAAGGAGAAATGACAATTTTCAGGGGCGGGGAAATATTTACCCGGCCACTTTTGGCGGAGCAGCACAAAGAGGCGTTTTCATGGCTAGTTTCCCTTTTTGACATCTCAATTTACGGCCTGCCCCACGAGGTGAACTGCAAACTCACCCTGCTTTGACGTTATCATATTTGTAGCGGTCGTCTTTATCCCCGGCGTTTCCAGTCCCCATACCTGCCACGACGAACCCACTATTCGCCCCTCATCAATCGAGGCTAGATCTTTGCGCCGGATCATGAAGGCCGTCCCATGACGCGACGAGTCAACGATCTGCTCAACTCATCTCTGATTTATACGAAGTTCCTGAGCATCTCAGCCACTCAGATGAGATTTCTTTCGATACGCAGCCAGGACCTCAAGCCGTCTCCGGCATGAAGGTTGGAAAGACGATGCCTTTCGCACCAGCGACAGGAGCAGTTGATTGCGCGACATGCAGCTCCACATTCCGAGCACCCCAGGAGTAAGCAGTGCGCACGAGGGAGGACGCTGCGCAGGGCGCGAGGAAGACGAGCGTCTGACCACGCAGGCTGTCGAGAGCGCGCCAGAGCAAGACGATGGCGGTTGTCTCATCGCTGGCGACACCAGGACCGATCATGGTGAACGATGGGTGCACACTCATGGCGAGGAAGCCGTTCACGCTGCCATCTGCGGCCTCGGAAACGAGCACACGCCAGGCACCGACTTCGTTGCGAATGAAAAATGTGAAGTCCTTTTCGCGACGAATGCCCTGCTGAGAGTACTCGAAGTCGGAGATTCGCGGCGCATCGGCCAAAACAGCTTCACGCACATGTGCGATGCCCGCAGGCGCGGCGGCGGCCAGGCCGGTTTCGGGAACGGTGATGAGCAAATCTTGATACATGGCCCCGGGGACGAATCCGAGCCGCGTGTAGAGCGAGAAGGAGTCGAGGTTCAGCAGGCTCGAAACAAGCCGTGCGGGCTTGCCAAGGCGTTTCGCCTTGTCCAGGACGAGCGACATCATCCTCTTCGCGATCCCACGCCCCCCAGCATCTGGCGCGGTGGCGACGATGCCCACAGAGACATGCGTTTCACGCTCATGCGAGAAGCACACGCCGACGATCTCGCCGCTGGCTGTGCGGGCAGTGACGCATTCGCCGGGGTCGAGCGCCTCATAGACGTCCGGAAAGAGGGTGAAGGGCTCATGGCTTCCGCCAAAGCGAGAGCCCTGGCCGAGGCGACTTTCATACCAGTGCACCAGCGCCCGGTGCAGAAGGCGGGCGATGGGTTCGCGGTCGGATGCGGTGAGGGCCGTGAAGGCAATGTGCTCGCTCATGGCTTAGACAATCTCCCAGCCTTTGCGGTATTGTTCTTTGGTGAAGGCGTCTGCGGCAGGCAGGCCTTTGGCCTTCATCGCTGCGGCGTCCCACTCGATGGGCTTTTGCGCACGGAGCGAGAGCACGCCCAGCAACGCGATCTCCGTGAGGTGGGCAGCATAGGCAAAGGGACTCGTCGCGGGCTCGCCGCCTTTGCATGCATCGATCCAGTCGCGATGATGGCCATTGGAGCGTTTCAGCCGTGGCGCGGGCTTCTGGTATTCCATGCGTCGCTTTTCGGGGAAGAGACGTGGAGGTCCGCCGCCGCCATCGCACTGGATCACACCTTTCTCGCCGATGAAAAGGCAGCCGCGTTTTGGCAGTGGGAAACCTCCCAGCGCCTCGGGCGTGGGCGGCATCATGCCGCCATCATACCAGGTCATGCGGATCTCCGGCCGCGAGCCCGCTGCGGGGAAGGTGTAATAAATGAGCGCGCCATGCCCAGCGATGTCGCTCGTCATCAAACCTGCTGCGTGCGCCTCGATACGTGAGGGCACCGGCAGATCAAAAGCGCGCACGGCAGTGTTCATGTCGTGGCAGGCGAAGTCGCCGATGCCTGTGCAACCAAAGTCCCAGAAATCACGCCACGCCACGGGGAAGTAGGCCGGATGAAACGGCCGCTCCTGGCGCGGGCCCAGCCACAGGTCCCAGTTCAGGCCCGCAGGCACTGGTGGTGTGTCGGTGGGCTTTCCGGCGAGGGTGGGATTCCAGCGCTTTGCGCCCACCCACACATGGATCTCCTTCACCGCGCCGATGGCGCCGTCCTGGATGTACTCGATCGTCTCGCGTGTGCCGAGAGACGAATGCCCCTGGCTGCCGAGCTGGGTGGCCACGCCGGTCTCTGCTGCCACCTTCGCCACGTGGCGTGCCTCCCAGATGTTGTGCGTGAGCGGCTTCTCGCAATAGACGTGCTTTCCGGCCCGCATGGCGATGACCGAGCAGTAGGCGTGCAGATGGTCTGGCGTGGCAATGAGCACGGCGTCGATGCTTTTCTCCTTCTCAAGCATCTCGCGGAAGTCGATGTAGTCTGCGCAGCGGAAGTTCGGTGTCTTGGTGGCGTAGTGCTTCTCGATCTCCGCCTTCACCGGCAGGCGGCCGCCCATGCCTTTGAAGTAAAAATTTTCAAGACTGAACGACTCTGCCGGATCTGCCACGGCGATGATCTGGCAATCCTCAAGCGGCAGGAGATTCCGTACATTAGTGCGACCCTGCCCACCGGTCCCGATGATGGCCACGTTCACCTTTTCGCTCGGCGGCACAAACCGCGGCCCGCCCAGAACATGCCGGGGAACGATGTTGAATGCTGTCACTGCAGCGGCGGTGGTCTTGAGGAAATGTCGGCGGGAGGTGCTCGGAGCAGGATTCATGCGGTGATGCAATACGCCGTCCTGCGCGACATTCTTCTGACGTGTTGCCGCCGATGACAGATGAAAGGTTTGTAGTGCCGCCGCCGACTTGCATGGATGAACCGCCGCAAGCTCCTCGCCACTCTCGCCGCCATGCCCGCCACCTCGTGGAGCGTGGGAGCGGGTCGTGAGCTGGAAAATCCGTATGCGGCGGTGGATTGGGACTCCTGGGAGTGCCTGCACTCGATGTCGCATCAGCACCAGGGGCAGAACGATGCCTCGCGCGATGGCTTCCTCGGCATGGGCTACGGCCATTTTGCCTTCAGCAACTACTACCCCTCCGCGCCGACCTATCCGCTGCCAGCGGAATATGCAGCGAAGCATCCTCAACTCATCGCCGCGCCCAATGCGGAGCATCACTCCTACACGGACACCGGCCTGCATGCCAATGCGCTGGGGAGCCTGCTCGCCACGGGTTACGGCAGTTCGGTGAGCGCTGCAAAATGTGCCTCGTCGCCTGTTTCTCACCGCTTTGAAAAACTGAATGTGTTCGATGCCTCAAAGCCCTGGATAGGCGTTTACCGGCTGGACGTGCGGCTCGCCGCCAAAGATGCCAAAGCCATGGCCACGCTCAGCCTCGATGGCGCGCATGAGTGTGATTTTCGCAATGGCTTCGCGGACAAGGGATCGGTGCATGAGCGCAAACTCCCGTCCGGCAGCCACACGATCTATCTGCGTGCCACGAGGGACAGCATCGACGCCAAGCTCGAGTTTGATGCCGCTGCCGTGTCAGTGACGCAGTACCGTCTCATGCAGGGCACGAACCGCCCGTGGCGGGATGTCTTCCGTGAAGCCTTCGACAATCTGCAATACTCCGATGGCGGAGGCATGACGCTGAATCATCCCACCGGAAAGCTGGCGGACTATCTGCCGATGCTGGACTTTGACCCCCGGGTGCTGGGCATTGAGGTGTGGAATCAGCTGACCTCCGGCTTTGGTTCCAGCCGTGGCTTCTATGACGACAGCGGCGCGCCCACTCTGCACTTCTACCAGCTTTGGGATGAGATCCTGCGCACCGGGCGGCGCTGCTGGGGCTTCTTTGTCAAAGACCACAACACTTACGGCCGTGGCCGGAATGTGCTGCTCGTGCCAAAGCTCGCTGCCATGCCTGCTGACAGTCGCGAATCTGCCGCGCTGCGTGCGTATCGCCAGGGAACGTTCTTTGGCTCCGTGGCCTCGCTCGCAGCGAGCGAAGCGGGAGAAGTGGTGGCGCCGTATGATCGCAGCGGCTTTCGCTTCAGCCACATCGTCGTGCAAAACGACACCCTCCACGTCACCGTGGCTGGCAACGACGCCAAACGCCCCAAGCTGCAGATCCGCTTCATCACGGATCAAGGCATCGCCAGCATCGTGGATGGCGCACAGGCGGAGTTTCCGCTGAAACGAGATAGCAGCGGCCGGCTCGAAGCGGCATTTGTGCGGGTGGAAGCCTTCGCTTATCCGGAGACCCATCAGCGCGGCCAGCCGCTCACCGCAGACATGCTGCGTGGCATGAGCGTGCATGACATCTCGCTGCTGCATGACCAGAAGGCCCTGCTCGGCCCCGCCTTTGCCAGCACCGCTCCGGCCCTGCGCACGCCAATACCGATTGTGGACATGATCTTTTCCCAGCCGCTGCGCCGGGTGTAAGTTCTTTCTGGAAGCAACGAGACGGCTACTGCGCTGAAGCCCGCTCGATGATCCTCGCCACGTCCTCCTCCAGCAAAAAGCCCTCTTCCTGGAGCTTCTCCGCCGCTTTCTTGAGACGGGCAAGGTAGGCTTCTCGTGTCGGGTAGCGTTCTTCCAGTGAGAGACGCGGGTCGCCGGTCTTTTCGCGTTCGGCTTTGGTTTTGGCGAAAGGGAGGAACATGCCGTCAAGCGACGAGAGCATCGTTTCAGCACCTGCCTGCGGCGAGCGGAGGTTCCAGCCAGTGTAGGTGCCACGAGGCACGGCGACTTCTGGGAGGACGATGCCACTTGTTTCATTGCCATCGGCATTCACGGCGGGCAGCAGCGTGCGAAACGGCTTTCCGACTTTGGGCGGGATGATGTCGGCGATGCCTTCGCTGTGAAAACGCGGTCCGAAATCAAGCCTCGGTGGCTGGTAGGCCTGCGTGGGCAGTTGGCAGCCCGGGATCTTGGGGAACTGCGCCTTCCATGCATCAAAGCTCACCAGCGTGTGATCTTCCATGCGCGGATATCGGCTTGGCGGCGGTGTTTTGCCATGCTTCACCCAATCGACGAGGTGCAGCAGCATGGCCCGCAGGACGGGGCCACGATCATCGAGCGTGTTGCGCGGCTGCTGGCAGATGCCGGTGGTGCCGTCGCTCTTGCCGAGATGCTGCGCCCCGGCCACGAGGTACACGCGCACATCGTCGGGCAGCGTGAGATCGCTTTTCCCTTCCACATCGGTGTGCAGCAGCGAGGCGGCGCGGCTCCAGTACTCGGTGGAGCTTTGTGTGAAAAGCAGACGCGGTGTGTGGCCGGACTTTCGGGAACGGGCCAGCGAGTCTCCTGATGCGCCCGTGATGGGATCCGTCTGCGGCAGCGGGGCCAGCGGGAAGAATTCGCTGCCGGAAAGATGCCCTTCGTGCTGCGTGCCGAACTCCGTGCTCATGCGGAAACGATGGTTGAACATGCCCTTACCGGAGCCCGCGACATGGATCAATGCGCCGTCGAAGACCGCGCGGCCCTGCTCGTCGGTGTTCAGCCCCTCATGCAGGAAGTGATGAATGACGCGGCCCGACTGGGAGATGCCGAACACGCAGGCTTTTTGCACCGCGCCTGCCAGCGGATTTTCCTTCGCCGCGCCGTGACGGAAAAACGCCGCGCAGTCTCGCAGGGCCGTGAGACCGAGCCCGGTCACGCGAGGCTCTTTCGCCGTGTACACGAGATCGTACAGCCAGCCGGGGCGCAGACCGGCTTTCACATAAACATGCGTGGCATCCGGGATGAATTTCCCATCCTCCATGCGTCCAAACGCCCACTCGCTGTGAGGAATCTCGATGCCTTCAGCATCGCGCTGCGGGCGCATCGTGAGCGTCGCGTCCGCATTGTCGAGGCTCACGGAAGGAAAAGCCGCGCCGATGCCCCAGGGACTCCATGAAAAGGCCCTGCTGAAAACTTTTTCCGTGGTGCTGATCTCCAGATGCGCCCGCCCAGTGATCGTCCGACCGCACTCGGTGGCCACCGGCAGTCCGCAGAGCAGACGCCGTGTGTCATCGGCCTGCACCTCGCCGTTCCAGCCGCACCACAGCACGGAAAAGCCGTGCTTCATGAGGAAGCCATGGCCCGCATGCGACTCGGACTTCGGATCGTTCGTGCGCTCGCCATCGTTGAAGGTCCAAAGGGCGAGCATGTTGCCGCGATTGTTCACGTCATACAGAAGCACGCCGTTGCCCTTCGTTGCGTCGATCGGTTTCAGCAGAAAGAAGTCCGCCCAGCTCTCCACACGGCCACTGGCGTTGCGCGGTGCCCGCTGAAGGTCGCTGATGCGCTCATTGGCCACATTGCGTGGGTCCGTTTCAAAATACATCCGCCCTTCAAGACGCTCGTAGGCGCCTACGGCTCCAAAGACCTTGCCCGCAGCAAACGGCGAGTGTCCGGTGATCTCGATGCGGCTGACTTCCGCATGAGCCAGGCCGATGAAGAAAACGGCGATGATGATTCGGGAGACAATGAGGCTCATCAGTAGGGTAGTGGAGGGCGTGTCTTGTCAGACGAGGCATGACTCTACGCACTCTGTTGGTGACGCTTATCGTGTCTATTGGAACCAAAGCCGATTGTGGTATCGGCCTCAGAGCAAAAACCATGACAAGAATCTTGTGGGTGAGGGGTATTACCCCAATGCGTCTTTTCCTGTTCTCTCTTTGCATCGCAAGCCTTGCCGCTTCTACCTCCGCATCAGATCTTCATGTGGGCGCGACCACGGTGGACATCACGCCAGATCGTCCCGTGGCACTCGACGGACAAATGCACGTGCGCATCTCTGAAAAACCCGAGACGCATATCTTTGCCACCGCACTGGGCCTGGAATCGCGCGAGGGAGACCGGGTGCTGGATCAGGCCATCATGGTTTCCTGTGACATCGTGGCCATCCGCGAAGGGCTCATCGAGCTGGTGCGCGAGAAGGCCAGGGACAGGCTGCCCGGATTTGATCTCAACAAGCTCGTCCTCAATGCCACGCACACTCACACCGCGCCGGTGACGATGAAGGGGGATCGCTACAGCCTGCTGGGCAAAAAAGTGATGCTGCCGATGGAATACACCGACTTCCTGGTGGAGCGTATCGTGGCAGCTGCGGCGCAAAGCTGGGAACAGCGCAAGCCCGCCAAAGCAGGCTGGGGCCAGGGACAGGCGGTGATCGCTCAGAACCGCCGTGCGACCTACGCGGACGGAACCGCGAAAATGTACGGCCCCACCAACGTGCCGGAGTTTCGCGGCATCGAAGGATATGAGGATCACAATCTCGAAGTGCTGTTCTTCTGGGATCTGAACAACACGCTCATCGCCACGGCGGTGAATGTCCCATGCCCTTCCCAGGAAGTCGAGGGGCTCAAAGTGATCCACGCCGACTTCTGGGATCCGGTACGCCGCCAGCTACGCGAGCGTCATGGCAAGGATCTCCACATCCTGGCCTGGACCGGAGCCGGAGGAGACCAGGTGCCGCGCCCGATGTATGGCAAGGCGGCGGATGAGCGCATGCGCCGTCTTCGCGGCCTCACACGGCTGGAAGAAGTCGCACGCCGTGTCGTGCGTGGCTGGGAGGAGGCCTATGAAGGAGCGAAGCTGGAGCCGGTGACCGGTGCGGTGCTGCAGCACCAGACGAAGAAGATCGACCTGCCCTGGCGAAAGGTGACGGAGAAGGAGCTGGCCGATGCGCAGAAAGCCGTCGAGCAATACAAGGACGACCCTAAGGAGCAATGGAAGTACCTTTGGAATCAAGGTGTGGTGGACCGCTACGAAACTGAGAAATCCGGGAAGGCCGGAGTCTTCCAGATGGAGCTGCATGCCCTTCGCCTCGGAGATGTGGCCATCGCCACCAATGAGTTTGAACTCTTCACCGACTACGGCGTGCAGATGAAGGCCCGTAGTCCTGCAGTGCAGACCTTTCTCATTCAGCTGACCGGCTCGGGCGGCTACCTGCCGACACCCCGCGCCGTGGCCGGAGGCAGCTACAGCGCCATCATTCAAAGCAGCCGGGTCGGCCCCGAAGGCGGCCAGGCGCTGGTGGATGAAACCGTGAAGGCCTTCAACGACCTCTGGCCCGCACCCGATGCAAAAGAGACCAGCAAATGAGAGAACGACTCCACGAAGCAGAAACCGAGCAGCACGCACGCGCCATTTCCAATTCACTCGTCCTCTTCACGTAACCGGTGCGTGCACCATCCCATATCCAATCCCATGAGGCTTATCCTTTTTGTTTCCCTTCTTCTCAGCCTGCACGGCCTTCGTGCCGCTGATGACTTTCATGCCACCGCCTGCGAAGGCAGCTACCCGCGCCATCTCCAGGGCATCTGCACCGATGGCAAGGGCTGCATTTACTGGTGCTGGACCGATGCGCTGGTGAAGACCGACGCCAGCGGCCGTGTGCTCAAGAAAGTGCCTGTGGCCAATCATCACGGAGATCTCTGCTACCACGACGGCCGCGTCTATGTAGCGACGAACCTTGGAAAGTTCAACCAGCCTGCCGGTGCGGCGGATTCGTGGGTCTATGTCTATGATGCCGACACTCTCGCGGAGCTTGCGAAACACCCCCTGCCCGAACTGGTTCACGGCGCGGGCGGCATGGAGCATCACGACGGAAAGTTCATCGTCATCGGCGGGCTGCCGCCCGGCGTGAACGAAAACTACCTCTACGAATACGACGAGGGTTTCCACTTTCAAAAACGCCACGTGCTCGCCAGCGGCTACACGCTCATGGGCATCCAGACGGTGGCCTATGCCAATGGCTCGTGGTGGTTTGGCTGCTATGGCAAGCCCGCAGTGCTGCTGCGGGCAGATGAAAAATTCCAGTTCACCGGCAAATGGGATTTCAACGCCTCCGTCGGCATCGCACCGATCAGCGGCGGTCGTTTCCTCATCGCCCAAAACACGGCCATCAAAGGCGACGATGGCAAAACCAAGGCCAACGAGGCGCGCGTCGTCATTGCCCGCGTCGACGAAAAGGCCGGGCTGGTCATCGACAAGCCCTGAACGCATTGACTCAACCATGAAAAACACGCTCCTCATCTGCCTTGCCCTTCTCCCCATCGTCACCACGGCACAGGACAAAATCTTCAAAGCCGGTGCCGCCACCAGCAACATCACTCCGCCAATCGGCATGACGATCGTGGGCAACTTTGCTCCGCAGCCCATCTCAAAGCAGGTGCACGACGAGCTGCATGTGCGCTGTCTCGCGCTTGATGACGGCAAGACAAAGCTGGTCTTTGCCGTGGCGGACAATCTTCATCTGGCACGTGATGTCTGGGACGAAGCCAGGAAGAAGCTGGAGGCTGACACGGGGATCCCGGCATCTCACATGATGTTCTCCGCCACCCACACGCACTCCAGCGTGTCCGCCATCAACAACAAAGAGGCAGGGTTCGACTACCGCAGCCTCGTCATCTCCCGCGTGGTGGATGGCGTGAAGCGCGCGCTGAACAACCTCGAACCTGCCCGCATCGCCTGGGGCACGGGCAAGCTGCCGCAGTGGGTCGGCAACCGCCGCTGGATTCTGAAAGAAGGTGTCACCAATCCCAATCCTTTTGGCGGACAAGACCGCGCTGTGATGAATCCGAGTAGTATGCTCATTCCGCGTCTGGAAGGACCCGCTGGCCCGACGAACCCCGAGGTCTATTGCCTCTCCCTGCAGGCCACTGATGGCCGCCAGATCGCACTGATGGCAAATTACTGGCTGCACTATGTCGGCGGCGTGCCACGCGAGGACTTGTCGGCAGATTATTTCGGCGAGTTCTGCCGCCGCATCGAGCAGTCTCTCGGAGCGCCGTGCGTTGGCCTCCTTCCCAACGGTCCCTGCGGTGATGTAAACAGCAACGACTACAGCGGCAAAACCCCCGCGGTGAATTACAAGCCGTATGAAAAGATCAAAGTCGTCGCAGGCGACCTCGCGCAGGAGGTGCTGCGTGTGCACAAAAACCTCAAGCATCAGGACTGGGTGCCCCTGCAAGCAGCCGCCAGCGATCTGGAGCTCGCCGTTCGCCGTCCGACTCCAGAGATGGTGAAGTGGGCAGAAGCTGTACTCGCCAAGCCAAAAGATGCCACGCCTGTGCACCGCCTCGAACAGCCCTACGCCGAACGTGTGATGGAAGTGAAGAGAGCCAAGCCCGACACGATCCAGGCTTACATTCAAGCCTTTCGCATCGGCGATCTCGGCATCACGTCCATTCCCTTTGAGGTCTTCACCGAAACAGGGCTTGAGATCAAAGCCAAGAGCCCCTTCAAAGACACCTTCACCATCGAGCTTGCTTCAGGCAGCAACGGCTATCTCCCCACACCGCGTCAGCACGACCTCGGCGGCTACGAAACATGGCTCGGCACCAATCGCGTCGAGCGCGAGGCGTCTGTCAAGATCACCGCCAAAGCTCTGGAGCTGCTGCAGAGCGTGCACGCCGCGCCATGAGGCCTGTTTTACGACCACCGTGCCAGGTTTGTTAATCTGCGAACGGAATCCTGCATGGTTGTTGCGTAGGTAGATCTAGCCATGAGTTCGGAGCCTCCCACACCACCACGCATTCGTTGCACGGGTCCGCTGACCTCGCGCAGGAGCTTCATGCAGATCGGACTTAGCGGCATGGCCTCCATGAGCTGGCCAGGATTGATGCGGCTGCGTGCGCAGAATGCGCTCAAACCAAAATCGGAACGCACGGCGGTCATCTTTGTCTTCCTGCCCGGCGGGCAGTCGCATATTGACACCTACGATCCCAAGCCGGATGCGAGCAGCGAGTATCGCGGGCCGTTCAAAACGATCGCAACAAAGGTTCCCGGGCTGCGCTTCACAGAGCTGATGCCTTTGCAGGCGAAGATCGCGGACAAGTTCACCGTGCTGCGCTCCATGTATCAGACGGCGGGCGGGCATCCCGCTGGCACGATGCAGATGCTCTCTGGCGACACCGACACCCGGGACAAACCGCAGCCACGCCTGCCTGATTGGATGTCAGTAGCACACTATTTGCGCTCGAAGGAAGGACAGCGCACGAATGCGCTGCCAAATTACACGAGCGTCAATCCCATCAATGGCTCCTACTGCGGCCCGGCTTATCTCGGCGATGCGTTCAGCGCTTTCTCCGTCACCGAGGACCCGAACCGTCCGCAGTTTCAGGTGCCCAACATCGGTCTTGCCGATGACGCAGAGACGCGACGCCTCAGCGACCGCATTGCGTTGCGCAAGAGCCTCGACCGCCTGGAGCGCGCGTTTGACCGTCAGCACGAGCTGCAGGCTCTGGACGAGTTTGAAGCGCAGGCCGCCTCGCTGCTCACCGCACCGGAGGCACGCGATGCCTTTGACCTCGGTAATGAGGATGCCAAGACGCGCGACCGCTACGGTCGCAACCGCTGGGGCCAGCAGCTCCTGCTGGCGCGGCGTCTGGTGGAGGCCGGCGTCGAGATCATCACCAGCAGCCTGCACGGGCCGTTGTGCGGACGCACCCAGGTGTGGGACGATCACGCGGTGGATCATCACATCTTTGAGGCACTGCGCTTTCGTATGGGCTACTACGATCAGGCCGTGGCCGCGCTGATCGAGGATATTCATGCACGCGGGCTCGACAAACGCGTGCTGGTAGTCGTCACCGGCGAGTTTGGCCGCACACCGCGCATCACCTTTGACCGCAGCACCGGCGCAGGAGATGCCAGCGGCCCCGCTGGCACGCTGCAGCCAGGCCGCGACCACTGGCCGCGTGCCTTCTCCAATCTCTGGGCAGGCGGCGGCATCCAGACTGGCGGCGTGATCGGCGCCACTGACAAGCGCGGCGAAGATGTCATCGAGCGCCCGTGCAGTGCGCACGATTTCCTCGCCACGATCTACCATCACCTCGGGATCGACTCCGCCAGGACCACGATCAACGACTTCAACGGCCGCCCGGTGCCAATCGTGACGAATGGCCGGCTCATTCCCGAGCTGAGCTATCGCCGTGCATGAGCCCATGCCTGACCTTAAACAACGACCTCCAGCACAACTTCCCCTCTCATGAGCACTGACAAGGACCCCGACTTCACCTCTTCCCGCCGCGCCTTTTTGAAGACCTCTGCCACCACCGCACTCGGCGGCGGCCTGCTGGCAGGGGCACCTGAGCCGGCGCATGCAGCCGCTCAGTCTGCGCGGAGCAATGTCATCGCCCAGGAGAACGCCAGGGAGGGCACCCTCGACTGGCAGCTCTCCCGTGTGCGGCTGGACAAGTCGGACGGCTTTCGCTCGCCGTTCATCGAGGGCTACTGCTCGCGGCAGAGTGTAAAGGCGGGCGAGACGATCGACATCATGGTCTCGACAGCGCCTGAGTCGAAGTTCACACTCGAAATCTTCCGCACCGGTTACTACGGCGGCAAAGGAGCGCGGCTGATGAAAGTGCTCGGGCCTTTCGATGGCAAGGCTCAGCCGATGCCAAAGCCGGGCGAAAAGGACCTCCACGAATGCCGCTGGGAACCCACCACGACACTCGCCATTCCCGAAGACTGGGTCAGCGGCGTCTATCTTGGCAGGCTCACCACGCTGCCGGAGCAGTCTGACAAGCCCTATTGGCAAACCTACGTCATCTTCATCGTGCGCGACGAGCGGCCTGCGAACATTCTGTTTCAATGCTCGGACAACACCTGGCAGGCCTACAATCGCTGGCCCACTCATTATTCAGTCTACACGCATCCAAAGGGGAACCAAGGCCCGTGGGCCGATGTGAGTTTCGACCGCCCTTACGGGCGGCAGTCGCAATACACCGGCATTGTCAATGACCCGCTCTCGGTCGGCTCCGGCGAGTTCACCTCCTTTGAGCAGCCGCTCTCCTACTGGCTGGAACAGCACGGCTACGATGTCAGCTATTGCTCCAACAGCGAAATGCTTACGCCAGATCGCGGCCTGAAGTGCCGGACATTCATCAGCGTCGGCCACGATGAGTATTGGGACATCCGCCAGTTCCACAGTGTCGAGAAGATGCGCGATGAGGGTGTGAATCTGATGTTCCTCTCTGGCAACGCGGTATGCTGGGTGACGCCCATGCGCGCGGGCTTCGACGGGCGTGAAAACCGCATCATGTTCCGCGGCGGCCCCTACGGCGGCGGGCAGGACTATGTGAAAGACCGTCAAGAAAAGAACGGCCCCTTCCCGGAGCATGGCCCCGACGAAGGTCTGCTGATAGGCGCACGCAACGGACGGCCCATCAATGGCGGTGGCGACTGGATCGTGACAAATCCCGGCCACTGGATTTTCGAAGGCACGGGGATGAAAAAAGGCGATCGCATTCCCGGCCTCGTCGGTTGGGAGTATCACAATCTCGCTGCGACTGAGATCCCCGGCTTGGAAATCATTGCTGAAGGGCCTGTGTGGGTCGGCGGAGAAACGCCTTCGCACTACACCGCCACCGTTTACCCAGGACCAAAAGGCAACTTCATTTTCAATGCCGCAACCATCTTCTGGTGCCAGGGACTCAGCCATCCGCCCGGCCACACGTTGCCTTGGTCACACTGGTCTCGCCCGTTTGGCCCCGATGAGCGCGTGCAGCAGATCACCCGGAACTTTTTGAATAAGGTCCTGGCATAGCAATCCACGACGTGCGCTGCTGGCGGGGGACCATCTTGGTCCCCCATTGATCCGCAGAGCCCGGTTTTTGGCCAGCCGTTGCAGGCCCGTTTCCAAGGCCTGACTTTCTTCCCGCTGATGCAGGGATTAGGATCTGGTCGGGAAACAAGTGCAGGTTCGAGTCTTGTCTCCGGCATCACAGTCGGCTCATGCAGCAGTCCCTCCGCGCTCAGCTTGCCGGGCGCACGAACTCCGAAATGATCCGGTCCAGTTCGCGAATGCCAAACGGCTTGTTCAGATAGGCGCTGGCGCCGGCGGCCAGGCACTTTTCCTTGTCAGCCGCAGTCGCATGGCCGGAAAGGCTCACGATGGCAATGTCGCGCGTCTTGGGATCTTCGGACGCACGGATCTGCCGGATGGCGCTCAGCCCGTCCACGACAGGCATCCGCACATCCATCAGGATGAGATCCGGCTGCAATAAACAGGCCTGCTTCACCGCCTCGCTTCCGTCCTGGGCAGTCACCACCTCAAATCCCAGGCTCTCAAAATAATTGCGCGTCACAGCGACCAAGGCCGGCTGGTCATCAGCAATCAGAATCAAAGATTGACGACAGCCCGCCGAACTCTGAGCAGGTGCAGGCAGAGGTGCCGCAGACTCTGCGTGGGCGGACACAGCCGCTGCTTGTGGCGCCACCGCCTCCACCTCTTCCACAATGCTCCCTCCAGACCTGCTCACGGGCACGCGGATGCACATTCCAAAATCCTGGTCCGTCATCTCATTCAGTACAAAAGTTCCGCCATGTACCTGCACCAGTTTCTGCAGCAGCGCCAGCCCGATGGGGCGGATTTTTCCCAGACGTCCCAGGACCTGTTCTGGGCCGTCATGCCCCGCTGCTTGTCCGGCTCCGCACTGCGTCTGCAGCACCAGCCCGCCCTGCTCATGCGTGATGGCCAGCTTCAGTAGCCCGCCCGTTTTCATGGACAGCAGCGCCGCAACCAGCAGTTCGGCGATGATCTGCTCCAGCCTCCGTGCATCCGCAACCACCCCAAGATCCTTGGGCCGCACATCTGCCACCACCTGGATGGATCGCGACTGCGCCAGTGCTTCCACCTCGGCCTTGCCATTCTCAAAGCACTCGCGCACCAGGCATGGCATGGGTGTCAGCGGCGTCACTCCCGCCTCGATCCTGCCCACATCCACTAGATCCGTCACCAGTCGCAGCATTCTCTGCGTGCTGTCCCTGATCGCCGCCACGGCATTCTCCTGCGTGTTTTGCAGCGGTCCGTACACCCCCGCCAGCAGGGTCTCAACCTGTGCAATCATGTTCGCAAGCGGGTTGCGCAGTTCATGCCCCATGCTCCCAAGAAAGTCGATCCGCTCTTCGACGGTACCTTCCAAAAACGAAAAACTCGGCCGCATGGCGTCATGCTGATGAAATTTAGCTCGGTCTAAATGATTATTCATTATCGTCCTTCAACACTACACGTGCCAGATTTGCTGTATGTTACTGCGGATTTTAGACACACTCAGAAACTAACGAGCATTCATGCAGCAGGCAAATTGGCATTCCAATCGTTCAGGAAATTCCAGGATCATCCTGCTGGTGGAGGATCATGACATGTATCGTGATGTGGTCAGGGCCGCCTTGGGCGCTTATCTGCCTGAATATGATCTGCTTGAGGCAGATTGCGTGGCCGCCGCTCTGCCGCTTTTAAAGACGCGCCGGATCAATGTGGTCGTGGCGGACATGACCCTTCCAGACGGCTCGGCTATCGACCTGCTGGAGCAAAGCGCTTCTCTCCTCTCTCCAGAAGTCAAAGTCATCGTTCTGAGCAGCCACTCAGCGGCCGACATGCTGCCGGTGCTGAGCCGGCATGATGTCCATGGATTCATCTCCAAGGAGCAGGGGCTCAAGGCTCTGGCAGATGAGATTACCTCCATCTGCGGCCCGGAGGATGCTGCGTCTCCCGTGCCTTCTGGGGGTACGACTGGAACTGGCACAGGCCGGTTAATGACTGCCCACTGATGAGCCATGATCACTCCCACCATGCCCAGAGCCGCAGCCAAAAATGACCTGGACGTCACGCTTCAGGACGACTGGTTCCGCAGCGTCTTTGACTGCCTGAACGACGCCGTGTTCATCCACGACCCCGCCACCGGAATGATCCTGGAGGTCAACCAGCGCGCCTGTGAGATGTATGGCTGCAGCGCCCAGGAAATACGGCGCATGTCCATAGCGGATCTCAGCGTCAACATTCCCCCCTATACCCTGGAGGAGGCCCTGCAGTGGATGAAGAAGGCGGAAAGCGGCCCGCAGCTTTTCGAATGGCAGGCCCGTTCGGTCTCCGGGCGCATTTTTTGGGTGGAGGTGAGCATGCGAAAGGTCGAGATCCTGCGCCATGTGCGCCTCGTCGTCACCGTGCGTGACATCTCCCGGCGCAAACAGACCGAAAGCGAACTCCGTCGTAGCGAAGAGCGCTTCCGCACCGTTCTCGGAAACTCCAAAGACCCCGTTTACTGCCTCAGCCTGCCCACGCTCACCTACGACTACATCAGCCCGGCGGTGGAGCAGGTGCTCGGCTTCAGCATTGAGGAGTGCATTGCAGGCGGAATCCGCTTCATGTTCTCCCGGATTCACCCAGAGGACTTCCAGCAAAAACGCGACAGGCTTGAAAAACTCATGTCCCGCGACCTCGACGGGGATTTCGAGTCCGTGCTGGAATACCGCTTCCAGCATAAAAATAATGGCTACCGATGGATCAGCGACCACCGCTCCATAGTCAGGGACAGCGAAGGCAGGCCGGTGGCGATCATCGGAAATCTGCGTGACTTCACCGCACGCCGTGAACAGGAGGAGGCCCTCCAGCAGCAGGCGCACGCCACACTCCTTTACCATCTGGAAAACACCTCGCTGGCCCTGGTGGAATATGACACCAGCGGGCGCATCTGCCGGTGGTCTCCTCAGGCGGAAAAAATCTTTGGCTGGAAAGAAGCCTCCGTCATGGGCCGCAGCCATCAAGACTGGCATTTCACCCACCCTGACGATGTCCCGCGTGTGGAGGCCACGCTCAACCGCCTCCTCAACCGCTTCGAATCCCGCAACACCTGCATCAACCGCAATTTCACCAACGACGGCCGCGTGATCGTCTGCGAGTGGCACCACTCCGCCCTTCTCAATGAAGAGGGGGAGCTGCAGTCCATCCTCTCCTTGGCCTCGGACATCACCGTGGAAAAAAAAGTGGAGGAAGCCCTCCGCGCCATGGCGGAAGGCGTGGACGCACGCAGTGGCGAGACTTTCTTCCAGTCCCTCTGCCTTCAGGTGGCGCGTGCCGTTGAGGCCAGATACGCCGCCGTCGCCATGCTCCTGCCGGAACGCGACCGCATGGTGCGTACTCTCGGCTTCTGCGCAGATGGCAAGATCCTGCCAAACAAGACCTGCTCCCTGGTAGGCACTCCCTGTTACAATGTAGCCAGCGGCGACGTCTGCTACTATGACCGCGATGTGCGCAAACACTTCCCGGACGACCAGCTCCTCCAGGAGCTGGACGCCAACAGCTACATGGGCATGCCCCTCCATGCCACGGACGGCCGTGTCATCGGTGTCATCTCGGTGTTTAGCGACAAAGCCCTCGACCACAGGGAGAGGCTTCAGGCCATGTTTCAGCTCTTTGCAGTACGCGCCGCCGCAGAGATGGAGCGCCATCAGGCGGAGATGGCCCTCCGGCAGAGCGAGGAGCGCTACGCACTGGCAGCCACCGGTTCCACAGGCGGTGTGTGGGACTGGGACATCCGCACTGGCGGCGTCTATTATTCTGCGCGCTTTCGCGAGCTGCTCGGCTACACCCATGAGGAGTTCCCCAGCTTGTTTTTTGCCTGGGAGCAGCGCATGCATCCCAATGACCTGCCGCTCGTGCGTGCCGCGCTCGAAAGCCACCTGGAATACCGCAAGGAATACTGCATCGAATTCCGTGTACAGGTAAAGTCGGGCGGCTACCGCTGGTTTGAGGCGCGCGGCCAGGCACTCTGGGACAAAAATGGCGAGCCCTACCGCATGGCGGGCTCTGCGCTCGACATCCACGAACGCAAGCTCGACGAGCAGCGCCTTCTGCGCCTGAACCGGCTGCACGCCATGTCCAGCAGCATCAACGAGGCCATCGTCCGCATCCGCGAGCCCCAGCTGCTTTATGAAGCCGCCGTCAACATCGCCGTGGAAAAAGGCAGCATGAAAATGGCCTGGATCGGCTTCTACGATGAAGCATCCCAGGTGCTGAAGCCCGCCGCATGCGCCGGCAGCTATCAGAGCTACCTCGATGGCCTGACCCTCATCACCCGCGGAGATCACCCCTCGGGCCGCGGCCCGGCAGGGCGTGTCTTCCGCAGCGGCACGCATGAAATCTCCAACGACATCGAGCACGACGAGACCTTCTATTTCCGCGAGCGGGCACTGGAGCGCGGCTTCCGTTCCTGTGCCGCCTTCCCCCTGAAACCCGGCGGCACTCCTCTGGGCGTGCTGCTTATCTATGCCGACGAGCGCGACTGCTTCCAAGAAGAGGAAATCCGCGTCCTCAGCGCTCTCGCCAACGACCTCTCCTTTGCCATGGAGACCGTTGAACGCGAGAAAGAACGCCAGCAGGCCATCGAGGCCCTTCGTGAAAACGAGCGCATGATCTCGACGCTCATGGGAAACCTGCCCGGCGCCGCCTACCGCTCTCTCATCGACGAAAAATGGACTCTCGAGTTCATCAGCGAGGGCTGCCTGGAGCTCACAGGTTACGAAGCCGACATGTTCGCCAGCAATGGCGACGTCTTCTTCGGCGACCTCATTCACCCTGAGGACCGTGATCAGGTGCGGCAGATCGTGAACGAAGCCGTCGCAGCAGGCAAACGGTTTGAAGTCAGCTACCGCATCCGCACCGCCGAGGGCGCGGTGAAGTGGATCTGGGAGCGCGGCCAGGGCATCCCTTCCGAAGATGGCGTCATCCGCCACCTCGAAGGCTTCATGACTGATGTCACTGAAAAACGCCGCATGGAGTCACAGTCACTGCGCAACCAGCGTCTGGAGAGCATCGGCACCCTGGCAGGCGGCGTGGCGCATGACCTGAACAACGTGCTCACCCCCATCCTCATGTCCCTGAGCATCCTGCGCATGAAGCTGCAGCAGCCGCGGGACATTGATCTGCTCAACGCCATGGAAAACAGCGCCAACCGCGGCGCGGAAATGGTGAAGCAGATCCTCAGCTTCGCTCGTGGAGTCGAAGGCCGCAGCATGCGCCTGCGCCTGCAGGATGTGCTCCAGGAGATCGAGCAGCTCATCCACGAAACCTTCCCCAAGTTCATCAAGTGCCGCATCTCCTGTGCTGAGGACACCTGGAATGTGGAAGGAGACCCCACCCAGCTGCATCAGGTGCTGCTCAATCTCAGCGTCAACGCCCGGGACGCCATGCCCTCCGGCGGGGAGCTGGACATCACCGCCAGCAACATGGTCGTGGACGAGCAGTTTGCCAGCATGCACCCGGACGCCACCACTGGACCTCATGTAGTCCTCGAAGTTCGGGATACCGGCACCGGCATCCCGCTCGAAGTTCGGGACCGCATTTTCGACCCTTTCTTCACCACCAAGGAAATGGGCAAGGGCACCGGTCTCGGTCTGGCCACCACCCTCGGCATCGTCAAATCGCACCACGGCTTCATCGATCTCACCAGCCGCATGGGCAAAGGCACGGTGTTCCGTGTTTACCTTCCCGCCAAGACCGACACCGAGATCAAAGAGGCTCAGGTCGTCGAAATTCCACGCCGCATGGGCCAGGGCGAACTCATCCTCATCGTGGATGATGAAAGCGCCATCCTCACGGCCACCAAGCACACGCTGGAAACTTTCGGCTACCGGGTCATCGCTGCCAGCGATGGCACAGACGCCATCGCCACCTTCCTCAAAAGCGCGGAAAAGCCAGCTGCCCTCATCACGGACATGATGATGCCCAACATGGACGGCCCCACCCTCATTCAGGCGCTGCTCAAGATCCATCCCTCGCTGCCGATCATCGGCGCCAGCGGTCTGAGCCACCAGATGCAGGCCCAGGTCAACAGTCTCGGAGTAAAGCATTTCCTGCGCAAACCCTACAACGCCGACGCCCTGCTTGAGGCACTCAGCGACGTGCTGCAAAACGCCCCCAAAACGGCCTGATTCCATGCAGCCTCAGCGCTCATTCACCATGCAGAGCATGATAAAGCGCACGCAGAATCGTTTCGGCCGTGTACGGCTTGGGCAGAAACTGCCTCACTCCCGCTCCTGCAGACCTGGCGACGCCGTTGTTGGAATTGATGCCGCTGGCCGCGATGATGCAGACGTCAGGGTTCATTTTCATCAACACTTGAATGGTGGTTGAGCCGTCCATGACCGGCATGCGCATGTCCGTCAGCACCAGCGCAATCTCATTCTGCTGCTTGGCATAGACAGAAACCGCCTCCGCACCGTCGGCAGCCAGCAGCACTCGATAGCCATAGGCTTCCAGTGTCTGTCGTGTGATCTCCCTCACAGCTGCCTCGTCATCCACCAGCAGCACCAGTTCATTGTTTCCACGCGGCAGCACTGGCTCGTCCACCACTGGCCTCGCCATCATCTCCGAAGGTTGCGTCGGCAGGTACACCCGGAAGCAGGACCCCTGACCAGGCTCGCTATACACACGGAAGAACCCGCCATGGCTTTTCATGATGGCCAGGGAGGTGGAAAGCCCCAGCCCGGTGCCCTTGCCCATCTCCTTGGTGGTGAAGAAGGGGTCAAAAATCTTTGGCATCAACTCTGGCGCGATGCCCAGCCCGTCGTCCTCCACACTGATCATGATGTGCGGCCCCTCACGTGCCTCGATGTTCATGGCTGCATACTGCGCATCGATCAGGATGTGCTCCGCGCTGATCGTCAGCTTGCCTCCGCCCGGCATCGCGTCACGAGCATTCACGCAAAGATTCAGCAGCACTTGATGGAGCTGGGTGGGGTCTCCGGTCACGACTCCGCTCTCATGCAGTTCGTCCTTCACCCGCAGATGGATGTTTTTGGGGAAGGTGTCCCCAACGATCCGCGCCAGATCCTGCAGCAACCGGCTCACTTGCAGCTGCGTCTTCTGCCCCTCCATCCCCCGCGCAAACGAGAGCACCTGGTTCAGCATGTCCGCCCCGCGCCGTGCACTGGCGGCGATGGTGTCCAGTGTCTCCCTGAACGACGCATCCTTGATTCGTAGATTCAGCAGATCCACAGACATCAGGATCGGTGTCAGCACATTGTTCAGGTCATGGGCTATCCCGCCCGCCAGCGTGCCGATGCTCTCCATCCGCTGCGCCCGCAGGAACTGGTCCTCAAGGCGCTTCTGCTCAGTGATGTTTGTGTTGATGGCCAGGATGCACTTGGGCTTGCCCTCAATGTCTCGTACCAGCGTCCAGCGCCCTTCCACCGTGATTACCACACCCGATTTGGACACCTGCTGCACCTCTCCTGCCCACTCACCATGACTCAACACCTTGCTGTTTCTTTCCTCAAACTGCGCAGGGTCAAGATACAGAAGCTCCGAGACCTTGCGCCCGCAAGCCTCCTCCGCCGTCCAGCCATAGAGTTTCTCCGCGCTCTTGTTCCAGTAGGTGATCCGGTGGTCAAGACCACGCACCAGGATCGCGTCGTTCGCCTTGTCCAGCAATGAAGCCTGCTGCCGCAGCATCTCCTCCACCTGCCTGCGCTCCCACTGCGCTAGCACAAGGGAAATGAAATGCGCCAGCGAGGTGGCAAAGCTCTTCTCCTCCGGCAGCCACGTCCTCTGCGGCCCCACATGCTCGTGACATAATACCCCCGCCAGCACGCCCCCCACATGCAGCGGCGCATCCAGCATGGACGTAATGCCCAGCGGCGTCAGATAGCTCTCCGTAAACTCGCACGTGCGTGCATCTTTCCGCGCATCATCTGCGGCGATCGTTTCGTTCTGCGCCATCGCGCGGAAATACGCCGGAAAATCCTTGCAGTGCAGCTCCGCGCCGGACGAATGCCGCCGCGCCGCGGATTCAAACAGCACCTGGCACACGATCATGCTCCGGCTCTGGTCATACCGCCAGATGCTCACACGCTCCACCTCCATCGCATGCGCAATCTCTTCCGTGATCAGCCGGAACGCCGCATCCAGATGCACCGCCTGCATTACTCCTCCGCGGATCATCCGTGCCAGCGCGATGTGCTGCCTCTCATACCTCAGGTTGCTCTTCCACAGCCGGTCCGCCGCCTCTTTGCGTGCCGTGATGTCACGCTGCACCGCCACAAAATGCGTCGTCTTCCCGCTCGCATCCGCCATCGGCACCACGTCCATCTCCACCGCAAACGACGAACCGTCCTTCCGGTAGTTCGTCAGCTCCTCCTTGATCGGCAGCCCCTGCGCCAGCGCCGCATGCATCCGCGCCAGGGCAAAGCGGTCGCTTCCAGGCCCTTGCAAAAACCGCGGGCTGCACCCCAGCGCCTCTTCCGGCGTGTATCCCGTCTGCTTCGTAAATGCCTCGTTCACAAACACGATCCTCGGGCCCGGCTCCTGCAGCGGCTCCGCATCCGTGATGATCACGATGTCGTTCAGGTGCGCAACGCTCGTCTCCAGCAGTTGAAGCTGCTCCTGGTCCTGCCTCGACTTGGTGATGTCCTTGCAAAGCACCACCATGTTTTGCACCGCGCCAGTCGCGTCATGGATTGCCGATACACTGTTCTCCACCCACGCCACCTTGCCGTTCTTCCGCAGATAGCGCTTCTCCACTACAAAGTCGGTGATCTCCCCTGCCAGCAGCCGTTTGTTCAGCTCCTGCTTGCGTCTCACATCCTCCGGATGCGTGATCGCCGCAAAGCTACGTCCGATCATCTCATTCTCCGCATATCCCGTGATCTGGCAGTAATGCTTGTTGATGTGCAGGATCCCACCACGCGTGTCAGTGATCGCAAAGCCCACCGTCGCGTTGTCAAACGCACGCCGGAAGCGCAGCTCGCTGCTCTTGAATGCCTCCTCCGCCAGTTTGCGTTCCGTGATGTCATGCGCCGTTCCCACCATCTTCACCGGTCGGCCCGTATGCTCATCCAGAAAAATCTGCGCGTCCTCATGGATGTACCTCACCTCTCCGTTCGGCAGGATGATGCGGTGGTCGATCGAGTACCTCCCCCGAGTACGGATCGCTTCACTCACCGCCAGCCGGATCTGCTCACGATCTTCTGGATGCACCAAACGGAAAAAATTCTCATTCGTGGTTTCGATGCCCCCCACCTCGTAGCCAAAAATCCGGTACACCTCGTCAGACCAGCTAAGCCGGCCGGTAGGGTTGACGTTCTCCTCCTTCAGGTCCAGCTCCCAGCTGCCAAAATGTGAAATCCTCTGCGCCACCGCCATCGTCGCTTCATTCTGGCGCAGCCTTGCTTCCACCCTTTTGGTTTCAGAAATATCGCGCGACACGCTCAGCACCGAGACCACCTGCCCCTTCGCATCTCTCAGCGGCACCGAGTGCGTCTCCACCCAGACCAGCCTGCCTTTCATCCCGGCCACACGGAATACCTCACTCCCCGCTCCCCCGGCCATCACACGTTGGTGCAGTTGCAGGAATTTTTCCTGGTCTTCACGATGCACCAGCTTCGTGATTTCCATGCCCTGCACCTGCTCCAGGCTGTCAGCGCCGATGATCTTCAGTCCGGCGGGGTTCATTTCGAGCAGCCTTCCTTCACGATCCACCACCTTCACACACTCGGGCTCGGAATCCACAATGGCACGCCCCTGCAGATCACGAGCGCGGAGTTCCAGCTCCTCGTTCTTGCGAACAGAAATGTCCACGCAGGTAACCAGCGCCCCCGGGCCGCCGTCCACCGTTAGTGGCAGCACTGTGAGCTCCACCCACAGCAGAGGCTTGGTTCCCGTCGTGCACGACTCGATCCTCACTCCCGCTGAGCACTGCCCCAGCACTTCTCTCAGCGCAGTCACCCACTGGTCCACACCCTCAAACACAGCTTCGCATTTCGTTGCAAAAAACTCAAAGCAGTCCTCGCCTGGCCCCGTCCCCAGAATCTGCGCCCCCTCCGCCAGCCCCAGCTTCAATGCCCCATGCGTCGAATGCACGACACCATCATGCCCTGCCTGGATGACCATGCTGCTGGCGAGAGCCTGCCCCCTCACATTCATGCTGAAATCTGAGCCTTCAGATTTCATGATAAAATGAAATCCCGGCCCACCCTCCCATTTTTTGCGAGTTCACTATCGCCGCTGAGCAGAGAATTTTTGAACATTTTTCATCCCGGAGGAACCTATACATGGCACAGCACCCGTCTGTCCTGCAATGGGCAGACAGGCCCTGACCTTGGTTGGGATATGCGACCATAAGCAACAGATGGGCAATAAGCTATGCTTGTATGCCACTATCATTCTCTCGGCCATCACCCGGTCAGGTCAAGATTATGTCGCATCCAAATTGCGACATGGCAGCGGGTTGATAAAAACCATGCCCACCATCTTTTCCGCAGTCGTCATTCCCAGCCTGCATCAACAGAAGAAGACTCTCTTTTTGGGCCCCAAGTCTTGAAGGGCTTTTAGATCCTTTCTCAAAATGCAGTCCATTTAGCCCCGGCAGCCGCTCTGCCGTCCAGGTCATTCATAGGAGATGTTTTTTTGAGCGCTGGTCTATAACCGGGCCGGTTTTAGCAGCGCCTGTCCCACAATGTTGAGCAGTTCCACCATCCCAAACGGTTTGGGAAGAAAGTTTTCACCCGCCTTCAGCTCCTTCGCGTTGCTCAAGCTCGTCGGTGAGTACCCGCAGGTAAAAATCACAGGCAGAGTCGGATCTTCATTCGCCAGTGCCTTCTCTAGATCAAAACCGCTCACTCCTCCGGGGAGCTTCACATCGATCAGCGCCAGCTTGATCACTGAAGCCTTCTCCCGCCAAATCGCCCACGCTTCGTTGGCATCCGCCGCTGTCAGCACCCTGTGTCCCTGGCTGGTCAATACATACTCCATCACCTGGCGGACAGAATCCTCATCGTCCACCACCAAAATCGTGGAGGACTCCTCCTCAATTTTTTGACCCAGCAATTTTTTATCAGTCATAGCTGCAAAAGACGCGCCCGGCACCGGCGCTTCAGGAACCGGACCTGAGGCAACAGGCAGATAAATCGAGAACTCCGTTCCCACCTCCAGCACACTGCGTGCATCAATCCAGCCCGCCTGCATCCGCACCAGGCCTAGCACCAGGATCAATGCAATATCGGCTCCGCCCTCCTGTCCGGACGAAAGTTTAGATGCGTCAAACAGCCCCGCCTGCTCTTCTGCGGTGAGTCCCCTGCCGGTGTCTGAGATGCTCATCACCACATAATTGCCTGGCTTGGCCTCCGCATGCAGCTGGCTTGCTGCTCCTGCGTCAGGGATGTTCACTTCTCTAGTCTGAATCATCAGTCGGCCGCCATTCGGCATCGACTCCCGCGCATGGATCAGCAGATTGAAAATGATCTGCTCCAAAGAAGCCTGATCCGCCATCACGCATGGCAGCCCTGTCTGATGATTAATCTGGATGGAGATCTGCTCTCCCACGGCCTTCTGCAGCACTTCGGCCTGTGCCTCGATGATCTGCGGCAGGTGCAGCGGCGCAGGCTGCAGGTATTCACGTCGGTTGAATGCCACAAACTGGGATGTCACTCCTGCCGCACGCTGCGTGGCGATCAGAAGCTCTTTCAGTATCGCCTCCTGGGAGGTCGTGCCTCCTCCGCTCAGCGCCACATCCAGGTGGCCTTGGATCACTGTCAGGTAATTGTTGAAAAAGTGCCCCATGGCAGCCGCAAAGCGGCCCACCGTTTCCAATCGTTGATTCTTGCAAAGCTGATCCTCCAGCTGCCGGCGGTGATCCTGCTCCAGGCACAGCCTGTTGCTCACATCCTCAAAACGCGAGGTCATCTCCAGCAGCTGCGCGTTCAGATTCAGCGAGCGGTGGGAACTCTGCTGGTCCGCCGCATGTCGCGTCGTCAGCGTGCGGATCAGCTGCGTGATCTCAAAGGGCACCAGTCGGAACTTAAACACCAGCAGTTGTGGATTGGCCCCCAGGTCGATGGGGATCTGCTCATACGCCTCAAGTTGTGACACCGCATGCAACACCACATGCAAATCACGCTGCACCTGCCACAGTCGACCAATCAGATGACGATAATCTTTTCCATAAAAGATGCGTCCGTCCATAATCACCAGACTGAACGGCCGATGCTCCTGTGAAGCTGCCTCCACCAGCCCAATCACTTCTTTCTCGTTCGGAGTACACACCACCTCAGGCGGCAGCGCGGCTGCCTTGGTCTTGCTGGCAGACGTTGACATCCCGCTCATCATCGCAGAGGAGCTTCCTCCCATGCTTGTGTTCTGCAGGGCATGAGAAATTCGTAGATCTTCTTGTACGGTACGCTCTTCGGTCACAATCAGAATCCGACTGCAAGTAGTGGCGTTGTGCTGAATGGTATTTAGGTACATGCACTGAATCTTAAATTCAGAATGCTATAAAATTAATAAAAATAGGTTTATTTTAGGAATCAGAAGCACTCACCATATCCGAATGTAAGAACTGATCGTTCAATCGGTTTAGGCCAGGCCTAAATATTGAATTAACATTTAGATGCCGGGGCAGCCGCAATGTGGTTCTTCTAAATCACCCGACCGCTAATTTAAATTTATTGCTGCATGTTGTCACTCTCCCCGGAACTGGACAAAAACTCAGTCGCCACCTTGCTCCAGGCCCTGCGCCTCTTGGTACAGGAGGAGGATTCACAGCGCGTGGATCTCGCCAATGTTCTTCATAAAGACATGGCCGGCGGGTTGGTGGCCTGTGCTTCTCTCGGAGAAATGATCCGCCATGAGCTCGCAAATGGAGCCAACACCGCCAGCATGGGCCGCCTTCTGGGCAGCTTGGACTCCACCCTGAGGAAAACGCTCCAGTTGGTGCGCGACATGACGGAAAAACAGTTTCCGCCAGTGCTCAAGGCCTTCGGTCTCAATGTCGCTCTGCAGCAGCTCGTACGCACCATTGGCGAAAACTTCGCTGGCTCTCTGGTCCTGCACATCAACGGCGACGAACCTCCGTTCGACCTCGCCAGCCGCCTCAACCTCTTCCGCATCATGCAGTCCCTCCTCCACCACTGCGTCCGCTATGCCAACACCTCCTGGGTGGAGGTCACCTGCCGCGCCAGTGCCGACAAACTGGAAATCACCATCGACCACGATGGCGGGGACGACATCTGGAGAGACCCTGTCAATGGCTCGGAGCTAGCCCTCATCGAAGCCAGGTGCGCTCTCCTTGGCACCAGCTTGGAGATCATGGGCGCAGGACCGGGAGGCACTTCCAGAGTTTGCCTCATCACCCACGCAGCGCCTGTCCAGCTTCAAGCATGACCCCTCACCCCAACGCACTCCACTTTCATGCAATCTCCACCTCCTTTCAACATTCTGATTGTCGACGACCACGCACTGGTGCGTGAGGCTTTCACCAGCATGCTAAAGGGCGAGTTTCCCCAGGCCACCGTCGTCTCCACTGGCTCCTGCGCAGAAGCCATGGTTGAAGCGCGCCTTCACAATTTCGAAATCGCCCTCGTGGACATCGAGCTCGGAGACCGCTCCGGCATGGAGCTCACCACCGAGCTGCGCACCCTCCCCAATCCGCCCAAGATCATCGCCGTCTCCATGCATCAGGAGGAGACTTTCGTCTCCCGCACCATGCAGCTCGGCGCGCGCTCCTACGTCACCAAGGACGCCCCTCCCCACGAGCTCTTTGACGCCATCCGCTGCACCCTCGAAGGACGCAGCTACATCTCGCGAGAGCTCGCGCAGAAGTTCGCAGACCGCTCCATCCGAAAAGGTTCCGCCAGCCAGGTCCATGAAAAGCTCTCCAACCGTGAGCTCGAAGTCCTCATGCAGCTCGCCCGCGGCAAGAGCCTCAAGCAGGTGGCTCTGGATCTCTCTCTCAGTCCGCGGACCGTCGCGGTGCACAAACACAACCTGTGCCGCAAAACCGGTCTCAAAGGAACTGTGGAGATCCTCAGATACTGCCAGTCCAACGGACTGGCTTAACTCCTCCCTCAAGACCACATGAAAGCCTGCGCCTACTACTCTGTCCTCCTACTGGCACTTTTGGCGATAAAGACGCATGCATCCGAGACTCTCTCGGTGGTGCCGGACTCCGCACAAGCTCTGGGCATCGTCGGCGGCAGATACGCCAATCTCAGCGACGCCTCCGCTGTGCGCGTCTCTCCGGCCAACATCATGCAGATCAAAAAGACAGAGCTGCTGATCAATGCCGCCATGTGGCATGGAGACATTCGCTTCACCCAGAACGGCGGCCAGTCTGTCGACATGAACCGGCCATGGGTTTATCCCGCCAGCATGTACCTTGTCCAGCCCATCATTGATGACAGGCTCTCCTTCGGCCTGGGCATCAGCACGCCTTACGGCATGGCTTCCGCCTACCCCAAGGGCATGGGCGCCCCGCTGCGCTACGCACTCCCCTATCTCTCCAACCTCATCACCGTGGACATCACGCCGGCTTTCGCCGTCAAAGTCACCGAAGACCTCAGCTTCGCCGTCGGCATGGACATCATGTATGCAGACCTGCAGATGAAGCAGTTCTATCCCTGGGGCTCTCTCGTTCCGGGTGCTTCCGAGGGCGACATCCAGATTCACGGCCAGGGCTGGGGCGTCGGAGCCTATGCAGGCGTTAATTGGACAGTCGCCAAAAGACATCGCTTTGCCTTGGTAGGCAGATTGCCTGTAAAAGTCCGCTTCCGTGGCGACTTCAAGGCCTCCAACATGCCGCCCGCTCTGATGGGTCTTGGGTTCAGCCAGAACAGCAACTTCAATTCTGACATGACCTTCCCGGGCTCTATATCAGCAGGTTATGGCTTTGATGTCACGGATCGCTTCACCATCGGCTTTGATTTCAAATGGTCCCAGAACTCCTCTCACGATGATCTCCCGCTTCTCATTGGCAACAACCAGCCCTTGCTTGGAGGTGCTACCAGTTCTGTTTTCGGATGGCGCAATTCCATCGACCTAGGGACTGGAATGACTTACAAGTTAAATGAAAGCTGGGTGCTTCGTGGCGGCTACATGTATTCTGAAAACTCGCAGCCTGCCAACAGCTACAGCCCCATGGTCTGCACCAATGACCGCAGCATCCTGAGCCTCGGTGTCGGCTGGCGTGGCAAGTCGCGCAGCGTCGATTTCACATACGCATATGTTTACAATCCCACACGTGTGATCAGCGGTTCGTCATCCAATCCTCCGGGACAGTTTGATGGCAGCTACAGGCATCAATGGCAGGTCTTCTCATTGAGTGTCACACAGCGGTTTTAATTCATTAAATAATGACAACATGTTGAATCCGATTGTATGTCAGCGGCACCTCCGAGTGCCCTCCCGCAACACGCTGTCCTCCCTTCTCAGGAGAGCCATGCCAGCTAAAAGGCGCTCAGTGCACTAGCAGAGGATCCGTATCATGGAGAACACCGAAAATTCACTTCCTAACATCGCCGCAACAGGAGAGCGGCTCAGCTTTATCATCTGCCGCAACAGCCAGGGGGCTGAAGTCAGGGGCACTTTGCACCGGCTTACACGCTACCTCGGAGTCTTTGAAGTTTACAATCCTTACAGCATCGTCCAGCTCTCCGAAGTTCTGAATGACTTCAGGATCATGATGAACGAGCGCGTGGTTTACTCAGGCCGCGCCGTCATCGCCAACTTGGTGAACACCGGCATCATGCTCATCTGCGAGGCCTCCCTCTCAGATGACGGCTGGATCGACATCGACATCCTCTCCCCGGCGCAGAACAAAAGCCGCCTCCTCGCGGACTTTGCCGAGTTCCTCAAGGAAACAGAAAAAAACTACCGCGTCGTGCCCGACTTCAAGCTCGTCGTCGCGGACATGCACACCCTGCTCTCCGACCTCCGTCGCTGGATGGAGCAGGTGGAGCTCGGCGTCCGCTCTCTGCCTTCTGGAGACCGCATCCAGGCCGAGCGCGAAACCATCAAACAGCTCGAAGACCCCATCCTTCCCGCTGTCGTCCCTCTTCTTGACCGCTTTGAACACACCGCTGCAGAGATCACGCAGGAGCAGCAGCCTGTGCATCGCAGCTACATCAAACGCCAGCTTCACCCTCTGGTCCTCTGCTCTCCCTTCATCTATCGTACCTTCCAGAAACCCCTCGGTTATGCGGGCGACTATGAGATGGTCAGCATGATGCTTCGGGACCCCTACGAGGGCAGCTCCATGTTTGCCAAGATCCTCAACAGGCTCTTCCTCGATACCGCCCCGGTCGTGGCTCACCGCAACCGCATCGTTTACCTCAAGCAGCGCCTGCATGAGGAAACCGCCCGCATGCATGCTCAGGGCAAGGTTGCACGCATCTTCAATCTCGGCTGCGGTCCGGCCCAGGAGGTGCAGAACTTCCTCATCGACGACGATCTCTGCGACCACGCCGACTTCCTCCTCCTCGACTTCAACGACGAAACCATCGCCAATACCACGCGCGATCTCGAAAGCCTGCGCGCCAGACACCGCCGTCGCACCGGCATCAAGCTCGAAAAGCGCTCTGTGCACCAGATCCTCAAGGAATCCTCCCGCACCGGTGCCGGCTTCGAGCCCGCCAGCTATGACGTAGTCTATTGCGCGGGCCTGTTTGACTACCTCTCCGACCGCATCTGCCGCCGCCTGCTCGAAGTGTTTTATGATCTGGTCGCCCCCGGCGGCCTCCTCATCGCCACCAACGTGGACATCTCCAATCCCTCCCGCAACTGGATGGAGTACGTCCTCGAATGGCATCTGGTTTATCGTGACAAGGCTCAGTTCGCCAAGATCGCTCCTGACAAAGCCCCGCCAGAGGCAGTCCAAGTCAAGGCAGACGAGACAGGGGTGAACATCTTCCTCGAAGTCCGCAAACCCGCACAATGACCGAAGCGCCGTCAGTTCCGGTGGACAGTTTGGAGCACTCGTTTGACACCTACGAGCGCCCCATCCGTATCCGCAACTACAAGCTGGGAGCCCTCCTGGCGGGCATCTTCATGCCCGCAGGAGCGTCGTTGGATTACTTCATGTACGGCTGGGATCAGGCGCTGGTCTTCTTCCCCGTGCGCATGATCTCGGCAGTGCTCCTCGGCCTCGTATGGGCTGCGCTTCACTACCTCCCCAACTCACGCTACTACCGCAATCTGGGTCTCTCCGTGGCTCTCATCCCGCTGCTCGCCATCTCCTGGATGATCTTTACCAAGGAGGGTGCCATCTCCCCCTACTACGCCGGCCTCAATCTCATCATGCTCGGATCGGCCCTCCTGCTTCGCTGGACGCTCCGGGACAGTGTCCTCATCTTTGTCCTCACCTTCGTCGCCTACTTGGCAGCGACCATGCTGCACGGGCCTTTCTCTTTTCACGGCCTGTTCTTCAACAACATCTACTTCCTGTTCGTCACCGGTGTGTTCATTGTCGCTGGCAGCTGGTACTACAACACCATCCGCCTCTCTGAGTTCAAGCTCCGTCATGATCTGGACCTCAACCGTGCCGAGTTGGAAACCAGCAACCAGAAGCTCCGGGAGCTGGACGAGGCCAAGAATCGCTTCTTTGCCAATATCAGCCACGAACTGCGCACGCCCCTCACGCTTCTTATCGCTCCCCTGGAAAGCCTCATCCAGCGCACCAACTCCGTCAACCGCCCTCAGGAGGAACGCGATCTCCTCGGCACCATGCAGGGCAATGCCATGCGCCTGCTCAAGCTCATCAATGACCTCCTCGATCTCGTCCGCCTCGAGTCTGGTCGCGCCAAAGTTCGCGCACGCCGCGTGAACGTGAACGACTTCATCAACGGCCTCGCCACCGCTGTCAGCCCCGTCGCCAAAGACAAACGTATTCAGCTTCATGCCCATGTGGATTCTTCTCTGGGAACGGTTGTCGCCGACCCCGAAAAACTTGAGCGCATCTGCCTCAACCTTCTCTTCAATGCCCTCAAATTCACTGCCGCCAGCGGCCGTGTAAGCTTCAGCGCCATGAAGGAGGACAACATGCTCGTCATTGAGGTGACGGACACCGGCATGGGCATTCCGGCTGATCAGCTACCAAATATCTTCAGCCGCTTCTGGCAGGCTGACACCTCTTCCCAGCGCAAATTCCAGGGCATGGGCATCGGTCTCGCTCTGGTCAAGGAGCTGGCCGAAGTCCAGGGCGGCACTGTCTCCGCCACCAGCGAGGTCGGCAAAGGCACCACCATGTCAGTGCGGCTGCCGTTGCTGCAAAACGAAGACATCGTTGCCGATGAAGAGGAAGAAGAGTCTCACGAGCAGCAGGGAGAAGAAGCGCCAAAGAACAAGGACTGGATCGCCGACCTCTATCGCCGCGCCGAGCTCTTCCCCGCCATGACTTCCCTCCAGGCCACTCTGCGTCCGGTGGAAACCAGCATCGGCCGCAGCCGCAAGCCCAAACTCCTCATTGCCGACGACGAACCCGACATGCTGCGCTTCCTCAAGAGCCAGCTCAGCGCCACCTTTGAGGTACTCGAAGCAGTGGATGGTCAGCAGGCCGTGGACAAGGCCGTCCAGTTCCTCCCGGACATCATTCTCTCTGATATGATGATGCCGGAAAAAGACGGCCTCCAGGTCTGCCGGGACCTCCGTGAACGCACCTCCACCCGCTCCATCCCTGTTGTGCTTCTGACAGCCCGCGCAGATGAAAAAACCAAGCTCGACTGCCTGGCTGCCGGTGCCAGCGACTTCCTCGCCAAGCCCTTCTCCCTCACCGAGATCATGGTGCGCCTGAAAAACCTCGTGGACACCCGCCTCTACCAGAAGGAGCTCGTGGTCCAGAAGCAGCAGCTCGAGTCGGCCTTGGAGCAGATCAAGGAGACGGAGTCCATGCTCGTGCGCAATGAGAAGCTCGCCTCCCTCGGCCGTCTCAGCGCGGGCCTCATCCACGAGATCAACAACCCCCTCAACTACGCACGCCAGGGCCTGCACATCATCGCGCGCTCCACCAAGCTGCTCCCCGAGGAGGAACGCGCCGACTTCACCGACACTCTCAAAGACGTGGAAGACGGCGTGAACCGCGTCATCCAGATCATCTCCGACCTGCGCGGCTTCACCCGCAACACCAGCCAGCTCAATCACTCCTTCGACCTCCAGACCATCGTCAACACCGGCCTGCGCTTCTTCTCTCATATCTGGAAGGAGGGCATCCAGCGGGAGGTGGACATCCCCGATGAGCTTGAAGTCCGCGGAGACAGCAACCAGTTTGTCCAGGTGCTCATCAACTTCATCCAAAATGCCTTGGATGCCATGGCCACCAAAAAATATCCCGAGGGGCAGGTCCCCTGCATCAAGCTCTCAGCATTCACCCGCCGGGACAAAGTCATCTTCTCCGTCAAGGACAACGGCCCCGGCATCCCTCAGGAAATCCGGGACAAAATCTTCGATCCCTTTTTCACGACAAAAGACGTGGGACAGGGCATGGGTCTCGGCCTTGCCATCTGCAACCGCATCATTGCCGACCACGGAGGCCGCATCGAGGTGCTCAGCCAGCCCGGCGAGTACACCGAGTTCGTTCTTGAGCTTCCAACAACCGCAAGCACACCCAACAACCACGCAGCTGTTTAAAAAGGATCACTCCACATGCAAAACCAATACGACCTCAAACGCTATGCTGTTCTCTATGTCGATGATGAAGAGAAGGCGCTGAAAAACTTCGAGAAGCTCTTTGCTGACGAGTTCCGCATCCTCACCGCCAACAACGCGGCGGACGGTCTCAAGCTCATCGAGCAGCATGGGGAGGACATCGGCATCCTGCTCTCCGACCAGCGCATGCCCGGAGAAAAAGGTGTGCAGCTTCTGGAGCGCGCCCGCCAGCTCCGCCCCCGCCTCGTCCGCATGATGGTCACCGCCTATGCGGACTACGATGTGACGGTGGACGCCGTCAATCTCGGCAGCATCTTCCGCTACATCTCCAAGCCCATCTCCCCGGATGACGTGCGCAATACCCTGCACCGCGCCATGGAGTACTACATCCTCCAGCAGGAGCGTGATGGACTGCTCCAGGAAAAGCTCTCCGTGCTCCAGAATCTCCTCATCACCGACCGCGTAATGGGCCTGGGCGTCGTCGCCGCTGGTCTCAACCAGAACCTCAACCAGCCCCTGCGCGCCGTGCATGCCTTCCTGGACATCACCCCAGGACGCCTCGGCCAGCAGAACTTCGACCTTGACCGCCTCCGTCAGGCCACCTTTTGGCGCGATTTCCACGCTCATGTGGTCAGCCAGGCCTCCCGCATTGGCGATCTCCTCGGCGACCTCAAGGCCGCCGCAAGTGGCGCACAGTCTGTGGATGCAGCCCAGGCCCTCCCTGCAGCAGTCGAGCAGCAGCGCGCGGCCTTTGCAGCCAAAGGAATCGAGCTCAAATACGAAGCCTCAGGCGCTCTGCCCGCGCTCCAGGCCAGTCCGGCCACTCTCGAAAAGCTGGTGCAGCTGCTCCTCCAGACCGAGCTCACCCAGCTCGCTTCCGGCACCCATGTCGCCCTCACGGCTGCCACAGGTGCTGATGGTGCCCTGACGCTGACTCTCACCGACGACGGCCCAGGCCTCGCAGGCACCGTCTTCCGCTCCGTGTTTGATCCCTTCTTCACGCACGCAGACGCTGCTACGGACGCCCCCGGCCTCGCCCTCATGGGCGCCTTCTTCCTGGCATTCCACCTCGGTGGCAGCATCACCTCCAAGCGCGGCTCCAAAGGCCTCCACCTCGAAGTCGTGGTGCCCGCCTCCGCCCCGGCTCCGGCACCCGCTCCGGAAAGCAGCCGCGAGTTCATCACCAACGTGCTCATGAACGACATCCTCTGGGAGCGCCTGCTGCCCAACGGCTGATCGATCCTCTGAAACAGCCCCTCCTTGGGAAGGTGCGCAGCGCGCCGTCGTTTATCTGACGGCCATGCGCACCTTCTTCTTTTTAGACCTTTTCTCGAAAAGAATGTCCGATTGAACCGGCGAGCGCAGCGGCCCCAGTGGCAAGGCGGGAGAGCCGCCTGCTATTTGAAGATAACAGGCAAGCGACTAACGCAGCCAATGGGGCCGCTCCGCCGCCCGGGCAATGTGACAGGCTTTTCGAGAACAGGTATAACACTCCACCTCAGCTTCGCTGCGCTGCCGTCCCATTTTCATCTCCGCGAATGATTTGGCCCGCGGCGCGCAGTCCCCGAGATCCTCATTGCTCCCTGCACCTTCCCACCTACAGCTGCACCACCATGAACCGACCCACGTTTCACACTCTGGCCCTGTCTCTTCTTACCACCGCTGCGCTGGCTGATGGCGCATTCTATGGCGACCCACCGGATGCCACCCATCCCTGGGCCATTCACGACATGAACCGTCCGCAGCCCGTGCGCGTGGAGCCAGGCACTTTCAGTTCGCAGGAAAAGCCCGGCACTCCTCCTTCCGACGCCGTCATTCTTTTCAGCGGCAAGCCGGAGGAAATCGAAAAATGGCAGGCGGACAAAACACCCGCCCAGCCCACCAAGTGGGAAGTGAAGGACGGCGTGCTGCAGTGCGTGCCGGGCAGCGGCTATGTGCGCACCAAGGAAGAATTCTCCGACTGCCAGCTCCACATTGAATGGAGCGCTCCCTCTAAGGTGGAAGGCAGCAGCCAGGGCCGCGGGAACAGCGGCGTCTTCCTCATGGGCCAGGTTGAAGTGCAGGTGCTGGATAATTACAACAACCCCAGCTACCCCGATGGCATGGCCTCCTCCATCTACGGCATCAATCCGCCGATGGCCAATCCGCTGCGCGCGCCGGGCGAATGGCAGGTCTATGACATCGTTTTCCGCCGCCCGATCTTCAAGGACGGCAAGGAAGTGGATCCCGGTTACATCACCGTCTTCGTGAACGGCGTGCTCACTCAGGACCACACCCCTCTGGAGGGCGGTGGCGGCCATATGAAGCGTTCCTCGCCGAAAGCATTCCCTGACCAAGGCCCGCTCAAGCTGCAAGACCACGGCAATCCCGTGCGCTACCGCAACATCTGGTACCGCCCGCTGCCCAAACGTGCCATCGACGGCGGCGAAGCCAGCCACATGACCGAGGCCGCCACCGCTGCCAAGCGTGCGCAGATCGCCAAGGGCATCCGTGAGGCTGCTGCCAAGATGGAAGGAAACGAAAAGATGCTGCATCTCTTTGAATCCCTCTGCTACGAGGACAATGCAGACGCCCGGAAGACCGCTCTCACCTCATTGGGCGACTTTGTCGGCAAGATCAAGGAGGTGCCTGCCGACAAGATCGAAACCAAAAAAGGTGAGATCATGCAGGTGACCAAGGCGCTGCGCTATCTGACCAAGTTTAAGTTCCTGCCAGAAGACATCTCCGCCAAGAAGGATCTCGAAGCGATCATCAAGGTGGAGGAATGGGAGCCCAAGCCGCAGCCCAAGGGGAAGAAATAAAAACCAGCCATTCTGCAAAAAGGCCCAGTTCCTACGGAGCTGGGCCTTTTTTAACGCTCATGTTTTGCTGAATCAGACGGCGTCGGCAGCCAGGGCGGCGTTGCCGATGATGCCGGCCTCATTGCTGAAACGAGCGGGCAGGATTTGCAGACGCTCCCAGACCACGGTGCTGAGCATGCTCTGCACCTTGTTTTTCAGCGGGTTGAAAATCAGATCTCCAGCCTGAGCCACGCCGCCGCCGATGACGAAGGCGTCCGGGTTCAGAAGCCAGGCGATGCTAGAGATAGCGGTGCCAAGCCAGTCGGCCACTTCGGCCCAGATCTGGCGGGCGATGTCGTCTCCGGCCTGCGCGGCGTCGGCGATCTTCTTGGGCGTGCATTCGGCCATGTCCTTCTCGATGCCTGCCTCGGAATAGCGCAGCACGGCATGCTCAGCGATCTGCTGGTTGCCAGTGTACTTTTCCAGCGCGCCCAGATTGCCGTAGTGGCCGGGCTTGCCGTTGTAATCAATGCTCATCTGGCCGATCTCTCCAGCCACGAAGCCGCTGCCGCGGAACATCTTGCCGTCCAGCACCAGACCACCACCGATGCCTGTGCCCAGGGTCATGCCAATAACGTTTTTCAGGCCACGCGCCGCTCCATGGCGAAACTCCGCGTAGGTCATCGCATTGGCATCATTTTCCACCAGCACGGGCAGGCCGGTCTTCTCGCCCAGAATGGCCTTGAGCGGCACATGCTTCCACCCCGGAACGTTGGTCAGCTCATGCACAAAACCATGATCGAAATCGACAAGCCCAGGCACGCCCACACCGATGGCGCAGATGGCGGGATAGGTGGCGCGCAGCTTGGCCACGCGTGCGGCCATCTCGCCGATGAGCGCGGCCGGCCCGTGAAACTGCGTGGTGGGGATGGGCTCGTCGGTGACGAGAAGTTCATCGCCACGGCAAACCCCGAGTTTCACAGAGGTGCCGCCGAAGTCGATGCCGATGGAAGTTTTGTCAGATTCAGCCATATCGCGTCCCGCTTCACAGCAGGGCGCGGAGATTGCCCACCAAACGCAGCCCGTGCAAGGTCAAATCGGGGTCGGTGGCAATGTCTTCTCCCATGCCGGAGATGATCCATTCGGCGTCTCCCCCGGTGGCGACGACGCGGATATCCGCTCCCCCAAGCTCCTTTTTCAGGGCCTCCAGGATGCCCTTTACCATGCCGCGATAACCAATGGCGGCACCGGCGAGGATGGCACCTTCGGTGGATTGGCCGATCGCGGTCTCGGGCTCGCGCAAGTCCACGCTGGGCAGCAGGGCGGTGCGCTCATGGAGGTAGTCAGTCATGAGGCGCAGGCCGGGGGCGATAACACCGCCGATGTAGGACTTGTCGGCAGAGAGGATGTCAAACGTCACGGCGGTGCCGAAGTCGATCACGATGCCGGGCGCACCATGCATGTGAGCGAGCGCCACAGCGTTGGCGAGGCGGTCTGCGCCAATGGTTTCGGGTTTTGGATAACGAATGCCAATGCCCAGCGGGGCATCATAGCGCAGCTCGATCAGCTGGCTGCCGAAGACCTCGCGGAAGGCCGGAAGCACCTTGGGCACCACGCTGCAGATCACGGCGCTGTCAAACTGCCAGCCTTTCACCACCTCGCGAACAGCATCAGGAGAAAGTTCACGAGTAGGATGTTCACGACGCTCCAAGATTTCTTCGCTCGATGCGAGACCGAATTTGGTGCGCCCGTTGCCGACGTCGATGAGCAGCTGCATGCGGCTCATGGCTTGGCCTGTTCTGCTGGCTTCTGCCCGCCTTCCTTTGGCGGCTCGCCAAAGGTGCGCACTTCGATCATGCCTTCGGGTGCGGTCTTCTTGGCCGGCTCTGGTTCGACAGGTTTCACAGGGGTGGTGGCAACAGTGGCACCCGCAGCCTGGGGTTCCTCCACGGGCAGGGCCTTCAGCGGATCTTTGACCACATGCACACAGGGATAGAGCATGTTGTAGTTGTGCCTCAGAGCAGCAGGAAAGGCTACACGGCCAGGCTCGGTGACGTTCTCCCGCAGGAGCTTGCCTGCCAGGCTGCCGAAGACATCACTGCCGATCTTGGCGGCCTGGGCCACGGTGCCGCCGACCACCTGACCCGCAGCGCCAGCCGCCTGTTTGCCTGCACTGCGAAACATGTCGCTGCTGATGCGGCGCTCCTGGATGGAGATATAAGCCTGCGCAGAAAGCAGCGTTCCCTCCGGGCTGAAGCTCATTTCCAGGCTGGCATGATCATCCGCTGAGAACATGCCGCGCACGTGGTCCACACGCATGGAGATGAAGATACCGCCGTCCGGCGAGCGTGAGATCTCAGGCTTGTAGCTGCGGTATTCACTCTCGGAAAACTTGTACTCCGCCGCCTTGCCCTTCTCCTTGTTCCAGCCACCTAGACTCTTGCCAAGGGCATCCAGATCCACCTCCACACCCGCACGGGCGGTGGTGGCCAACAGGATGAGCAAAGCAAAGGAGCGGAGGTTCATGACGCCGCACATTGCTGCAAGAAACATTTTTTTCAACTTCGGGGTGGGGTAGGCACGTTTCCCTGCCGCCTAAATGCCAGTCCCAGTGTCACGAAGAACTGGAACACAGCCACGCATGCAATCTTGATGGCATAATCATCGTAGGCGCTGCCACGCTTGCTATTGTATCGCAACAGCGACTCCTTGACGCTTTTCACTTGCTTCGCGTATTTGGGGCTGTTTCTGTCTCCTTCGTAGCGTTCCAGCCCCCCTCCATGGAAAACACAATCTCACTGCCGGAGTGAGCCATGACAAGGACCACCTGTGCAGCGCACCAAACTAGGTACATGCTCAGTATTAAGGATGCGATGATGAAAAAGCGAGCCATGGGAAACTAATGCGATCGTATCCAGCAGTTCCACAGTCGCCAAGACCAAACCTCCGATGCAATGCCTGCGGGCCATTCCCGCTTTCAGATAAACAGGTCGCAGGCCGTGTTCTTCTGAGCCGGCATGCCGGCTGGTCTCACTCCCAGCAGTAGCAGCGCAAGAATCAACTGCAGCCCCGCCATGGAACCTATTTTGAGCGCATAGACCTCGAAGGCGGAGTCGCGTTCATCATGCATCCTGAGCATCAGGTTTGTGGTGTCCCGCAGCAGCGTCGCATATTCCGGGCTGTTTTTGTCGCCGCCGTACGCCTCCAGCTTCTGGATCGGAGACTCAATGTCGATTTGAGCGTGTGATCGGATTTTGAAAAGACCCAAGGCGCACCAGGCCATGTAGAAACTCAGTACCAGGGATGTGAAGCTGCAAAACCGCACGGCGGCGGAACCCGCAGCCTTGCCCCCTCTCAGAGCCAGACAAACCATCACAATGCACTGCACCACCGCCGCACGACCAGTGCTGGCGGCCTTTCTCTCGAAGTTCCGGCCAAACGCATGGCTTGTCTGGATCATACGCCTCTTGTAGTATTGAAACAGCTTTGCATATTCTTGGCCGTTTTTGTCATCTTGGAAGTCTTCCAGAAACTCCATCGACAATCGAATGTCGCTGCCGGAGTGCGCTCGAGCCATGATCAGCCCAAGTGCACAACAAGCCAGGTAGAGACTGGGCAGAAGAAGCAGGATCTTGAAAAACCTGATCATGAGAAATCAGGAATCATCGTATCCACAAACAGCCTTTGCCAGCAAGGCAGAAAACCCAATGAGGTCTTTCCTCCCCGCCTCAAGTCAGTCGCCCAGTAATGTAGGCCTCCGTCTGAGGATCACGCGGCTTATTGAAGATGGTCATCGTGTCGTCCTCCTCGATGAGGCGGCCTTTGTAGAAGAAGGCGGTGCGGTCGGCGATGCGCTTGGCCTGCTCCATGTTATGCGTGACGATGATGAAGGTGTACTGCCCGCGGAGCTGGTGGATGAGCTCCTCGATGCGCGCGGTGGCGATGGGGTCGAGAGCGGCGCAGGGCTCATCCATGAGCAGGATGCGCGGCTGCAGGGCGATGGCGCGGGCGATGCACAGGCGCTGCTGCTGACCGCCGGAGAGGCCGGTAGCCACTTCGTGCAGGCGGTCTTTCACCTCGTCCCAGAGAGCGGCGGCACGCAGACTGCGCTCGGCGGCCTCTTCCAGATCGTGGCGGTTTTTGACACCGGCCACGCGCAGGCCATAAACGGCGTTTTCAAAGATGGAGCGCGGGAACGGGTTGTACTTCTGGAAGACCATCCCCACGTTGCGGCGCAGGTTGATGACGTCCACCTCAGGTGCATAGAGGTCGATCCCGTCGATCTTGATCTTGCCGCTGACGACGCGTGCGGAGTCCACGAGATCGTTGATGCGATTGATGGAGCGGAGCAGCGTGCTCTTGCCGCAACCGGAAGGGCCGATGAGGGCGGTCACGTCTTCGCTGCGCATGTTCAGGTCCACATCAAAGAGCACCTGGTTGTCGCCATACGCATAGTTGAACTTCTCCACCTGGATGAGCGGCTCTGTGTCGGCGGGAGCTGGAGTTTCGGCGGCCATTTCTCAACTGAAAGTACCACGCAGGTAGGACTCGGTGAGCCGTTCGCGCGGATTGGTGAAAAGTTCTTCGGTGGGGGCAAACTCCACGAGCTTGCCCAGGTGCAGGAAGGCGGTGTAATCCGAGACGCGCACAGCCTGCTGCATGTTGTGAGTGACGATGACGACGGTAAACTCCTTAGCCAGCTGGTGCATCAGCTCCTCGATTTTCAGCGTGGAGATGGGATCCAGTGCGGAGCAGGGCTCGTCCATGAGCAGCACGTCCGGCACTGTGGCGATGGCCCGTGCGATGCAGAGGCGCTGCTGCTGGCCGCCTGAAAGGGCCAGCGCGTTGGCATGCAGGCGGTCTTTGAGCTCCTCCCAAAGTGCCGCGTGCGTCAGCGAACGCTCCACAGCCTCGTCGAGCACGCTTTTGTTTTTCTCGCCGTGAATGCGCAGGCCGTAGGCCACGTTTTCGTAGATGCTCTTGGGAAAAGGGTTCGACTTTTGGAAGACCATGCCCACCTGCTTGCGCAGCTGCGTGAGGTCCACATCGGCGTCGTGGATGTTCTTGCCTTTGACGAGGACTTCCCCCTTCGTCACACGAGCACCGGTGACGCGGTCGTTCATGCGGTTGATGCAGCGCAGGAGCGTGCTCTTGCCGCAGCCAGAGGGGCCGATGAGCGCGGTGACGCGGTGGTACTCCACCGAGAGATTGATGTCGTGCAGCGCCACGCTGGTCCCATACGAGAAATCCATGTCGCGCACCTGCACGACAGGCGGCGGGCTGGACTGGGAAGCGGCGGCGGGGGTCATGAGAGGGGCGGTCATTACCAGCGGTACTTGGCGCGCAGCCGTTTGCGCAGCATCACGGAGCTGGCAGCCAGGGAAGCAACCAGCACGAGGAAAACAAAGACCGAGCCATACTGCGCACGCTCGGCGTACTCGTTCTGCGGGATCTTGGCGGCCAGGGTGTAGATGTGGTAGGGCAGGGCCTGCACGGACTCGGTAAAGATGCCAAGGAAGCGGGCCACGCTCTGCTCCCAGTGGGCAAAGATGGACGCATCTGCCGGGAGCGGCGGCATGTCCTTCTGCCAGGGCAGCTTGTCCTTGAAGGCCAGCGCGGCGGTGAACATGATGGGGGCGGTCTCGCCTGCGGCACGGGCGATGCCGAGAATGCTGGAGGTGAGGATGCCAGGAGTGGCAAAGGGTAGCACGCTGTAGCGGATGGTCTGCCAGCGCGTGGCTCCAAGCGCCATGCTCGTTTCACGGAAGCCCTGCGGCACGGCCTGGAGGCACTGCTCGCTGGCGGTGATGATGACCGGCAGAATGACGAAGGCTAGGGTGAAGCCGCCAGAGAGCACGCAGGTGTCCCAGCCCTCAAAGCTGAGCGTGGTGAAACCGAGCGGGATGGCCAGCACGGAACGCTCTGCGGGCATGTCCACAAACTTGGGCGCAGTCAAAACGAAGGCCCCAAGGCCAAAGAGGCCAAACACCACCGAGGGCACACCGGCGAGGTTCAGGATGGCGAGGCGCACGGTTTCGAGGAATTTGCCATGCTTGGCGTACTCGCTGAGATAGATGGCGCAGGCCACGCCAAGGAAGAGCGCTACACCCACGCTGACGATCACGAGCAGCGCCGTGCCGATGATGGGTCCCAGGATGCCGCCGCCGGAGTAGGAGATGGTTTTCTCCGCACGGAAGTTGTCTCCCAGCTGCTTCTTGATGGCGTCGGCGCCGTTCACATCCGTCTCGATGTGGTTCCCCTGCTGGTCTTCGATCACGTGCAGGGTGGCGGGCAGCTCAGTAAGGAACTTGGTGTTCACAAACGGCCACTTGGACTGGAAGGCCACAGGCGCACCTTTGATGAAGATGTGCAGCATGATGGCCAGCGTGATCAGCACCACGATGTAGCTGCCTGCGCGCAGAGCCCAGCGCGCGGCGGTCTCGCGCTTCTGGATGCCGGAATTGTCTCCGGCGAAGGGATTGTCGTTGGAGGGAGATGGGGTCATGCCTTGTGGGGTTCAAAGCGGCGGGCCACAGCGCGGGCGCACCAGTTGACCAGCAGAGAGATGGCAAAGAGCACGATGCCGACCATGAAGAGCGCCTGCCAGTGCGAACTGCCGCGAGACACCTCGCCAAGCTCCTGTGCGATGATGCCGGTGAGCGTATGCGCCGGATGGAAGATGACACCGGGACCCGCGCTGAAATCGGGAATGGCGATGCGGTTTCCGGCAACGAGCAGCACGACCATCGTCTCACCCACCACGCGGCCGAGGCCCAGCAGGATGGCCGAGAGGATGCCGGAGATGCCAGCGGGGACGATGACACGGAACACGGTCTGCAGCTTGGTGGCGCCGAGGGCGTCCGAGGCATCGATATAAGCACGAGGCACGTTGTTGAGCGCGTCCTCGGAAAGACTGAACATGGTGGGCACGGCCATGAAGGCGAGCAGGCAGCCCGCATTGAACATGTTGAGACGCTCCTGGATGGGGAAGCCGGGCACCCATTGCAGCCAGCTCCACTCACTGACGTCCTTGATCAGATTCCCCAGCAGCGAGATGCCGATGAAGCCGAGCACGACAGACGGGATGGCCTGGATGAACTCGATGATGGGTTTGATGATCTCCTTCTCCCGGTCGCTGGCAAACTGGTTGGTATAGATGGCGGCCACCACGCTGACCGGTGTGGCGATGATGATGGCGATGGCGGCGATGACAAGCGAGCCCGAGAGGAGAGGCACGAAGCCGAAGAAGTCCTGCCAGGAGCTGTTGGTCAGCCACTGGGTGCCAAAGAAGAAGGCGCCGATGACGCTGAAGATGGAGACGGGCTTGTCCCAGTGCCAGCCTTCCAGACGTGCGGCGGCGGCACGCATTTCACGGGCATGGGCGGGCATGTCAGCACGCACTTCATTGATGAGCCTGAGTGCGGCCTCAGTGCCGGCTTCCTTGGGCAGAGCGGCGGCCGCTTTCTCCACGACGGCGGCATATTTCTCCACCTGCTCCCGTAGCTCGGCGGTGCGGTCAGTGATTTCCTTGGTGCTCTCCGCCAGATTCACGGGTTCGGCCACCGACGCCTCCGCCTCCTTGGTCAGGCTGGCTTTTTCATCGGCGTCTGTTTCCTTGGCGGCGGCTTCCAGCAGGCGCTGGCGGTTGTTTTCCAGTGCTTCAAACTCCACCGCCTTTTCCTTGGTTTCCAAGGCTTTGGCCTTGAGCTCGTCCAACACTTCCTGGAGCGGCTCGGCGGATTCTTCAAACTCTTCCTGGGCGGTGACGAGGGCGGCAAATTTGCTGCGCGCCTCACGATCCTTGGTGCTGAACTCCGTCGAGAGGGACTGGAGCAGAGGTGGCATGTCGGTGCTTTCCGGAGTGAGGGTGGCAAATTCGCTCTTCAGTTGCTCACGCTCTGCGGCGGTGAAAAGATCGGGGTAGGCCAGTGACTTGGCGGCTGCAGTGGAGGCCTCTTTCAGCTCACGGCGCAGCACCTCGATCTGGTCTGCCGCAGGAGGAGGAGTTTTTTCCAGAGCCTGCGTCAGCGACTCACGCGGGCGGGCCGTTTTATCCTCGACCTGCCGCTTGAGGAGGAAGGCGGCATCGCGCCGGTCACGGGCGGTCTTGCTGAGGGTTTCCAGCGATGCGCTCAGGGCCTGGCGCAGGCTGCTGGAGAGCGCCTGGTTGCGCTGCAGCGGCTGGTCGATGATGTCGCAAAACTCCAGCCCGGCCCGGCGGTAGGTCTGCAGCTCGCGCTGGTAGGTGGGCAGAAAGTCGATGCCCTCCCGCATGAGGAAGACCATGATCAGGACCAGCACGATGATGGCCACGCTGGCATTGCTGCCGAAGAAGTATTTGATCAGTTTCTGAGGATCGAGGCCGAGAATCGTGTGCTTGCGACTCCGGAGCAGTACGCTACGCAGCGGCGGTCTGCTGGGCGGCGTCTGGAGGCTGTTCATGCGGGCGGTAAGATTGGGCGGCCGGGTCAGAAAGCAAAATCCGGCGGCGAGACTTTTTCTCTTCCGCCGGACAAGCGATTCGGTCAATCAACAGTTACTTTGCAATGCTAAGCGGCACGAAGCCAGCCTTGCTGACAATGGCGTCGCCGGCGGGGCTGAGGCAGAAATCGATAAATTCCTTGGTCGTGCCGGCAGGTTCGCCGCTGGTGTAGAGGAAGGTGGGGCGGGAGAGTGGGTAGGATTTCACGGCAGCGGGGTTGGGCAAGGAGCCGGCAATGGAGACGACCTTGAGGCCCTTGGCACCGGAATAAGCGTAGCCGACGTAGCCGATGCCGTTCGGGTTGGAGCCCACTTCAGCGGCGATCTGCTCGTTGCCAGCCATTTTCTGGCTGTTTTTGCCATATTCACGGCCCTTCATGGCCAGACCGATGAAGTCTTTGTAGGTACCGGAGGAGGTATTACGCGTGTAGACGGAGATTGGGCCGGGGGTGCCGCCGACTTCGCTCCAGTCCTTGATGTCGCCAGCGAAGATCTGCAGCAGCTGCTTCTTGGAGAGGTCGGAAACGGGGTTGTTCTTGTTCACCACCACGGAGATCATGTCCCAGGCGACTTCGAATTCGACGATGGACACGCCCTTGCTGCGGCAGAGGGTACGCTCGTCGGCCTTGACCTTGCGGCTGGACATGCCGATCTCGGCGGTGCCGGAGGCGAGGTTGGTAAAGGCGGTGGAGGAGCCTTCGGCAGCAATGTCAAAGCTGACCTTGCCGCCCTGCTTTTTGAAGGCTTCAGCCAGCTGGGGCACCAGCTTGGCGCCAAGGGTGTCCGAGCCACGGATGCGCAGAGTGGTCTGGGCCTGGAGCGAAAGCGCCGCAGCAAAGGTGGTGGCAAGGGTGAGGAGGGCGATCTTCATAGATAAGAGGGGTGTTGAAACAGAGCGGTTGGCGTAACTGCCGCGCATAAGAATGCGGACGGCGCGGATATTGATGCCAGGGGGCGGGTGGTCAAAATTCAGACTGTGACGAAACCGTCACAAACAGGCTATAGAGCTCGAAACGCCAGCTCAAGCACCTTTTGAATGTGAATAACCTGCAATTAGTGACGAAAGCGTCACATTAAGAATCTGGAAGGGGTCTTTGGTTACAGGCATGTGACTTTGCTGCCCGAGGGAAGCCATTTTCCCGGAGGCGCCTGTTTTTAACTCACCTGAACACCCGCACATGCGCATCATACGTTCCCGCCTCTCCCACACCTTGGCCGCCTTGGCGGCTGCCATCCTCGCTCTGCCGCCACAGATGCCCGTCATGGCCGGTCCGGCCATGGAAAAGCTCTTTCTCCTCATGAAGGCGAAGGGCACACTGAGTCAGGAAGAGTATGATATGCTGGTGGCTGCCTCCCGTGAAGAAGACAAGGAAAGAGACAAAGCCGTGGCTGCAGCTGTAGCCGCCGCACCTGCGACCACGAGCACTCCTGCCGCAGCTGGAGCGGCCCAGCCGGCCAGCACCACAGCGTTGGAAAAACGACTGGCCGCCACTGAAAGCAAGGTCGGCCACCTGGAAAACGCCCTCGGTCAGACCACGAATGCAGCCTCGCTGGACAAGCGCCTGGCACAGACGGAGAGCAAGGTGGGCAATCTGGAAAGCGCCATCTCCACCACCCGCGGCCAGATCGAGGACATCTCCAAAATCACCGACAACACCTCCCCCTCCACCATGTCTGCAGCAGAGCTCGACACCTTGCTGGCCGACAAGTGGTATGAACGCCTGAAAATGAAGGGCTACCTCCAGGTGCGTGCGGATTCCGTCATGCGCGAAGACGGAGGCCCGCTGCATGTTCAGAATGACGCGTTCGCCAATGACCAGTCGAGCATCGGCATCCGCCGCGGCCGTCTGGCCTTTAGCGGCGACCTGACCAACCACGTCTATCTTTATTTCCAGGCAGACTTGTTTGGCGGCGTCAATGGTAATGGCGGTGTGCAGGCGCGCGACTATTACGCCGATGTTTCCCTCGACCCTGCTCGTGAACATCGCGTCCGCATGGGTCTGTCCAAAGTTCCTTATGGCCATGCCATCTTGCAATCCTCCCAGAATCGACTCGCCTTGGAGCGCCCTGAAGCCATCAGCACAGCTATTGAAGGCGAGCGTGACTTCGGCGTTTACTACATGTATGCCCCTTATGAGATCCGCGAACGTTTCAAAAACCTCGTCAAGATGGGGCTGCGCGGATCGGGTGACTATGGCATGATCGCCTTTGGTGCTTTTGCTGGCCAGGGCATCAACAAGCCCGATACGAATGGACAGCCGCACTGGGTGGCCCGTGCCACCTATCCCTTCGAGTTCGAAAACGGTCAGTTTCTCGAGCTCGGCATTCAGGGCTACGCTGGGAAATTCAACACCACCACGGCACCCATCCCTGGCGTGGGCACTCCCGCCAATGGCAACGGAGGCAACCGCGGTTTCACCGATGCACGTGTCGGTATTTCCGCCATCTTATACCCACAGCCTTTTGGCATCGAAACGGAATGGAACTGGGGTAAAGGACCTCAGCTTTCCAATGACATGCGCACCATTACCTCTTCCAGTCTGAGTGGTGGCTATGTGCAGGCGAATTACCGTCACGTGTTTGCCAACCAGAAGGAACTCATTCCTTTCGCCCGCTGGCAGACCTACAATGGCGGACGTAAATTTGCCGTCAACGCTCCCAAGGACAAGGTCAACGAAGTGGGCTTTGGTTTCCGCTTCATCCCCTACCCGGAACTGGAACTCACGGCAATGTACATGCACGGCATGCGCACCAACACCAACCTGGCTCCCTACAGCAATGTGAATTATGACTACGTCGGCATCCAGGCGCAGGTGAACTTCTAAACCCCCATTTTGCTTTAGGTTGAGTTGGCAAGCCGGGCGCATCCGGGAATGCGTCCGGCTTCTTCATTTTCAGTGATTCAGGGGGAACAGGAAGAGGGGTTGCTTTGTCTTAAGTCTTCCCTTAACTTGTCCTTTTACGTTTACCCCAGTTCACCGGGCCCATGGAAACCACACTCCAGCAGATTCTGTATGTCGCGGCGGCTGTCGTTTTTGCCATGGGCTGCCGGTCCTATGACAACCGCTTTATCCAGAAGCTGGGCTGGCTGGCTCTGCTGGGAGCCTCCTACCTGGGCGGCTACTTCCTGACCAACACCCATGTTGGCGGGGCCATCTTTGTGGGAGCATGGTTCATGCTGCCATGGATGGAGATCGTCTTCCGCGTGCGCCGCCTGCGCTTTCCGATCAAGAGCGAGGTGAAGCACCGCTTTCCACCTTCACGAGAAGTCTTCCCCGAACTCTCGGACCTCAGCAGCGAGGCGGACAACGAGGGCTTTGTGGAGGTGGGAGACACCGGCTGGCAGTTCAGCCAGACGGACTACTTCATGCGGCTCTTTTACCATGAAGCCAAGCGCACCCAGGCCTCCATCGCGCTGGTGCAGCAGGGAGATTTTGGCTTTCCCTACGTCAGCCTGACCTCGCGCGCCAGTAGCGGCGTGACTTTCACGACCACAAACTACCCCTTTGCAGCCACCATGAAGCACTCGCCCAAGCAGCGGCTGAACCGCTTCATGCACGCGGGCTCCTTTGCGGAGCTGATGGACCGCCACGAGCACTTTCTACAGAGCGAGGGCATCCGCGTGGAGGATCTCTCGCTGCAGGACACCGAGTACCTGCACGCCTACATCGAGCGGGACATGAGCATGCAGATCGACCACAACATCACCGCCGGCGTGATCGAGCCCACGGGCAACGGTGAATTCCGCTACTCCTGGCGCGGCTGCATCTTTCTCTACTGGCAGGTGGTGAAGGACATGCTGCGGGTGTGAGTAGCCATTATGACCCCGGTGCTGGCTGCGGCTGATTGCGTGCTGCCTCGGCCGCACGGCGGGCGGCTTCTTCAGCGCCACGACGTGCCTGCTCTTCAGCCTGTCTCCTGGCCGTCTCCATGGCTTGTTGCGCTGCTTCCTGCTGAGCTTTCATCTGCTCTTCCATCTGACGACGCGCCATCTCCTGGGCTCGCTGTGCGGCCTCCTGCTGGGCTCTCATCTGCTCTTCCGCCTGCCGACGCGCCATCTCCTGCGCCTGGCGCTCGGCTTCGCGTTGTGCTCTCATTTGTTCTTCGGCGGCACGACGGGCTTGCTCCTCAGCTTGGCGCTGGGCCATCTCCTGGGCTCGCTGCGCTGCTTCCTGCTGGGCTTTCATCTGTTCCTCGGCAGCGCGACGGGCCTGCTCCTCAGTTTGGCGCTGGGCCATCTCCTGGGCTCGCTGTGCTGCTTCCTGCTGGGCTTTCATCTGGTCCTCGACAGCGCGGCGGGCTTGTTCTTCAGCCGCACGACGGGCCTGCTCCTCAGCTTGGCGCTGGGCCATCTCCTGGGCTCGTTGCGCTGCTTCCTGCTGGGCTTTCATCTGTTCTTCGGCAGCGCGGCGGGCTTGTTCTTCAGCCGCACGGCGGGCTTGCTCATCAGCTTGGCGCTGGGCCATCTCCTGGGCTCGCTGCGCTGCTTCCTGCTGGGCTTTCATTTGGTCCTCAGCACCACGGCGGGCCTGCTCTTCAGCCGCACGACGGGCCTGCTCCTCTGCTTGGCGCTGGGCCATCTCCTGGGCTCGTTGCGCAGTTTCCTGCTGGGCTTTCATCTGGTCCTCGGCAGCGCGGCGGGCTTGTTCTTCAGCCGCACGGCGGGCTTGCTCATCAGCTTGGCGCTGGGCCATCTCCTGGGCTCGCTGCGCTGCTTCCTGCTGGGCTTTCATTTGGTCCTCAGCACCACGGCGGGCCTGCTCTTCGGACTGACGCTGGGCCATCTCCAGACTGCGACGGTTGGCTTCTTGCTGTTGCTGCATGGCGGCGGATTCTGCCGAACGGCGGGCTTTTTCCTGGTCTGCGGAAGCCTGTTCGGCAGCTTGGCGCTGCTGAGTGGCTGCCATCTCCTGCTGCTGCGCGGCGGCTGCCTGCGTGCGGTTCTTTTCCGCGTCTGCGGCGGCTGCCTGATCTGCGGCCCGTTGTTTCTCGGCATCGGCGCGTCCGCGCATTTCATGCTCACGGCGCTGGCGCTCCTCCGCCATGCTGCGCTGTTGATTCGCGGTGGCTTGTTGTTGCTGCTCGGCTGCCGCTGACTGCATAGCACGACGCTTTTCCATTTCTGCAGACGCCGCCTGCTCTGCGGGACGACGTTGCTCTGACTGGGTGCGCTCATGCATCTCCTGTGCATGCCGCTGTTGCTCGCCTGCCATGCGCTGCTGCTGTTCAGCAGCAGCCTGCTGCTGAACGGCGCGAGCCTGCATGCGGTTTCTTTCGGCCTCTGCTGCCGCTGCGGCCTGCTCTGCGGTGCCTCTATCGGTCATGGCACGCTCTGCAGGAATGGCAGGGCGCATGTTTTCCTGCGGACCCACACCCGGTGTCACAGACGAATGGCGGGCAGGACCAGCGGGATGCCGCTCATGCTGCCTGCGTTCAAAGTCCTGCCTCTCGTTGGCAAGGCTTTCACGAATCTCGGACGCGGTCCGCTGCGGCACACCAGCAAAGCCGCTGACAGGCACCGGACGCTGAACGTGCTCGCGGATCTCCGGACGCCTGACGCGCACGCCAGGGCCGACAGCTGGGAGGTCCACCATGGCCATGGGCGACTCCGGTCTAGGATGACCATGCTGCTGGCGTGAGAACTGATCCGCATGAACCACCTGCACCTGGCGCTGCGGTACCTCATGGGCACAGGCGCGCTCCATCTGCGCACGCGGGGGCCCTCCCTGCTGCACAAAGGCATGGTGGTGGCCGCTGCGGGGCACGATCTGCGTCACGTTCACACTCTGGCGGTAGATCGTGGTGCGCTGGGTCACCGGGGCATAGACATTGACATAGGTGGGGCTGACAAAGCGGGTGATGGGGATGAAGACGTAGCTCGTAGGGCCGAGACTGTAGCGGGAGTCGCAGTCACGATACACGCCATTGCAGGCACCCGGCTCCGGAGGCAGCGGCGCCCAGCCCACGCAGTCGGGGCTCTGCCGCCACGCCACCCATCCAGGCGCCCACTCGCGGCCCGGCACCCAGATCCAGCCATAAACAGAGAGCTCCACCCAGCGGCCGTAATGGTAGGTGATCCAGCCAAAGGGCTCGTTGGACTGCCAGGCCCAGCCAAAGGCAGACCAGGACCAGCAGCCATCCCAGTAGGGCCTCCACCCAGCCACCGTGACGGTGGGCTGCCAGCAGTAACCGTAGCCAGCCACCTCCAGCCATCGCCCATAGGGGGCCAGATTTTCATAAAACAGCGTATAATCCGGCACTGCCGCCGGCTGCTGCACCACGCTCGGCGCAGGGGGCACCGCCGCCGCGATGCGCCGACTGACGGCATCGCTCTGGCGGCGCACGTCTTCGGCCTGCTCACGCAGTCCTTCGTTTTCGCGCTTCAGAGCATCCAGAGAGGAGCGCAGGCTGGTGTTTTCATTCTCCTTGAGAGACTGCTGCATCTCCGCGAGCTGCTTGTCCATCAGGGCGGTCTTGGTCTCGATCTCCAGAGCCTGACGCTGCAGCGCATCGCGTGCCTCGGCCAGCTGGCTGTCAGCGGTGTTTGTGGAGGCGGAAGGGGGAGATTTGTCACAGCCAGACAGCGAGAGGATGGCTGCGGCGGTGCTCAGTAAGCGGAAACATGATTTCATGGCTGATGGGAGCTATGACTCCCGCCGCCCCCTTTCTATTCAATGACGCCACGAAACAACTACCGCCGGCGCTTCACCACCTGCTGGGTCTGGCGTGTCTTGAGCAGGAGATCCGCCTCCAGCACGCCGCTGAAGTGAGTAAGGGGATAGACGACACTCCTGCGGCCAATGATGCTGCCGGGACTGATGACGCTGTTGCAGCCGATCTCGGCGTAGTCTCCCACGATGGCTCCAAACTTTCGCAGGCTGGTAGGAATGAGATCGCTGCCGGATTTCACAGTGACCTCCAGGCGATCCAGCCGCACATTGGAAAGCACCACGCCCGCCCCCAGATGGGCCTTGTGGCCGAGAATGGAATCACCCACGTAATTGTAGTGCGGCACCTCGCAGCCGTCGAAGACCACGCAGTTTTTAAACTCACAGGAGTTTCCCAGCACACAGCCGTCTCCGATGATGACATTCTCCCGGATGTAGCAGCCAGTGCGGATCTGGCAGTTTCGCCCGATCCATGCCGGACCTTTGATCACCGCGCCGGGCTCGAGCACCGTTCCTTCATCGATAAAAACATCTTCCCCGATATAAGCACCAGGGGGCACCTGAGTGCGGATTTCCCGCGAGAGACGGAAGTCGAGGTAGGACTCGATCCGCGCCAGCGCCGTCCACACCGGGGAGTCATCCGGAAACAGGATGCCATGCTTGGTGTGGGTGAGGTCGAGATAATCGCGGGCGGGAAACATCAATCAAAGAAGGCGTGGATCGGTGAGGGGCTCTCAAGGCGGGCCTGCCAGCAAACGAGCATTCGGCGGCGGCACAAGCAGTCCTGCTGCTTTTAGTTCTTCCACGCGCTTGCTGATAGTCTCAATATCGGGCTGTTCCGCTTTTTGTCTCTCAGCAGTGTAATCTCCAGAACCCAGGCTGAACTGCTGCTGGTAACGGGCATAGTCCACCGGACCAAGCGCGTCCCGCAGAACGCTCCGGGCTTTCTCGTTGATCTGGTGCAGGGTGTTCATGATGGAGGCAAAGATCGCGGATAATCGAAAGGATTCAAGACTTTGACGTGAATCGCCCCAGCGCCCGGGTCGCACGGCGGAGGAATTTGTCATCCGTGGTAAGGAGATAATCGCAGGAAGCAGCTTCAGCGGCGGCCACATGCAGGGCGTCGAAATGACGGATGTTCCAACCTTCCAGATCATGGGCGCGCTTTTCGATCTCGGAGTGCGCCGCAATATTCAAGATGGCAGGCTGCAGAAGAGCCATCACATCCGCTCGTCGCGCGACATCAGGATTGTCCAGAATCTCTGCCAGCAGATAGTCACTGCTCACCAGTTCGTCCCGGCCTGCTTTCGCAGCATCAAGAATGTATATGACCGATTCGGCCTCCAAATGAACCCGCACCTGCGTCTGGTCATCCCAAAGACGGTTCAAACTGCAGGTGTCGAGAAACAGGCGCATGGTGTCCTCATACCCTCACACCGTCAGAATCTCCTTCTCCTTGGAAACCACATGCTGGTCGATCTCCGCGATCTTCTTGTCCGTCATGGTCTGGATTTCCTTCTCCATGCGGTGCAGGTCGTCCTCGGTGATGTGGCCGTCCTTCTCGCCTTTTTTGAGGGCTTCGAGGGCATCGCGGCGGGCGGAGCGCACGCGCACGCGGGCGTCTTCACCCAGGCTCTTGCACATCTTCACCATCTGCTCACGGCGCTCCTGGGATAGGGCGGGGATCGGCAGGCGGATCACCTTGCCCTCAATGCTGCCATTCAGACCCAGGCGGGACTCACGGATGGCGCGGTCGATGTCCTGCAGCGTGGAGGAGTCAAAGGGCTCAATGCGGATCAGCCGCGCGTCGGGCGTGGTGATCATGGCCAGCTGCTTCATCTTCATGTGGCTGCCGTAGCTCATCACATGCACGTCCATGTTTTCCACCAGCGTGGGGGAGGCCTTGCCGGTGCGCACGGTCGCAAATTCATGGATGGCGTGCTCCACAGCCTTCGTCATGGCCTCGTCGGCCTCCATCATCGTCAGTTCAGGGTCCATATCAGTCTTGTGTTAGAAATTGTTCAGCCTTTGGCGTCCACCATGGTGCCAATGTGCTCGCCAACGAGCGCACGGCGAATGTTGTCGGGCTCATTCATGCTAAAGACGCCGATGGGCATGTTGTTCTCCATGCAAAGCGAGAAGGCGGTGGAGTCCATCACCTTGAGCTGGCGTGTCAGGCACTCGTGGAAGCTCACGCGGTCAAACTTGACGGCGTTCGGGTTTTTGTTGGGATCGGAATCGTAGATGCCGTCCACCTTGGTGGCCTTGAGCACGATCTCGGCATTGATCTCGCTGGCGCGCAGCGCGGCCGTAGTATCAGTGGAGAAGAAAGGATTGCCCGTGCCTGCGGCGAAGATGACCACGCGGCCCAGCTCCAGGTGGCGCATGGCTTTGCGGCGAACGAAGGGCTCGGCCACGTTGTCCATCTTGATGGCGCTCTGCACGCGGGTGGGCACGTCCATCGCCTCCAGCATGCTCTGCACGGCCAGGGAGTTCATCACGGTGGCCAGCATGCCCATGTAGTCGGCGGTGGCGCGCTCCATGCCTTTGTTGCTGGCGGTGATGCCGCGCCAGAAGTTCCCGCCGCCCACCACGAGGGCGATCTCCAGGCCCGTCTGGTGCGCCGCTTTGATCTGCGCCGCCATGTCTTCGACGATTGGAGGAGAAATGTTTTCCTGGCTGCCCGGCTCTCTCAGCGCTTCACCGCTGAGTTTGAGCAGAACGCGACGGAATTTTCGAGGAGCAGTGGAGTCGGCCATGAAAGATCAGGTGATTAACTCATAAAGCATGAGCGCAGGGGCCTTGCAAAGCTAATTCTGCATGTCACACATCACGCCATACCATGAAGGACGACCCGACCATTCCCGCAGACGCTCGCTTCGAGACGCGCGCCATCCATGTAGGCCAGGACTACCGCAGCGAAACCGGCGCGGTGATCCCCCCGATCTACATGACCTCCACCTTTGAGAGCGGGAATCCCGGCAGCTTTGACTACACCCGCTCCGGCAACCCAAACTTCCGCAACCTGCAGACCACCCTGGCCAGCCTGGAAAATGCCAGGCACAGCACCGTCTTTGCCAGCGGGCTCAGCGCCATCTCCGCCATTCTCTTCTCCCTCCAAACGGGGGATACCATCCTCTCCGAGCAGCAGATCTACGGCTGCACCTACCGCATCTTTGAGAAGGTGCTCAAGCGCTTTGGCGTGAAGATCAAGTACGCCAATCTCACCAATCCCGAAAACTACGACCTCATCACCCGCCTGAAGCCTGCGCTCGTCTGGCTGGAATCTCCCACCAACCCGCTGCTCAAAATCCTCGACATCAAGGCCATCAGCGAGGTGGCGCACAAAGCGGGCGCTGTGGTGGCCATGGACAACACCTTTGCCTCCAGCCTGCTGCAGCAGCCGCTGGATCTGGGTGCGGACCTCTCCCTGCTCAGCACCACCAAGTACACCAACGGCCACAGCGACTGCCTCGGCGGTGCCGTGTGCACCAACTCCGACGAGTGGCAGGACAAGATGATCTTTGCGCAAAAAGCCATCGGCCTGCAGCCCAGCCCCTTCGATGCCTGGCTGACCTCCCGCGGGGCCAAGACCGAGGCCGTGCGCATGGAGCGCCACTGCTCCAACGCCCTGGAGCTGGCCACCCGCCTCGAAGGCCGCAAGGGGGTGAAGAGCGTGAAGTACCCCTTCTTGAAAAGCCACCCACAGTACAAGCTGGCCAAAAAGCAGATGTCTGCCGGCGGCGGCATGCTCCTCGCCGACTTCGGCCTCAGCTACGCCGACACCCTGGCCTTCATCCGCCGCCTTCGCCTCTTCACCCAGGCCGAAAGCCTCGGCGGCATCGAAAGCCTCGTGGCCCACCCCGCCAGCATGACCCACGCCTCTATCCCCAAAGACGCCCGCGAAGCCGCCGGCGTGACCGACGGCCTCGTCCGCTTCTCCGTCGGCATCGAGCACGTGGAAGACCTGTGGAAGGACATCGATGCGGCGCTGAAGAAAAAGTGACGGTGTAGCGATGCTTGGCGAGAAAAGCCGCGTCAGCGTCCTGGAGTGCTCCTGTCCTCTGGAGCTTTTCGCATGCAGTGGGCGCACAAAAGATCCAGAGGTCCGCCGCACGTAACAGCCTGCACACCCTCATTCCCGTTGCCTCCCGCCCGCCCCTGAAGAAAAGTGTCATCCCCCAATGACCGACCTGTTTACCCATCCTCTCTGCAATGCCGAAGACCTCGGCAAAGCGATCCCTGACCACGAGCTCGGTGTGTCCGTGTGCCTGCCGCTGTGGAAGCATGTGATCGGCTATGAGGAGGGAGATCAGGAAATCGTGTCAAAGTTCAAATCCGGCTACCCGCGCTTTTGCTGCCCGCCCGCCATCACGCGACTCTTTGCAGCAGCTGAAAAGGAATTTGCCGCATCTGGAGAGCGCTGTCTCGTCTTCCCTCGCGTGGTGCATGCGGAGCGCTGCATCAAGTTCATCGGCACCGGCCGCGCGGTGGAATGGACCGCGCACCAGCTCGGCGTAGCTATCTTTCCTGCAGACAGCTATGTTCAAGCCCGCAAGTTCTGGCGCTTCTGCGGCGAATGCGTCAGCTCCCGCCAGGCTTGCGATGCCCTGGGTGAGCACAAGAGCACCGCAACTGCCGAAGAAGGCAAAGCTGCCAACCGCACCATCCGCGAACGCATCGCCAAACTGGCCGGGCAGCAGCCGGAAGACGTCTTCCTCTTCCCCTCCGGCATGGCGGCGAACTACGCCGTGCATCGCATGCTGACGCATTGCTTCCCGAATCGCAAGACGGTGCAGCTCGACTTTCCCTACGTGGATGTGCTGAAACTGCAGCAGTTCTTCGGCAGCGGCGCGCACTTCCTGCCGCTGGTGAAAGACAGCGAGTACGACGACCTGCGCACACTGCTGCAAAACGAGCCGATCGCGGGCATCTTCTGCGAAGCGCCGAGCAATCCGCTGCTGCGCTGCGTGGACTTCGAGCGCCTGCTCGCCATCCGCGCCGCCGCTCAACCGGGCGTGCCGATCATCGTGGATGACACCATCTCGACCGTGGCGCATGCGAATGCCCACCGTGTGGCCGATGTGGTGACGACCAGCCTGACCAAGAGCTTCTCCGGTGTCGGCGATGTGCTCGCCGGCAGCGTGGTGCTGAACCGCAATTCCCCGCATCATGACGCTTTCTCAGCCTTCCTCACAGCCCATGCCGATCACGAACTCTGGCGCGGCGACGCCGTGGCGCTGGAGCTGAACAGCCGCGATTTCACCGATCGCGCCGCCAAGATGAGCCACAACGCGCAGGCGCTGGCCGATCATCTGCGCGCGCACCCGAAAGTGGATGCCGTCTGGCACGCGAGCCGCGAGGGCGGCCAAGGCTATGAATTCATCCGCCGCGAACAAGGTGGCTACGGCTGCCTCTTCTCCTTCACGCTCAAGAATCCGGAGCAAACCAGCGCTCCCTTTTACGACGCCCTTCGCGTCTGCAAAGGCCCGAGCCTGGGCACAAACTTCACTCTCGTCTGCCCCTACACCCTGCTGGCCCACTATGAAGAGCTCGACTGGGCCGCCAGCTGCGGCGTCAGCCGCTGGCTCATCCGGGTGTCCGCCGGCCTGGAGAATACGCAGGATCTCATCGCCCGCTTTGATGCGGCCTTGGCCTTGGTGTGACCCGTCACTTCCTGACTACTTCAGGACGGACTCCAGCTGGCTCTCCGGCAAGCTCATTGGATGCCCTTCCCACACGACCTTGCCCTCTTTGTCGAGGATCATGGCATGCGGGATGCCCTTGATGCCGAAAGGCTTGCCAAACTTGCCGCTGGTGTCAAAAGCCACATGGTAGTTGATGGGCACTTCTTTGAGAAACTTGCTCACCGTTGGCCGGTCTTCATTGGTCACACCGATGATTTCAAGCCCCTTGGACTGGTACTTTTTATAGACTTCATTGAGGTGCGGAATGCTGGCGCGGCAGGGCGGGCACCAGGTGGCCCAAAATTCCACGATGAGAGGCTTGCCTGCAAAGGAGGGTGCCTTTTCCTTGAACTTGAGGCCGTCCACCTTCACCACGGTGCCCACATTGTTGTTGGTCGCAGTGGCAAAAAGATTCTGCATGAGAAACAAGCCGCTGAAGAGCAGCCCGAGAACAAGGAGATTCGCTTTCATAGGTGGCGGGAACGACAGTTGATTTTAAAATTAAATGAAAACCGCCTCCTTTATTCAAGCCTGATTCTCGTTCTAGACCTGTTCTCGAAAAGAATGTCCGATTGAACCGGCGAGCGCAGCGGCCCCAGTGGCAAGGCGGGAGCGCCGCCTGCTATTTAAAAATAACAGGCAAGCGACCAACGCAGCCAATGGGGCCGCTCCGCCGCTCGGGCAATGTGACAGGCTTTTCGAGAACAGGTCTAACTTGGCAGGACATCACCTGCCCCGGCGCAGCCAGTGCACCAGGAAGTGGCCCAACCCGCTGAATTTGAACTGCGGATCGATCCAGCGCTCGATGACATAGAAGGCAAAGTAGTACGCCCGGCAGAATCCCCACACGCACAGCACCAGCAGCAGCGCCGTGCGCCAGCTCCAGTTTTCAATGAGCAAGATGGCCGCGGACATGAGGCCGATGACCAGAAACAGCCAGCCTTTCAGCCACATGGCACGGGTGGATTGGAGGTCTTTCATGGCTGGGGTTTCGGCAGCCGCAGTCCGCGCGCCTTTGGTTCCTTATTGACAGGCACGCTGAGATAAAACTCATCGAACGGAATCAGCCGGTCATCAGCCTCTGCTAACGCCGTCAGCAGTGTAAAAAACAAAAAGCAGGCGGTTGTCTTCATGCAGCAGCTACACCCCATGCTCTCATGACAAGTCAGGCACTGTCACGCGGAATCGTGCGCTCAGCACAGGCAGATCATCCCCGCTCAGTTTGGCCACACTCACCGATACAGCACCCCAAAGCCACGCATCCAGGTGGTGGCCACGCCAAGCAGGATGGCGAGCGCGCCGATGGGTCCGGCAAAGGGCAGCGTGATGCCGCTAAAGACATCCACCATGATCCATAGCGCGCCCGCTCCGGACAGGGCCGCTGCCACGCCATAGACGTAGCGGCCCACCCAGTGGTCGTTGGTAAAGGCGGCGGCGTTCACCACGGCGGCAAAGATGCAGGCCAGCGCGGCGAAGCGCCCCTCGCTGAGATCCCAGGCGTAGCCCAGCACCAGGCTCGCAATGGCGGCAAAGATCAGCCCGCCCACGACCACGCCCTCCCAGTATTCTCTGGGACGCAACGCCTGCCGGGCAAAGCGGTCCATCACCATGAAGGCGGAGCCAAAGCCGCGCGCCAGATGCGCCCAGAGCACCAGCAGCAGCCATGCTCCAACCACCACCGCCGCCAGGAAAGGCGACACCGTTTTCAGGTAGCTGCTAAGCAGCTTGTACGCAAAGAAACCGCCCAGCATGATGGCCGTCTGCCGGCCTTCCGTGAACTGGTTCATGAAGTGCGCAAACTTCAGCTGCATGCGGTAGGGCCACGAGCGCGCACGAAAGGACTCGATGAGTCCCATGCGCGCATTTTCGCTCATGGGATTGATGCGCAGGGCTTCAAGAAAGTGCTGGTTGGCCTGCTTGTGGTCGCCACGCATGATGGCCATCCAACCGGCGCTGGTATGGGCGCTGTCGTCCTCGGCATTGCGCTGGAGCTGGTAGCGGATGAGGTCTTCGTTGTCTGCGTCCTTCTTCTGCAGCAGCAGAGCGGCGGAGAGCACCTCGGCGGCCATGGTGTTTTCCGTGTCCAGCGCCAGGGCGGCGCGGGCGGCGGCCTCAGCTTGGGGGAAATCCCGAAGGCGCAGGTGCAGGCGGGCCAGCACGGCATGGCTGAAGTCGCTGTCGGGATCCAGGCTCACCGCAGCCTCAGCCTCCTGCAGCGCAGCTTTGATGGCGGAGGTCTGTCCATCCTTGGCATTCGCATCCAGCGTTAGCGCCAGCACGCTGCGGGCAAAGGCGTTCTCGGGCTCCAGCGCCACGGCGCGGCGCGCCGCATCCACCGACTGCGCTGCGGTGTCCGCCTCGTTCATCCAGCAGAGCGCCAGCATCAGGTAGCTGGGCGTGTGCTGCGCATCCAGAGCGAGCGCCTGCTTGTAGCAGGCGATGGCATCCTGAATGCGGTGCTGCGTCTGCAGCAGTCGGCCGCGGGCATACGCCGCGTCTGGATCGGGGTGAAAGTCGTCGGACATGAGGAGCGCCGGGTGGTTCAGCGCTTCATCAGGCCGAGATGCTTCAGCACATCATCGTAGAAGCCGCTTTGATTGGAGTACATGGCGTAGTTTTTGGCGCTCTCAAACCACGCCTTCGTCGTGGCCTTGTGGCGGCCTGCGGCCTTGATGAGATCCTTGGTGGTCAGCGGGATGACCTTGCCGGTGCGCATGACCTCGTTCATCACGTCCTCAATGGCGATGTCAAAGACCGCCTTCAGGTCCGCGCCGGAAAAGCCCTCCGTCTTTTTGGCCAGTGCGCGGGGATCGAGCTCACCGATGGGTTTCTTCTGCGCCATGACCTCGATGATGGCGGCGCGCCCGGCCTCGTCTGGCGGCGGCACAAACAAGGTGCGGTCAAAACGGCCCGGGCGGCGGAAGGCGGGATCGATATGCCAGGGCGCATTGGTGGCGCCGATGATGAGCACGCCGTCGTTGCTGGATTCGGAACCATCCATCTCCGTGAGGAAGGCGTTGATGAGATTGCGCCCGGCGCTTTGGCGCAGGTCGCGCCGGTCTGCGGCGAGAGCGTCGATTTCATCAAAGAACAGGATGCTGGGCGCATTCTGCCGGGCCAGCTCAAACACCTCGTGCATGTTTTTCTCCGAGCCTCCGATCCACATGTCGAGAATCTGGTGCAGACCGAGGGCGATGAAGTTGGCCTTGATCTCGCCGGCGGTGGCCTTGCTGATGAGGGTCTTGCCCACACCTGGCGGGCCGTAGAGCAGCACACCGCCACCCACTTTTTTATCGTAGGCCTTGAAGAGCTCCGCGTGCTGCAGCGGGTAGATGATCTTCATGCGGATCTCCTCCTTGAGCGCCTCCATGCCGCCCACACCGGAGAAATTGAGCTGCGGTTTGCCAAAGTCCGACACCCCCAGGTCAAAGGCCGCACCACCGCGCGGATGGCCGTCGTCATCCGCGCTGTCTTCCTGCACGGACTCGACAAATCCGCCGCCGGAGGTCATGGCACCGCGCTTGCGGCCGGAGTTGTCGCCATCATCGGCGGCGGGTTTGACGCTGTGCAGGTCTTTCTCGATGCCAGGATCTGCCAGGGAGCGGTTCAAAGCCACGCCCTTGTCATACATGGCCTTGGCCTTCGGCAGATCCCCCTCGGTGATGTGAATCCGCGCCAGCAGCAGGTAGGCCGCTGCGCAGGAGGGTGTGTCTGAGATGATCTGCTCTGCACGCACCGCCGCCTGCGAGGTCTTTCCCTGCAGCAGAGCCACGCGGGCCAGCCCCAGGCGTGCGTCCGCATTGGCGGGGTCCTCCTTCAGCACGCGCTGAAAGCTCTGCTCCGCCTCCTCCAGCAGCCCCTCCTCCAGGCAGCCCTCCGCAAACAGCATGAGCAGCGGTGCATTGTCAGGAGAGTGCTGGAGCGCCAGGCGCAGGGCATCGAGGTTTTGCGGCATGCGGCAGACTCCCGCGTGCGGTGGCGGTGGCAAGGTAATTTAACCTCACAATGCGCGACGGTAAGCGGCGATCTTGTTGAGAAAGGCCTGCCACTTCGCCCCCGGGCGTCCACGATCCATCAGGAAATGCGGACAGTTCTTGTGGCCGAGATTGCGGTGGTCATCGTGCCGGATCATGAGCCAGTGCTGGTGCGGCACCACATGGTCCAGAGGTATATTGTATTCCTTCATCAGCCAGGCGGCGAGGCGTGCGGTCTTGTCCACGGTGCGGGAGCGGTCATTGCCACGGTTTTCGCACATCTCGATGCCGATGGAACTGCGGTTGCCGGGGCCGTCGTAGTCGGCGTGCTCACCTCGCTCGTTCACCGGCATGCTTTGATAAATGGAATGGTCATCCACGGTGAAATGCCAGCCAATGTAGCCTATCGCATTATGCCGACCTTTGAGGGAACCCGTCTTTAGCATCTGGGCGTGAGCGTAGGCACCGCAGCCGCGCGCGTAGTTCTCCGTGGCATGGATGGTGATGTAGGTGGGCCGCATGGGCCGGAACTGCCTGCGCGCGTAACGCCCGCTGGGTATCAAATCCACCGTCACGCCCGGGGGCGCCTTCGTGACCGTGTTTTGTGGAACATTCAGCACTGAGCACGAGCTCAGCAGGACCGCCAGGGGCAGGCAGCAGGCAATGTAACGAATCAAGGGGCGGCAGTGCATGGGGTTAGTCTGAGCAAGTTGTGTGACAAAATCTGCATCGCACCAGCCCGCACCGTCAGATTTCAGATGTTTTTTGGCGTTCCCTGCACGATTCCTGCGTTATTCCGCAGAGCTGCAAAGTTTCTCATTTTCGCTCTTCAGGGTAGGCATTTTGACGCGAGAAAAATTTTTTCGCCGTGGAACCCTTGAATCTCCGTTGTGAAACGCGTTTTTGCACAATGGCTGGTAAAAATATCTCGCCAGCACACAATATCTTGTGCATGATCCGCCTCGGCCTGCGCTACATCTAGTATTTATAGAACTGCATCGCAAGCCTGTCAATTTCGAGAAAAAATCAGACTAACCCCTTACTCCGCAACGATTTCGTCATGGAAAAAGTTTACAAAATTGGCAACCGCGAATTCCCACTCGATCAGGACAAGGCCGAGGCCGCCTACGCAGCCAAGAAGGTGATCAATGGTCGCAAGAGCATGACCTTCAACCTCCTCCCGCTGAAGTACCAGTGGGCCTACGACCTATACCGCATCATGAAGGCCAACCACTGGGAGCCTGAAGACATCCAGATGCAGAAGGACGTGGAACAATGGCGTTCCAATGACATTTCCCAGAACGAACGCTGGATCATCATGATGGGCATCGGCTACTTCAGCGCCGCCGAAGGCATCGTGGGAGACAACATCCAGCACGTCGTCCGCGAACTCGTCACCGCCCCCGAGCTCAAGCTCGTCCTCGGCCGCCACGCGCACGAGGAGAACATCCACGCCGACTCCCTCCTCTACATGATCTCCTCCCTGGGCATCAACCCCCATGAGTGCGAGGCCATGTTCGAGCAGATCCCCACGATCGTGAAGAAAAACGAGTTCGTCACCAAGCACTCCAACAACCTCCGCCGCGACCTCGACCTCACCAAGGTGGAAAACATGCAGCTCCTGGCCAAGAACATCTTCGTCTTCGGCCAGTGCATGGAGGGCACCCAGTTCTACGGCCTCTTTGGCATGATCCTCAGCCTCTACCGCCAGAACAAGTTCCCCGGCATCGGCCAGATGTTCCGCTACACCCTGCGCGACGAATCCAATCACATCGAAGTCTTCCGCAACCTGTTCATGGACCTGATCGAGGAAAACCCCGAGATCTGGACCCCCGAATTCCGCCAGGAACTGGTCAACATCATGCGCGAAGGCGTCGCCCTGGAGAAGGAATTCATCCGCGACTGCCTGCCCGTCAACGCCGTCGGCCTCAGCGCCGAGGAATTCGAGCGTTACACCGACTACATCGCCGACCGTCGTCTCGACGGCTGCGGCCTCCCGGTGCTCAACCCCGGCATCAGCAACCCCCTCCCCTGGCTGGCGGAGCTGATGGACATCAAGAAGGAGCAGAATTTCTTCGAAGGCAAGGTGACCGACTATCAGAAGGCCTCCGCCCTCGAAACCTGCTCCGACGACGATCTTTAATTTCTCTGCCTCTAAATTTTCAACGACTGGCCGACTTTTCGCTGGAGATCTCCGGCGGGAATTCCCTCCTCTTTTTGCCCGGTTTCCGCCTCCCCTCTGCTCCGCCACCTCAACCTCTAGCCTGCCCCTCCCGCCATGACTCACGCCCACGACCTGCTCAAAGAAGACAAGGCGCTCAAGCGCTACGCTCATCACATCCCACAGGAAGAAAAGCCCCAGTTCGCGTGGAGCGCCCTCACCGCAGGCGTGGCCGGAATGCCCGCCACCAAGCCCAAAGTGCGCATCGGCAGCAGCGAGCGTGACTTCGACGTGGGCGAAATCGCCGAAACGGTGGGCAATGCCATCACCGACCTGCTCATGGTGCGCGATCAGAAAAGCGAGATCTTCAATGACTCCAACCGCCAGCTGGTGCAGGCGATTTCCCGTGCGGTGGCCGAGGAGGTGGCCCAGCGCACGGCAGACACCGGCGGCGAGACCCCCATGCTGAACGCCAGGGAGATCTACCACGTCATTGAGCGTGCCCTGGTGCGCCACAATGCCCACGACGTGGCTCGCAGCCTGGCCGAGCGCCGCAAGCGCACCGAAAACCTGGCCAATATCGACATGCACGATTCCGGCTCCATCCAACCCCTCATGGTCACCACCAAAGTCATCCGCCGCAACGGCCAGCTCGTCCCCTGGAACCACAACAAGATCGAGATCGCCGTCCGCAAGGCCTTCCTCTCCATGGAGATGGACTCCACGCCCGCCGTCCAGATCGCCGAGGCCGTGAGCCGCTCCATCGCCAATGAAGGCAAGCAGTTCATGCACATCGAGGACGTGCAGAATCTCGTCGAAGAAGAGCTCATGAAGCAGGGCTACTTCAAAGTCGCCCGCGCCTACATCCAATACCGCGCCCTGCGCTCCAACATGCGCACCGCAGACGAGCAGGCCTCCGCCATCCTCGACGAGCAGGAGTCCGACCAGCAGCAGACCCTCATCCTCGTCCGCGTCTCCCCCACCGAAACCTTCCTCTGGGACGGCCAGGACCTCAAACGCCGCATCGACTTCGCCAGCCTCGGCCTCGACCTCTGCCTCACCCGTGCCGAAATCGAGATGGAGCTCCGCCGCTCCATTTTCAGCGAGATCACCGTCGAGGCTCTCAAGACCACCATCATCCTCAATGCGCGCACGCTCATGGAGAAAGATGCCGACTTCGCCAAATTCGCCGGCCGCATGCTCCTCACCTACATCTATGAAGAGGTGCTCGGCTGGAGCATCGTGGACCACGGCATCGACCAGCTCGCCAATTTCCACCGCCGCGGCTTCCGCAAAAACCTCGCCCGTGGCATCGAGATCGAGCGCCTCCACCCCCAGCTCCTCAAGTACGACCTCGACAAGATCGCCGACGCTCTCGACCCCGCCGCCGACCTCGACTTCGACTTCCTCGGCATCCAGACCCTCTATGACCGCTACCTGATCGTGGACAAGAAGGTCAAGCCCTCCAAGCGCCTCGAAACCCCCCAGCTCTTCTGGATGCGCGTCGCCATGGGCCTCTGCGTGCAGGAAAAGGAAAACGCCGAGGAAAAGATCATCGCCCTCTACCGCCTCTACAAAGGCCGCCGCTTCTGCTCCAGCACGCCCACGCTCTTCAACAGCGGCACCATGCACAGCCAGCTCTCCTCCTGCTATCTCTACAAGGTGGACGACAGCATCGAGTCCATCATGCAGCGCGGCATCGCCGACAATGCCTACCTCTCCAAGTGGGCCGGCGGCCTCGGCGGCTCCTGGACCGCCGTGCGCGGCACCGGCGGCTACATCAAAGGCACCAATGGCGAAAGCCAGGGCGTCATCCCCTTCCTCAAGCTGCACAATGACCAGCTCATCGCCGTCAATCAGGGCGGCAAGCGCCGTGGCTCCGGCTGCGCCTACCTCGAAATCTGGCACAACGACATCGAAGACTTCCTCCAGCTTCGCGTAAACACCGGCGACGAACGCCGCCGCACCCACGATCTCAACACCGCCAACTGGATCCCCGACCTCTTCATGAAGCGCATGGAGAACCGCCAGAAATGGACGCTCTTCCGCGCCAACGAAACCCCGGACCTGCACGACCTCTACGGCAGCGCCTTTGAAAAGCGCTACGCCGAATACGAAGAGATGGCCGCCAAGGGTCAGATCTTTGGCCGCACCATCGAGGCGCTCGACCTGTGGAAAAAGATGCTCAAGGCCATCTTCGAAACCGGCCACCCCTGGATCACCTTCAAAGATCCCTGCAACGTCCGCAGCCCGCAGGACCACGTCGGCGTCATCCACAGCTCCAATCTCTGCACCGAGATCACGCTCAACACCAGCTTCGAAGAGACCGCCGTCTGCAACCTCGGCTCCGTCCTCATCGACAATCACCTCGACGACAACGGCAACATCGACCACTCCAAGCTCCGCGAGACCATCCGCGTCGCCGTGCGCATGCTCGACAACGTCATCGACATCAACTACTACCCCACCCCGGCCGCCCAGACCGCCAACAGCCGCCACCGCCCTATCGGCCTCGGCGTCATGGGCCTCGGCTACGCCCTCTACCGCAAAGGCCTGCCCTTCGCCTCCAAGGAAGCCGTCGAGTTCAATGACGAATTCATGGAAGCCGTCGCCTACTACGCCTACGAGGCCAGCAGCGACCTCGCCGGCGAGAAAGGCACCTACTCCACCTACAAAGGCAGCAAGTGGGACCGCGGCCTCCTCCCGCAGGACACCGTCGATCTCCTCGCCAAAGAGCGCGGCGTAGATGTGGAAGTGCCGCGCGGCGGCAAGATGGACTGGTCCGGCCTGCGCGCCAAGATCGCCAAAAACGGCATGCGCAACAGCAACGTCCTCGCCATCGCCCCCACCGCCACCATCTCCAACATCATGGGCTCCAGCCCCTGCATCGAGCCACTCTTCACCAACTTCTACACCAAGAGCAATCTCTCCGGCGACTTCATGGTGCTCAACCCCTACCTGGTGAAAGACCTCAAGAAGCGCGGCCTCTGGAACCCCGAGATCCAGGCCAAGATCAAGTACACCGACGGCGAACTCGAAAGCATCGAGGAAATCCCGCTCGATCTGAAGCGCAAATACGCCACCGCCTTCGGCATCGACTGGGCCTGGCTCATCGACGCCGCCGCACGTCGTCAGAAGTGGATCGACCAGTCCCAGAGCGTCAACCTCTTCTGCGGAGAGAGCGCCATGCAGACCCTCTCCCACATGTACCGCGCCGCCTGGCGCAAAGGTCTCAAGACCACCTACTACCTGCGCACCCGCAGCGCCTCCAACATCGAAAAAGCCACCAGCGAAGTCGAGAAGGAAAAGCGCGGCATCGTCGCCAGCACCCAGGCCGCCGCTAAACGCGAATACACCGCCGAAGAAGTCATGGCCTGCTCCATCGAAGCCATGAAAAACGGCGGAACGTGTGAGGCCTGCCAGTAAGACTGATCAACCCACGACATCTCCTTGATCCATCCAGCGGCGGGCAGCAATGCTCGCCGTTTTTTATATGAAGCTCTCTACTTTAGAAGACGTTACCGGCCAATTGTGCCGACTTTGCCAACGTAATCCTCCAATTAAGAACTCACATATACTTCCCGAGTTTCTTTGGAAGGAGAGCGGCTTGGCGCACAGAAGCGACAACAAGAGATGCCGCTTAATTTACAGGGAAAGCGAACAAAAACCTCGCTTTAAGGTCCTCAATTCTGGACTGACAGAACCGATTCTCTGTCGTTCATGCGAGACAGAACGCTCTAAGTTTGAGACATATATGTCTCAGGTTCTCTATCATGATTCTTGTTTTGTTCGCAAGCCATCGATCGGACATCAAACTATCGACGGTTTGGATTATAAAAAAGTAAAGCTATTTACGATGTACAATCTTTTCATGATGGGTGTTTCCCAACATCCGTTTTACGAACGTGCGAAACTTGGGAAAGTTCACACGGAACGCCTTAGAGCCTGTTATTAACTTTTGCCGAATAGAGAAGAGAGCATGAGGGTGGCGAAGGCCAGCCAATGCATGCCGGTCAGCGTCGAGGCCAGACGCTCGTAGTCTCTGGAGAGGCGCTTGAAGCGTGCGGCCCAGCCAAAACTGCGTTCCACCACCCAGCGCTTCGGCAGCAGCACAAAGCCCTTCTTGGCTTCCGAGAGTTTGACCACTTCAAGGCGGATGCCGTGAGCCTGCGCATCCTCTGCGGGCTTTTCGCCAGTGTAGCCCTGGTCCACGTAGGCAAGTTCCACGTTGTCTCCAGTGGCCTGCTGGATTTGCGCCGCCAGCACTCCGACCTGTGCCCGCTCCTGCTCGCTGGCTGCCGTGACTCTCACGGCCAGCAGATGCCCCAGAGTGTCCACAGCAATATGCACCTTGCTGCCTTTGCGGCGCTTGTAGCCATCATATCCTGCCCGCCCTCCACTTTCAGGCGAGGACTGCAAGGTGCGTCCGTCCATGATGGCTGCTGTGGGCTGGGCCTTTCGCCCCTTGGACAAACGTGAAAGTTCGCGCAAATCATGGGCCATGGCTTCAAAGCAGCACGCTTTCATCCAGCGCTGAGCCTGTTGGTAAACATTCTGCCATGGCGGCAGGTCATGCGGCATCATCCGCCACTGGCATCCGCAGCGCACGATGTAGCGCAAGGCGTTGAAAAGCTCTCGCAATGCATAGTCCCTCTGGGGCGCATCTTCCTTCATCAGCACCAGATAGGGGCGGCAAAAGTCCCATTCTGCATCACTGACGTCACTGGTGTAGGCGGCTCTTGGCTTGTTGGTCGAGGGTTCCATTCCAAGCGTATGGCTTGGAATCTCACAGGTGTACAGCGCTTTTCAAAGTTAATAACAGGCTCTAGAAAGATGATTTTAGAGTCGGACCCGGGAGAACCCTGGCGTTACTCATCCATTTGGTTTCGTTTGAGGGCATCAAAAGAGCCCCTCGAAGGAATCAGTCTTAGCCCAAGCCCCATTCGTTGGAATGACTCTGGACAAATCGTTTACCGCACGGTCATGGCTGGTATATGCTGGATGACTTTCTGTTCAAACCATCCGCATCCCACTCTCGACGTGCCATTGTTCATCGGTCCATCTAGAAGACTTGTCTTTTTTGATGCAAATCCAGCTGAACTACCTTTCATCGCAAACCGAATTGACGAATGGCTTATCAAGCAAGGACACAGTCCAGTATACAACATCCAATAACATCGAGAAGACGGGGTCAGGGTGGAATGGCACTGTGAGCGGGAACGGGGTCAGGGTGCAAAAAATCAAAAATAGCCTCCAAGACTGTGCTCAAGCAATCTCCCGGGCAGCGACTCAATCCAGTTCACCTAATTCCAGAAGGAGATGGCGCTGAGCGAGATTGTCAGTGTCGTTGAAGCGGAGAAGCCACGCCGTGGTTCGGCCCACAGCCGTGAGGCCGAGAATGTAGGGGCCCTCGCGGCGGAAGTGGTCTTCCCAGAGGTCTTTTCGCGGGTGATACAAACGAGTCAGCTCACCCGAGTCGGGATCGATGCTGGAAAGATTCGGACCTTTGACCGCATTACACCAAGAGCAGGCGAGAGCGAGGTTTTCCTGCGCGTCGGTGCCGCCATGCTGCTGCGCGATGATGTGCTCGATGTGGAAAGGGCTTTCCTCCTCATCCTCCTGGCGTAGCCGACAGTACTCGCAACGGTTCCCCGCGCGCTGCCGGACCTCGTTTCGAATGGCGGGTTCCATGCCTCAGGCAGCCTGGCGTTTCAAAAAGAGCCTGGCCTGGAGTTTGAGAATCGACATCATCTTGCCTGCATAGATGTAGCTCCAGTACTCGGACTCCTCATCACGGGCGAGCTTCCCCTCATTGGCCTTGGCCGCCAGTTCTTCCATGCGGGCCGTTTTGGCGGCGTCTGGCTCGATTTGAACGATGTTTGCCGCCGTCTCAGCCGTAAAGCACGGACGGGCGGGATCGAGCATCTTTTCGAGGCTGGAGAATGCGTTCATGGCTCTTGGAATCTGCCACATCGTCTGACGGGCGCAACCATGCTGTGCGCGCTGGAAATACGGCTGGGAGCCCGTTCACGCGTTTGATTCCTCCCGCAAAACCAGGAATTCGTGATGCTATGCTGCCCTGGCCTTGAGCCCCAGATAAGTCAGCGTATCTGCCAGATCCACCAGTCCTTCGGCTTCAGCCCTTTCCTGATCGGTGAGAGTCTGTCCCGCATCCTGTTTGTCCAGCAGGGCGGTCAGCCGTTCACTGACCCCGGCAGGCAGCTTGAACCGCGCCAGATCGCCCGGCAGTTCAAGATCAAGATGGATCGACTGTGACATGACAGAAGTTTATCGTTTGCTTCTGATTGGCGTAACATCTCAGTTCTCCCCACAATCCGCCAGCACCACCTTGGCCGCATTGTACCCGCACAAGCCCGTGACATTCCCTCCGGGATGCGTCGAGCCCCCACAGAGATAAAGCCCCGCAAGGCCGCTGCGGTAATGTCCTGCGCCCGGGAAAGGCCGATGATAACCAATCTGGTCATGGGCAAACGAACCCACCAGCAAATCCCCGCGCATCATGTTGGGCAGCAGGCGCTCGGTATCCAGCGCGCTGCGCGTGAAGGAATCCAGCACCGCGCTCTCCAGATTCGGCGCGTGGCGCTGCCACAGCGCGAGCATGCGGCGGCCATGCGCGTCCTTCTCCGCGTCCCAGTTTCGCGCATCGCCACGCAGAGCGTAGGGCAGCTTTTCCCACATGAAGGCGGTATGGCAGCCTGCGGGGGCCTGGGACGGATCAAACAACGTGGGGCACGCGCCCCACATGACCGTGCGCGGAATCTCTCCCCGCTCATGGGCAGCCACGATCTCATGAAACTGCGTCACATCATCCAGGCCGAGGATGGTCATGAAGGCCTGGCTCAGTTCCGGATGCTTCTCCGCTGCGGTATAGCGCGGCGGCTCGCTCAGATTGAGATTCAGCGCGAACAACGGCGCCAGCAGGTTGTACTCAAACGCAGCGGCTTTTTCCCGCAGGTGCGAAGGCGCAACATCCGCCGGGATGAGATCCAGAAACGTCTGCTGCGGATTCAGCCCGCTGGCGACGAACTGCGTTGCCTCGATGCGGTCGCCGCTCACGGACTCCACCCCGCAGGCGCGGCCGCCGCGTGTGAGGATCGAGCGCGGCTGCCAGCTGGTAAACACCTCGCCGCCATGCTCATGCAGATCCGCGCACAGCGCCTCGGCCAGACGGCGCGAGCCGCCGATGCACATCTGCGCCTTGCGCGGACTGGCCAGCAGCGCGGGGATGGAATGCCCAAAACCCTTCTGCCGTAGATCCACCTCGCGCAGGCCGTTGAAGAACAGCAGTCCCGCCCGCACGGCAGGGTGCTCAAACTCGCGCATGACAAACTCCACCGGAGACAGCGCCTGCACCTCCAGCAGCGTGCGGCCCAGGGTGCTCTGCTGCAGCCGCGCCACGCGCTCCTCCGGCGGCAGCGGCAGGCTGCGCGACTCGGGAATAAGGATCTGCTCCACGATGGGCCGGAAGCGCTCCGTCCACTCACGCAGGCGCTCCGCATCACGTGGAGAGATGGCGGCAAAGGAGGCGCAGGTCTTTTCAAAATCCGTCCACCACTCCAGCACGCGGTCGTCCGGCAGGATCATCGCCACATTGAGCTCCGGCTCGATATAGCGCACCCCATAGCGCTCCACCTCCAGCTCCTGATACCACGGCATGGTGGTGATGGCCCGGTGAAAGAAGGAGTGCGTGTTGTGCTGGAATCCCGACCCAGACGGATGCTCCACCGTGGCCAGCCCACCGCCCGCCACCGCATTTTTCTCCACCACCGCCACCTTCAGACCCGCACGCGCTGCATAGCAGGCAAGCACCAGCGCATTATGCCCGGAACCAAGGATGAGGCCGTCGTAGGTCATGATTGCCTGTTAAAACGCGGCCATGAGCTGATCTCACACATGAGAGGATAACATCAGCAAGCACGCTCCACCGTAGGATGGGTGTGGCGACAGCCCGCCCGTCCATCAGCGCTCCACAAACATCAGGACCTTCCCGCCTCTCAGTCGGGCGCTTTGGCGAAAGCCCCCACTGGTACATAAAAATGCCACGGACTCCAAACACCCCCATCCTTACCACCCGAACGGCGCACGATCCACGAACGCCCTCACACCACGATCAATCGAAAACAGTTCCGCTCTCTCCTTGCCCCAGCCGCCTCTCTTCACACCAGCCCCAAAGGGGCGGCCTATCGTAGCCCAGGGATGCCGAGCTTTAGCGAGGTTTCCCTGGGTTCTGCCAGCCAGCCCAGGAAAGCAAACCCATCGCCTTCTTCGCGCGCCGCGCCCTCCAGCAGCGTCTCCCCGCCACTCCGCCTCGCCCCCTTCACCACCATCCCACATGCCAGGCGCGCTCGCGCCATCACTCCCTCCCCGGCACACACCACGTCTGCAAATGAATGTTCTGCCGTGTGTGATGCACCGCAGGCTCGAAATTCGTCCACACAAGGCTCATCTTCCCAGGTGCCTCAACTTTCCACTCGCTCAGATTCGGCGAGGCATACTTGCGCTGCTGCCGCGGATCCACCTTCTGCTCCCCATCTTCAAACGCCAGATCGTCGAGCTTCCAGCCATCCAGCGTGACGTGAAACTCCGCCTTGCCAATCGTCCCTTTCCAGCTGCCGCCCGTGCGCGTGGTGTACGAGAAGTAAGTGTCTCCCATGACAGAGCGGCCATTCGTGGCAATGTACTCCCGCTCCACAACCACATCGCGATCCGGCGGAAACGTGACGGTGATGGTGTAAAAGTCGGCCGTAGCTCCTTCAGCAGAGTTCCCGAGGTGACACTTGGACGTTTCCAGATCCTGCCAGCCACGCAGCTTCTTCGACGGCACCTCTCGTCCGTCCACACGGCTGACCATCGAATGGATGGTACCGGTGTCGGCCTCGGTATGAAAATCCGGAAAACCGAGCATCTGCACGGCATCGCCACTCACTTTGCTGCTGCGAAACACAAAGCGGCAGTGCACGTGCGTCTCCGTCCTGCCAAAGGTGATGTCAATCCGCTCCGACACCATCCTCACAACAGATTCCTCGCCACGAAACTCCCCCACCGGCTCCGGACCATGGGCACCCAGATTGATGCTGGCATCATTGGCACGCAGAGGCGCAATGATGACGGCCAGGAGAGCTGTAGAAAAAAGCGTGGTGCGGAAAAGCATTCACCCATACAAGCCAGTGCAAGAGCCACTGGCAAGCATGGGCGCGATCAAATCCAAATCAGCCTGGATCTCGAAAAGAATATCCGATGGAACCGGCGAGCGCAGCAGCCCCTGCGGTAAGGCGGAAACACCGCCTGCTATTTGAAAACAACAGCCAGGCGACTAATACCACTGGCAGTTGAAAACGAGTCTGCACAGGATCACAGACTCAGAGTCTTCCTCGGATAACAAGTGGAATGGCTGGTCCGCTATCTTGGATCGTGGGATGGGTGTGGCGATAGCCCGTAAGTGCATGAGCGTGCCGCAGGTTCTGGGGCCTGAAAGCGCAGCGTCCCATTTGGAGTGCGGTCGCGCAGTGAGGAACGAACGAAGCTACCGCTTTGATTCGCTTCGCTCACCCTACGGGCTCCTTTCAGTCGTCTGTTTGCCTTCGGCTATCTCCGCTACGCTCCGGTTCGCTTCGCTCGGCTCCGCAGGCCGGACAGCTGGCTGAGGCCGAAGAACCTTCACGCCCCCGCGAAAGCGGTGGCTCCGATGCAGGCCTGCGCCTTGCATCTGCGCGACCGCACTCCAAATCCAGATGCACGCCATGCCTGCGGCGACAGAATTGCAGACCCGTTTTCAAGGACTCGTGGTATAATACCACGATCAGTTAACCACAGCTCGATTCACTTCATCGCACCAGCCCCAAAGGGGCTGCGTAATTGAGCCCAGGGTCAGCCGAGCCTCAGCGAGGCAGACCCTGGGTAAGGACGCACACACACGGAAAGCAAACCCATCGCCCTCTTTGCACACCGCGCCCTCCAGCAGCGCTTCTCCGCCATTCCGCATACGCCCTGAACGGCGCACAATCTACGGACGTCCTCACACCACGATCAAACAAAAACAGGTCCGTTCTCTCCTCGCTCCAAGTCCCCTTCATCGCACCAACCCCAAAGGGGTTGTGTAGTTGAGCCCAGGGTCAGCCAGCTTGTCCTCCGAAGCTCGCAGAGCGAAGGAGGAAGCCTAAGCGAGGCAGACCCTGGGTATGTCCGAACAAATCCGGAAAGCAAACCCATCGCCTCCTTTGCACACCTCGCTCTCCAGCAGCTTGTCCTTCGTAGCTTTAGCGAAGAATGGGCGTCTCTCCGCCATTCCGCCTCGCTGTGACTCCCTTTGCCGCCCGGGCGGTGACACGCTTCCCGAAAACCGTCTGCACCACGATACGCTGAAAACAGCCCTGCAGGCGGAAGCACGAGCCGACGGAGGGGGATCATCTTGATCCCCCCACCTGCAACGTGTTCGCGGATGGTCCGGAAACGCTGGGCGATGTAGAGGCCTGTGTGGGATCAGGTCGATCCCACGAACCCGTTTTCAGCTATGCGCCGTACTAGATCGCCACTTCCGCGTCCTCGTCTCCGGCATCGACCAGCGGCTTGAGGATCATGCCTGCGGCCACGGTGTTGTTGGTCTGCTCATCCACGAGCACGAAGCTGCCGGTGGTGCGGTTCTTGGAGTAGGCGTCAAAGAAGATCGGCGATGCGCAGCGCAGGCGGATGCAGCCGATGTCATTGAGCGCAAACTCCTTGCTGGCAGCGCTCTTTTCCAGCGTGCTGATGTTCACCTTGTAGAGCACATCCGTGACCACAGCGCGCACATCATTCGTGGTGTGGCGCAGGTGGAAACGGCTGCGGGGCTTGAGCGTCTTCTTGTCCGCAAACCAGCAGATCATCGCGTCAAACTCCTGGGCCGTCTGCGCAGGCTCGCCTGCCTTCACGATCATGCCGCCACGGCTGGTGTCGATCTCATCGGCCACAGTGATGCTGTAGCTGAGCTGCGGGATGGCTTCCTCCTGCGGACCTTCAAAGGTGTGAATCCCGGTGATCTTCGTCTTCATCTCGGACGGATACACGAGCACGTCATCGCCCACCTTGAAGGTGCCGCTGGCCACGCGTCCGGCAAAGCCGCGATAGTCATGCAGATTGCCGAGCTTGGCGTCTTCGCGGTCGGAGATGGGGCGGATGACCCACTGCACAGGGAAGCGTGCTTCATCCACGGCGGTTTCCGTATGCACCTGCGCAGTCTCCAGATGCTGCAGGAGGGACGGACCGGTGTACCACGGAGTGTTCTCCGACTTGTCCACCACGTTGTCCCCATTGAGCGCGCTCATGGGAATCGGCGTCACATGCGGCAGGTTCTCAAGCCCCTTGGCAAAGGCCATGTAGTCAGCCACGATCTTGTCATAAACCGCCTGGTCAAAGTTCACCAGGTCCATCTTGTTCACCGCCAGCACGATGTGGCCGATGCGCAGCAGCGAGGCCAGATACGTATGGCGCATGGTCTGCTCAATGACGCCCAGACGTGCATCAATCAGGATGATCGCAAGGTCTGCGGTGGATGCCCCCGTGACCATGTTGCGCGTGTACTGAATGTGCCCCGGAGTATCCGCGATGATGAACTTCCGCTTCGGCGTGGCGAAATAACGATAAGCCACATCAATCGTGATCCCCTGCTCACGCTCGGCACGCAGGCCGTCGGTAAGCAGCGCAAGATTCACATGCGCATCGCCACGACGCTTGGAGGATTCTTCGACCGCAAGAAGCTGGTCTTCGAAGATCGACTTCGAGTCATACAGCAGGCGACCGATGAGGGTGCTTTTGCCATCGTCGACCGAACCAGCGGTCGTGAAGCGAAGAAGAGAGGATTCAGTAGGGTTAACGAGAACGTCCATGATCTGATAAGGGAAATGAGTTTGTATTATGAGAGGTAAAGAATGACCGGCTCCTGAGCGTTCGCCGCGTCGACAAAGTATGTTTTCAGACACTTAAAATGGTTCAATACGTAGCTACGATCTGTCTCCGATCCGGTCCATCCTTGGGGATAAATTTCAGCCTTACGCGCAGCTTCGATATCAAAGCGATTCCAAAGTTCATCTTCCGAAATGGAGGTCAATGCGGTGGCCACTTCGACGACCTGCTCAGGCAAAAGAAATCGAGCGGGACCATACACCACTTCAACATCACCAATCTCCGTGCCACCCATGACGGCGTTACACAGCGGCTCATCGCCATCCAAAGCGTCGCCTGTCAGAAGGAAATGAATGATCTGCCAGGACTTGTCGATGTCGAGATAACGGCCAGCCTCAAATTCGGTATCGTCTTCTGGAAAAAGCATGTCCAGAATCAAGTCAGGCTCGTTTAGAACCTGTTCGAGCTGGTCATTAGTGACCCGAAGATAGCTGCCGCACATTGACATAAATCAGAAGTACCCTTCCTTCTTGCGGTCTTCCATGGCAGTCTCAGAGCGCTTGTCATCGGCACGCGTTCCGCGTTCTGTCTGGCGTGCAGCAGCTACTTCGGCGACGATTTCGTCGATTGTGCTGGCGGTGGATTCGACAGCACCGGTGCAGGTGGCGTCGCCGACGGTGCGGAAGCGGATGGTCATCTCCTTCACACGGGGCTTCTCTTCATCGAGCAGCGGGATGATGCCGGTGCTGGCATCGAGAAGCTGGCCGTGGCGCTCGATGATCTTGCGCTGATGGCTGAAGTAGAGGCTGGGCAGGGGAATGTTTTCCTGGCGGATGTACTGCCAGATGTCCATCTCGGTCCAGTTGCTGAGCGGGAACACACGGAAGTGCTCGCCGAAGTGCTTGCGGCCGTTGAAGATGTTCCAGAGCTCAGGGCGCTGGTTCTTGGGGTCCCACTGGCCGAACTCATCGCGGTGGCTGAAGAAGCGCTCCTTGGCGCGGGCTTTCTCTTCATCACGACGACCACCGCCAAGGCAGGCGTCAAACTGATGCTCCTCGATGGTATCGAGCAGTGTCACGGTCTGCAGCTTGTTGCGGCTGGCGGTGTGGCCTTTTTCTTCCTGCACGCGGCCTTCATCAATGGACTTCTGCACGAGTCCCACAGTCAGTGTGGCACCGATCTCCTGCACGAACCAGTCACGGTACTCCATGGCCTCAGGGAAGTTGTGGCCGGTGTCCACATGCAGCAGCGGGAAGGGCAGCTTGGAGGGATAGAAGGCTTTGCGCGCCAGCCAGGCCATGACGATGGAGTCCTTGCCACCGGAGAAAAGCAGGGCGGGTTTCTGGAACTGCGCAGCGGTTTCCCGTAGGATGTAGATGGCCTCGGATTCGAGGAATTGGAGATGAGTGATCGCAGACATGGGACGGATGGAATTAAAGGATTTTGAAAACGCGGAGGGAATTGACGACGACGATCAGCAGACCCACGAGCACCATGAAGGGCTTGTGCGGGATGTGCTTGGCAGCCCACGCAGCCAGCGGCGCGGCGATGACACCACCGAGAGCGAGCGCGACGATAATGTTCCAATGCGTGAGGCCGATCGTGAGGAAGAAGGTGATGGACGCGGAGAGTGTGACGAAGAACTCCACGGCATTCACGCTTCCAACCGTGATGCGTGTGTCATTGCCACGAATGATCAGATTGGAGGCCACAATCGGCCCCCAGCCGCCGCCGCACATGGCATCCACCAGCGCCCCCACAAAGCCCAGCGGTGCGAGATGCGTGGTGACCTTCTTTGGTGGCACCCGTGTGAAGGCCTTGGCAATAATGACCACACCCATGACGATGAGGTACATGGAGATGTAGGGCTTGAGCACCTTGCCATCAATGGAGGTCAGGATGTAAGCACCCATCACGGCACCAATCACCGCAGGGACGAGCAACCGCCGGAACAGATTACGGTCCACATTCCCAAACGCATGATGCGAAAGGCCCGAGGCCCCGGTGGTAAAACACTCCGCCGCATGCACCGTGGCACTGACCACCCGCGGCTCCACGCCAAAGACTGACAGCAGCGACGAGGCGCTGACGCCATAAGCCATGCCCAGCGCGCCATCGATCAGCTGAGCCACAAAGCCCGCCACCACGTAGAGTCCGAATTCTGGAGTCAGAAAATCCATGGACGCTTACGCTTTATCGGTGACCAGCTTGGCGTGCAGACCGCACTCATGCTTTTCATCGCCCTTGGCGGGATCGTAGTAGGTGCGCTCGTTCGGCAGCGAGTGCTCAGCCAGATAGGCATCCATCTCCACCGGCGTCCAGTCGAGGATGGGGTTCACCTTGAGGCAGTTGAACTTGGCGTCCCACATGAAGGGCTGCAGCGTGGCGGCCCGCTGGGGGTTTTGCTCCTTGCGCAGCGCGGTGATCCACACCTTCGGTGCCAGTTCGCACATGCCGCGCTCAAAGGGCTCCAGCTTCATGATGCGGCTGAAGGATTCCACACGCTCCACTTCATCCGGCATCGGCACCTGCCCACCATTCAGCGCCAGCCAATGCGCGGCGGTCATCTTCGGCAGATAAGGCTTCAGGTTGAGATTCAGACGCTCGCGGCTCTTTTCCGCAAAGCGGTAGGTTTCAGGAAGGTTGGTTCCATGATCCACCCAAAGCACTGGCACATCCGCCTGCTGCTCCGCCACCAGATGCAGAATCACCGCCTCATACGGACGGAAGTTGGTGGTCACGATGGCACCGCCAGCGGCATGAGCGAGGGCAGTCTGAATGATTTGCTGCGGAGACTGGCCGCGGGCCGTGTCGTTGAGAGCTTGGATTTGTTCAGGATTCATGCGAGGGGGAGCGATCATTCACCTAATTCTCGATGTGTAAAGTAGGAAATTAAACAAACTTGCTGAATCCGACACAAAAATGGGCATAAAAAAGGGCGCGGATGTTATCCGCGCCCAAAGATAAAAATCGTCTGTAACTGAACTTACGCCTGAAGAGCGGGCTCAATATTCACACGGGTACCATCCTTGTCGAAAAGCACCTTTCCGTCCACGAGGGCGAAGATGGTGTGGTCGCGGCCGATGCCGACATTACGACCAGGAACCCACTTCGTACCACGCTGGCGAAGGATGATGTTGCCTGCGATGACGGCTTCGCCGCCGAATTTCTTGACGCCAAGACGCTTGCTCTGGCTGTCGCGACCGTTTTTAACGGAACCTTGTCCTTTTTTATGGGCCATGAGAGGAGGGGGAGTGGAGGATTAAGCGTTGATGGCGGTGATCTGCACGAGGGTCAGCGGCTGGCGGTGACCACGGGTCTTGTGGAAGCCCTTGCGCTTACGGAACTTGAAGGTGGTTGCCTTGTCAGCCTTGTGCTGGCTGAGCACCTTGGCGGAAACGGTGGCACCTGCCACAGTAGGAGCGCCCACTTTGATGCTGCTGCCTTCACCGGCGACGAGCACCTGGTCGAAAGTGGCGGTTTCGCCTTCAGCAGATTCGAGCTTCTCCACGTCGAGCTTGTCGCCCACGGAGACTTTATACTGCTTGCCGCCTGTTTTGATGATTGCGTATGCCATAACCTGAAAAAGTGAGAGTTCTACGTCCTCCTTGGGAAGAGGGGCGCGGAGGTTTCCACACGTCCCCCCATTCGGCAAGAGAAAATTCCCTCGAAATCTTTAGAAAAGATAAAATTAGGCTCCCGGAGCCGGGGAATTTCCAAAAAAATGCGTCAGCGCCTCCATCATTCCCTCGCTGGCACGACGGGAAGCGATGAATCCGCCTCGTGAGTGCACGACCTGCTTGATCGGATCCAGCGCATTCACCGGGCAGGCGATCATGTGCGCATGGCGCGGGTCCAGCATGCTGAGATCATTGAAATTGTCTCCTGCGGCAAAGCAGGCCGCCGCATTCAATCCTAGCAGGCGCGCCAGTTCGCTGAGCGCGGTGCCTTTGCTGTAGCCGCTGTGGGAAAAGCGCAGGTAGATGCCATTGCGATGGTAGCCGATGTCCGGATATTGCTGCGCGTGTGAGTCGATGTAGGCGCATATCGCGTCCATCTCGAGGTCATTGCTGCCCACGATGCCCATCTCTCCAGCGCTCCCGGTGATGAAGGAGGCCTGGGTGTGCGTCTCAACCATCTGCTTGATGGCCTGTAGTGACTGCTGGTGGTCTTTGACAAAACGCTCCTGCGCACGGCGTGCCTTGCGGTTCCATGAACCGTAGTCCGTCCAGCGGCTGAAGAAGCCCGGCTTATAGATGTCGCTCTCCTGCGCGATAATGAAGTCCGGCTCGTAAAAAATGCCGTACTGCGCGAGCCCCTCCAGCGTCTGGCCCAGGCTGCGGCCGGTGTTGATCACCCAGGCAGCGCCCTGGCTGCGCAGAGCCTGAATCATCTGCCCAAAGCCGGGATGGTACACGGGATCGCTCTCAGGATGCACGAGAGTGCCGTCGAAGTCGAAACAGAGAATAAAGCGGTGTTTGGGAGCGGCCATGCAAAGGGGGAAGTCACTTACGCTGCAAAAGAGACCGGCTGCAAGACCGCGATGACACGCCAGAAGGCCATGACACACAGTGCCCATAGGGCGGTTTCGTAAATCACGAAAACGGGCAGCCGCATCTTCCGCCGACGTGCCCGGTGTACCAAGGATTCGCTGGCCCAGATGAGGCTGAGCACGAGTGGCGGATACAGCGCCAGATGCCGGTTTCCCCAAGTAAGCACAGGGATATCCCAGCCAAAATCCAAGGTGCACGCCACACAGGCCAGCACGCTGAAAAACGCCAGGGGCGCCGTCTCTGGATGCAACGCCTGTCCTGCATGGGCAGCACGCGGGGCCACAAAACCGAGGATGAGCAGCAGAATGCCCAAGATGCCTGCCAGACTGATGACGAACAGCCCGCGCTCATGTGGCAGGGAGTCAAAACGCCAGGGCAGCTGCAGGACCGCCTCGGTCATTTTCACCGCGCCTTGATGCAGGCGGGTCTTGATTTGCTCGGGGCTGTGGGTCTCCAGATAACCGGCATAGCCCGGGCGTTTATCTTCAGGCACGGCCAGCAGGGCCTCGCGTGTGTGATGCGCCGTGGTCCACTGCTTCATGGCAGCCGTGTTTTCAAACCAGCGCCAGTAGAAGGGCGAGGCACAGCCCATGTGCTCCTTGGAGTAGGCCAGCATGGGCCCAACGGTGATGAGATGGCAGGCTACCAGCAGCACCAGGCCCAGCAAGTGATTCCGCCACACCCAGAGAGAGGTGCCCTCCTCCTTGGGCAGGTGGGCCTGCACCCAGCCCCAAAGCCAGCGCAGCGTGCTCACAAAGACAAAAGACATCACCAAGGTGGTGGTGGTGGGCAGGGTCAGATTGGCGAGCGCGGAAAGGAAACCGATGAGGCCGTAGAGCCAGAGGGAGTTGCGCTGCAGCGCCGCGATGCAGCACACCCACACCAGCAGGAAGAGCAGCTGGAAGAGCACGTCTGGCGCAAACAGGCGCGCCGAGGGCAGCAGCACCCCGAAGCCGATGGTGAGGATCGTCACCAGTGCGGCGGGGACGGAGAACACCCGCGCCGCAGCCAGACCCAGCACCAGCAGGAACCCGAGGCCTAGACCGGCCAGCCAGCGCCTTCCTGTGCGGAGCACAAGCTCGTCTGCCGATGTCAGATCAGTTGCTGGCGGCTTGTGCCCCTCCGCCACATTCCAGGCAGCCAGCCAGGGCCAGAGAGGACGCACCACGCCATCCGTGCGGTGAGGCAGCCAGTCATTCAGCGGCTGCGAGACGCTTTTGGAAAAGTCCGGGGTGAGGTCATGCCGCGTGGCAATGGCAGCCTCCAGATACTGCCGCTCTTGCTCCGTGATGCCGCCACCTGCACTGCTCTGCAGCTGGAAAGCCTGCAGGTAGCACCACGCAAAGAGCACCAGGCCTGCGACCATCACCATCCAGCGGCCGCCGCGAAGCCAAAGTTTTGTTAACTGGAGAAACACCGTCTTCACCAACATGCACTCTGCGAGTTTGACTTGAGTGTTTGCTTATTTCTTCGGGCGTACCTTGATTTCCACACGGCGGTTCATGCCCTGCTGCTCCACGGTGCCAGAGGTGCTGACGATGGGTTTTGATTTGCCCATGCCCACGGCCTGGATGCGATCCGTGCCCAGCCCCAGAGATTCCCGCAGCCAGTTCACCACCGCGCTGGCGCGGCGCATGCTGAGTTCCAAATTGTAGTCTTCTCCACCGAAGCTGTCGGTGTGCCCCTCGATGATGAAGAGGGAGTCTGGATTTTTCTGGATGAGGAAGCCGAGCTTCATGAGGCTGAGGCGGGCCGTTTCGGCCAACTGGTCACTGCCATACTCAAAGAGCAGATCCGTGGGCATCAGGATCGGGGCGGTGCTGCCACCCATCTTGCCGCCGCCACCGAGGAGATCGTCGAGATTGCTGAAGCCCTTCACACGCGCACCCGCAGCCGTGGCGGTGCCCTGGCTTTTCACGGCATCCAGCAGACCGGTGTCCACCTTGCCTCCATCTCCAGGCTCCAGCGCGCCTGCATCCAGCAGCATCTGCTTTTCTGACACGGGCTTGGACAGCACATCCCGGCGCACGCTGGCCATCTCTGCGGCGATATCCGGCGCCTCCAAGGCCTGTGGGGCCAGGAGCTTGGCCATCTCGCTGCCTTTGGGAGTGCCGGGGGCTCCGTCTCCGGGGTCGTTGGCACGGATGAAGTTGGTGATCTCCTTCACATTCGGAGTGAGGTCGATTTCCTGGTTTTTGGGCAGCTCCTGCAGCTTGTCAAAATCGTCCAGTTTGGGCTCGAAGGCCTTCATGTCCGGCACATTTCCCGGCGCGATAGTCTCGGGAATCTGCTGAATGGCCTTCTGATCTTTCAGGAGCCGCTCGTCGATGCGGATGCGTTCGGGCACCTCGCGCATTTTGGCCGGTGTCACATTGGAGATGCCCAGGGTGTCAAAGCCCACGACCAGCATCATGTGAAAAACCACGGAGAGAATGAGCGCAAACATCATCCACCACTTCAGGCTCCAGTCGTCTCGGGAACGAAAGGAGGACTGTGGAGTGGTCCACTCGGGGGGATGGGTGACTGCGGCCATGACGTACCAACGGTACCATGAGCCCAAAGCTTTGCACGCGGCACTTTAACCGTGACATTGGCTACACCAGATTCGTATCCTTCGGTTCCAACCCCACACCCCACCACCATGAACCGACGCGCCTTCCTCACCACCAGCACTGCGGCATTCGCAGGTGTGCTGGCCGCCCCCTCCACCAGCCTCGCGCTGGATCTCACCCAGGCTCCTCTGCCCTACGCCCCCGAAGCCCTGGAACCGCACATCGATGCGCTGACCATGAACATCCACTTTGGCAAGCACCACACCGCCTACATTTCCAAGCTGGGAGATGCGCTCAAGGCCGCCAGCATCGGCAAAACTGACGCCATCGAGCTAGTGAGCGACATCAAATCCCTGCCTGAGGCCTCCCAGACTGCCATCCGCAACAACGGCGGCGGCCATGTGAACCACACCTGGTTCTGGAAATGGATGGCCCCGGCTGGCAGCGGCCCGAAAAGCCCCGAAGGCAAGCTGGGTGCTGCCATCCAGAGCACGTTCTCCAGCGTGGACGACTTCAAAAAGGTCTTTGGCGAGGCCGGGGTGAAGCGCTTTGGCTCCGGCTGGGCCTGGCTGATCGTGACCAAGGACGGTAAGCTCAAGGTCACCTCCACGCCGAATCAGGACAACCCGCTCATGAAGGGCATTGTGGACGAGGCTGATCTCGGCACACCGATCCTGGGACTGGATGTGTGGGAGCACGCCTACTACCTGAAGTACCAAAACAAGCGCCCCGACTACATCGCCGCCTGGTGGAATGTGGTGAACTGGGCCGAGGTGGCCAAAGGCTACGAGGCCGCCATCAAGGCCTGACGCCTAAATGACGAAATCAGAATGCCGAATGATGAACAAGACAGTGATGCCCTGAGGCAGAAGCCTCGCTTGTTTCGTCATTCGGCATTTCCCAGCCACGCCCTCCTGTTCTTCCCATGACTGAACTCATCGAGGTCAAGCTCACGGAGCTGAACCAGCTGTTCAATTCCCTGGACCCATCCCCCTTTCACGAGCGGGATCTCGACCATGATGCAGAGGAGTTCATCGTCAGCTGGGCACAGGAGCACCCGCACAAGCATGACCTGAAACTCTTGGTGCATCTGGCCAAAGCGCCCGCTGGCGTGGCCGATGCGCAGAAGCTCGTCTCGGACTCCATCGCGCATTACTTCGAGTACCGCGCCGAAATGACGCTGCGCGAATTCAAACGCTTGATGCGCGAGGGGCGGAAGTCACTGCTCATCGGCCTGCTCTTCCTGGCGCTGTGCCAGTTTGCCGCCAGGCTTCTTGCGCCATCCACCGCCAACTGGCAGAGCTTTGCTGGCGAAGGGCTCACCATCATGGGCTGGGTGGCCATGTGGAAGCCGCTGGAGATCTACCTCTACCGCTGGTGGCCCCTGCTGGCACTGAGAAAACTCTATCAGCGTCTCAGCCGCATGCCTGTGGAAGTCCGCTGCTCTTCTTCCACTTGAAACTTTAAACCTTAAACTTGGGAACCTATACATCATGAACCGCACCTTTTTCATCACCACTCTCCTCACCCTCATCATCCCCGCCATGTCCATCGCCGCAGACCCCGTCAAACATGTGAAAGCCGACGAAGCCGCCAAGATCATCTCCGCTGAGAAAGTCGTGATCGTGGATGTGCGCACGCCGGATGAATTTAAAGACGGTCACATCAAGGGCGCGAAAAACATCGACATCATGTCTGCCGACTTCGAAGCGCAACTGGCCAAGCTGGACAAAACCCAGCCCACACTGGTGCACTGCCAGGCCGGTGGCCGCAGCACCCGTGCGCTCCCGTCTTTTGAGAAACTCGGCTTCACCCACCTCATTCACCTGGACGATGGCTTCGGCGGCTGGGTGAAGGCTGGTAAGCCTGTGGAGAAGTAGCACTGGCACGTATTTGTCTGATGGTGCCTGATGGCAGAGCTCCCTGAGCAGAAGCAAAAAACATTGGGAGATTCCACTTCATGTGGCATCCTTGCACCATGCCTACAACACTGACGCTAGACGACGATCTTGCCGGATTGCTCCGCACCGCAGCGCAGCAAAAGGGCCAGCCTGTGGCCGAACTGGCTTTCAGCCTGCTGCGAACCGCTCTGGACAAACCTGAGAGGCAGCGGTCTGCGGCCACACCATTCCGCATTCACCCGCATCAGGGGGTCTTTGCTCCCGGTGTTCCGCTCCAAAAATTGAACCGTCTTGCCGACGAGCTCGATGTGGAGTGCTTTCTGGACCGGCAGAAATCATGATCCTGCCAGACCTCAACCTGCTGATTTACGCCTACAATCTGTCGGCACCTGATCATACGGCTGCCCGGTCGTGGTAGGAGGATGTGATGACACGGGGAGTGGAAGTGGGGCTGCCGTTGAATGTGGCGCTGGGTTTTATTCGCCTGATGACGAACCCCAGAATCATCCAGCCCCCAATGCAGCTCTCCGCAGCTTTGTCATAAGTTCGCCGCTGGTTCTCCGCTTCAAACGTCATGCTGCTGCACCCCACGCCCGAGCATTGGGATGTGCTGGAAAAGATAGGCTGGACAGGCGCGGACGTGTCTGATGCTCACCTCGCTGCACTGGCCATCGAACATCATGCCGAGTTGCACACCAACGACCTCGACTTCTCTCGTTGCCCAGGGCTGCACTGGAGAAATCCGCTGGCCCAGTGATTCATACTTCTTTCACCAGTCTCTTCACCACCTCCGCCGCGAGCACAAAGCCAAACGTGCCGGTGACGTGGGTCGCCGCGCCAAAACCAGCGGCGCAGTCGAGACGCAGGCCGGTTTCGGCACCGGACTCGGGCTCCAGTGAGCAGGAGCCATCCGCCCAAGGATAGACCGGTTTCTCGCTGGAAAAGACGCAGGGGATGCCCATCGCCAGAGGGCGGCCCTCCTCGCTCTTGGGAAAGCCGTGCTGGCGGCGCAGGCACTGGCGCACGCCTTTGAGCAGCGTGTCCGCCCCGGCAAGACCGAGGTCTGACGTGCGAATGAGTGTGGGATCGCGCCGACCACCCGCAGAGCCGGAGGTGATGACGGGCATGCCGCGTGCCTGGCATTTGGCCAGAATCAGCGCCTTGATGGAGGTGCGGTCCACGGCATCGACCACGAAATCAAAACCTGGTGCCAGCAGCCGGTCTGCGTTCGATTCGGTGAGGAACTCAATGACGCGGTTCACGCGGCAGGCGGGATTGATCTCAGCCACGCGTGCGGCCAGCACATCCACCTTGGAAACACCCACGGTATGTGCCAGCGCCGGGAGCTGGCGGTTGGTGTTGGTGATGCAGACGTCATCCATGTCGATCAGCGTCAGCGCACCGACACCGCTGCGCGCCAGCGCCTCCACCACCCAGGAGCCGACGCCGCCCACGCCCACAATGGCCACATGCGCAGCCTGAAGGCGTGGCAGTGCCGCAGCTCCATAGAGCCGCCCAATGCCGCCAAAGCGCTGCGTGTATGCTTCATCCATGCAGTCGTTTAATACGTGCGTCACAAAAGATCAAGGAGCCGGAATCTCTGACGCCGGTGCCTCACCGGGGTCAGAGACCCCGGCGCCTTGGCGTTAAGCTCAGCAATGATGCGCGCCACGTGTGTTCACATGCAGCGAGTAGAGGCTCTGAGAGGCGGTGATGAACAGGCGATTTCGCTTGGGCCCGCCGAAGCAGAGATTGCTGACGGTTTCAGGGAGCTTGATGTAGCCGAGCATTTTGCCTTCGGGATTGAAGACATGGACGCCATCGTAGCCATCGCCGATCCATCCGGCGCTGGCCCAGAGATTGCCCTCAACATCGCAGCGGATGCCGTCTGAGTTGCCTTTCGCTTTCTTGTCCGCCAGCGCGCCTTTGTTGGTGGTGAAGACCTTGCCGTTTTTCACCGTTTTGCCATCCACGTCATACACACGGATGTTTTTTGGCGAGCCGGTATCCACGATGTACACCTTCTTGTAGTCTGGCGAGAAGCAGAGCCCGTTGGGCTTTTCCAGATCTTCGGTGATCTTGGTGATCTCACCGCCCGGGTCAATGCGATAGACGGACTCCTTGAGATGGAGCTCTCCTTTGTTTCCTTCGTAATCCATCATGCTGCCGTAGCCGGGATCGGTGAACCAGATGGAGCCGTCTGCATGCACCGCGCCGTCGTTTGGAGCATTGAGCGGTTTGCCGTCAAACTTGTCCGCCAGCACGGTGACGCTGCCATCGAGTTCATAGCGCACCACGCGACGCGTGGCGTGCTCAAAGGAGATCTGGCGGCCCTGCAGGTCGAAAGTGTTGCCGTTGCTGTTGTTGGCGTTGTTGCGCATGACGGAGACATGGCCGTCTTCGGGAAGGTAGCGCATCTGCGCGTTGTTGGGGATGTCGCTCCACACGAGGTAGTTGCCAGCGCCGTTCCAGGCGGGGCCCTCGGCCCAGAGCATGCCGGTGTGCAGGCGGCGAATGGGGGAGTTTCCCTGAATGAGTTTTTCAAACTCGGGCTCCAGCACGATGACGTCCGGGTCTGGATAACGCTCCGGTGTCTGGCCGGACCAGTCGCGGGAGAGCAGGGTGGTGGTGGTGGCGGCGGAGACGGCGAAACTGGTGAGGAAGGTGCGGCGGCTGGTGTTCATGGCGTGGTGTGGTTGTAGCGAATGGAACGCGGGAGTAGCAAGGCTTTCATCGTGCTGTGTTTCATAAAAAAGCCCCGGCCGCATCTCTGCAGCCGGGGCCGTGGATTCATTCACACATGGAGCATCACACCACCGGGGCGCCGGGGATGTCCTTGCCAGGGATGGCGATGGGGTACCAGCCGTCTGCGTCCGGCTTCACCGGAGGCTCGGACTCGGGGGTGATGATGTTGGGCATGTGCTGCACCTTGGAGTTCAGCACATCTTCCCATTTCAGCTCCTTGCCGGAGTAGGTGGCCATGCGGCCCATGATGGCGGTCATGGTGGACTCGGCACCGTAGTAGGCGTTGTTCAGCGGCTTGTTTTCGCGGATGGCAGCTTGCAGGGTGTCGTGCTCGGTCTGGTACGGATCCGGATCCAGCTTCTTGGCACCGCCTTTGGCTGCACCACCGTCTTTGCCGCCGGGGCGGTACTTCCAGATGGTGTTGCCCTTGTGGTCGTTGGCGTAGCAGCGGCCGCTGTTGTCGAGGTAGATCTTGCCCTTGGTGCCGGTGAATTCTTCTCGCACGGCATTGCTCACGCCGGACTGGTGGCGGCACTGGCTGTTCACGCGCACGCCGTTTTCATAGGTGTACTCCACATAGTGGTGGTCATAGATCTGGCCGAACTTCTTGTCCACGCGCTGCATACGACCGCCCATGCCTGCGGCACTGACGGGGTGGCCGCCGATGAACCAGTTGGCCACGTCGATGTTGTGAATGTGCTGCTCGTTGATGTGGTCTCCGCACAGCCAGGTGAAGAAGTACCAGTTGTTGATCTGGTACATGAGCTCGGACTGGTCGGGGCGCTTGTCGCGGAACCAGATGCCGCCGCCGTTCCAGTAAACCTGGCCGGAGACGATGTCGCCGATGATGCCCTGCTCTTTCACCTGTGTGAGGGCGTCCTTGTAGCAGTTCTGGTAGCGGCGCTGCAGACCGACGACGACCTTGAGGTTCTTCTCATCAGCCACCTTGGCCATCTCAAGCACCTTGCGCACGCCGGGGGCGTCCACAGCGACGGGCTTTTCCATGAAGATGTTTTTGCCGGCATTCACCGCAGCCTCGAAATGATACGGGCGGAAGCCGGGAGGGGTGGTGAGAATGACGAGGTCGCAGCAGTCGATGACTTTCTTGTAGGCGTCTGTGCCAGCAAAGATGCGGGAGTCGTCCACCTTGACCTTGTCAGGCACTTTGTTGCGCAGATTGCTCAGCGCGCCATCGGCCTTTTCTTTGAAGGCGTCAGCCACGGCGTGGAGCGTGATGCCCTGCTGATTGGTGCTGAGGGCCTGGCCGGCGGCGCCGGTGCCACGGCCACCGCAACCGATGAGGCCGATTTTGATTTCATCGCTGCCAGCGGCCCAGGCGGACTGGGCGACGGTCAGCGCACTGGCGGCGGCGGTGGTGCCGATAAACTGGCGGCGGGACGTGGCCGCAGCGGGGGTGGTGGTCGGTGTGTTCATGATGAGATGAATGGTTTGAGGTGGGCTGAATCTCAGGCGAGCGCGTTTTTGATGAGCGCGAAGCCTTCGGTGTAAACTTGTTCGGTGTTGGGGAAGAAATCGCGCCAGACACGCGTAGCGGCGGCCAGGTCGGGCAGGGCGCTGCCGAAGGCCTCGATGGTCATCCAGCCGTCATAGCCGATTTTCTTGAGGTGCTTGATCTGCTCCACGATATTGATGTGGCCACGGCCGGGAGTGCCGCGATCATTCTCAGAGATGTGCACGTGGTTGAGCTTGCCGGAGGCAAAGACGGTGTCGATGGCGGCAATGGGGTTCTTTTCCTCGATGTTGGCGTGGAAGGTGTCGTACATCGTGCCGAAGTTCGGATGGTCCACACGCTTCACATAGGCGGCGGCCTGCTCCATGGTGTTGAGCAGGTGCGCCTCGAAGCGGTTCAGCGCCTCGATGGCGCATTTGACGCCGGCGGCTTCTGCGATGGGGGCGATGGCGCGATGCACTTCCGCAGCGCCTGCGAGCTCAGCCTCGGATGGAAAAGCGCCTGTGAACTGGCCCAGCACCTGGTAGTAAGGGCCTACCAGAGTCTGCACGCCGGCATTGTGCGCGCATTCGATCACACGCTTGAGGTGGTCGATGGCACCCTGGCGGTTTGCTGCCACGGGGCTGATGGCATTGTGGGCTTCATCAGGCAGCACGGTGACAGCAGTGCACTCGAGGCCGTTGTCTTTCAGCACCTGGCCGATGCCCTTGAAGTGGGCAGGATTACTGACGTCAAAGATCGGAACCTCGACTCCATCGTAGCCGGTGGCCTTGAGTTTTTCGATGACAGGGTAGTTAGCCTCAGTGATGTGGCCGGAGTAGAGCAGGAGATTGAATCCGATTTTCATGGGGTGGGACGCGAAGCTAGGGAATAGCGGGCGAATTGGCAAGGCTTGTGTCGGAAGATTTCCCTCAGTGGGCAGAACGCCTCACACGCGCCCCCTATTACGCCGACCTGAGTAAATCGCACCAGGGGCGCAGCGACGGCAAAATTGGCATTGAAAAGGGTGCGCCAGATTTCATTAGTGCACAGGTCTCTTGCCTCGGAGGTTTGCAGGCCGGAATCATACCCCTCATCATGACCGCCCTTCGTTTCATCGCGCTGTCCCTCACCTGCCTCGCCTTGGCTTCCTGTGAAAACATGAAGAAATCCGGCAGCAGTGATCCCTACGCCTCCAACTACAACAGCGACGGCCACTACAATCCCTACCCGAGCCAGGGTGGACGCAGCACCCCCAGCTACCAGACACCCCCGGCCTCCACTCTGCCAGCAGATCCAGAGCCGCCGAACCCTTACGCTTTCGGCAGTTCCAAAAAATCTCCGCCAGCCAGCAGCGGCAGCACCAAGTCATCTAGCAGCAAAAAGACCGTTGCTTCCAGCAGTTCCGCCAAGAAGAAGACCACTCCGACGAAATCCGGCACCAAGAAATCTTCCGGCTCCCGCTACACAGTGGCCAAAGGGGACACCCTTTCTGCCATTGCCCGCAAAAAGGGCACTTCAGTGGCCAAGATCAAGGCAGCCAATGGCATGAGTGGAGACCTGATCCGCCCTGGACAGGCCTTGAAGATCCCGTGAGGATGCTGCCTGCGCTGTTTTATGACTTAAAATCGTGCTCGCCCTGAATTTTTCCACAGTCTAGGCCGTCAATCCTCTGCCATCACAAATCCATGCCTGCCGCAGCCGCGACTGATCCTGGCGAAGTCTCTGACATCGACTTGGTCAAACGTAGCCAAGCAGGCGACACGCGAGCATTTGACACCCTTGTCACTCGCTACCGTGGGAGGATCTACGCCATGACTTACCACCTCATCCAGAACGAAACCGAGGCCTGGGACCTCGCCCAGGAGGCCTTCATCAAGGCCTGGCGAGCCCTGCCAACGTTCAAGCACGATGCGGGGTTTTACACCTGGCTTTACCGGATCGCGCACAATGTGTGCTATGACTGGCTGCGGAAGAAAAAGATCCAGGGCGATGGTGAATTTGACGATGAGCGCTCCGAGCACCGTGTGGCTGTAGGTGCCGAGGCCGCTCCCAAAAGTGATCTGGCGCCCGATGCTGCCATGAGCAATGCCGAACTAGGCAGCCGAATCCGTGCCGCTATCGCCAAGCTTTCGCCCGAACACCGGCAGGTCATCGTCCTGCGCGAGGTGGAAGGGATGGCCTATGAAGAAATCGCCGCCCTCATCCCCTGCTCTCTTGGAACTGTGATGTCCCGGCTCTTCTACGCTCGTAAAAAACTTCAAGAACTCCTCCACGACGTTTATGAAAACTCCCACTGATGATCATGAACTCATCCGCTGGATTGATGGCGAGATGAACGAAGCTGAACGCGCCCAGTTTGAGGAACGCCTCAAGCAAGAACCCGAGCTCGATACAGAAGCCCGGAAAATGCGCTGTCTGAGTGATACTCTCCGCGCTCACATGCCCGCAGTGATGCGGGTGCCACACGCTGATTACTTCAACACCCAGATCGGCGTACGCATCACCCAGATGGCACTCGACGATGCACGCGCCCGCACCACCACCTCCGGCTGGGGCACGCAGCTGCTGCAGTGGTTTCGGCAGCCTTGGTTTGCAATGGCCGGGGCTGCCGCGCTGGCGGTGCTTTGCTTTATGGCGATGAATCCGGTGGGCAGCGGGCCCTCCGGCAGCATGATTCTCAGCTCCTACACCCCAAACACCCATGTGCAGGCGCGCACCTACCACGACCAGAATGCAGACGCCACCGTGCTGATGCTCGACGGTCTGGACGCGATGCCTGCCGATCGTAAGATCAGCGGAGTCAACATTCAGCGCAGCGAGGTGGAACCCGAACTGGCCTCCACCACCATGTATGATGCCAAAGGTGCCGCCGTCCTCATGATCTCCCGCGACGCCTTGGGCAATCCCCTCCTCTCCCCTGAAGGATGAAGGTCTTTCTAAAAGCACTGATCCTGCTTCTCGGCCTGGCATCTGCCACAGCGCAGGAAAATGCGGCTCCGCCTGTTGTGTCGTCTGCGAAACACGCGACAGACGGGCACGTCTGGGGGGCGCTCATCTTTGCCACCAACAATGCCGAACAGCTCACTGGAGCCACGGGTGAAGCCCACGCGGACCTGCCCAAGCTCAATGAGCGGCTGGCCAAGGTGTTTCCCTTCAAGCATTTTGAGATTCTGGGGCAGCACCGGCAGGATATTTTTCGCGAGTATGAATCCTGGGTGGTCCCCTCACGGGATCTCTTCATGAAGATCGACTCCAAAGGCCCGGCTGCTGACAACAATGGCGTCAATCTCCACATGCAGGTATGGCGTCAGCAGCAGGTTCTTGTTAAAAGCGATGCCGTTCTGCGGAAAAACAGCCCGCTTTTCATTGGGGGGCCGTCCTGGAAGGATGGGCGTCTGATATTTGTGCTGTTTTTGGAGCGCAAGTGAGCCTGTCTCTTGGCGGCTGCCTTCTATGAGTGAGGGCATGCCGCACCGTCAATCTGCCGCTTTTCTCGGCATCTATTCATGACGAGTTGTAATGCGCGGACTTGTGAGCCTGGCAGCGCCGTAGTTTTCAGTTGAGATGCGTTGGGACGCGTCGCGGTGTCTTTTGAGCCGCGTTGGGCCTATTGTGTTTCACGGGCGTTGAGGAGCTGGTGTGCAGCACTGCGTGGCGGCGTGTCGTTTGTGCGCCGGGCTGCGGTGTGCGCGCAGTGGTGATTGTCAGCGTGTTTTTAGTCATGTAATTTGGCGCAACAGACAACAAACAAAAAACCCCGCATCCTTTTTGAGGGGATGCGGGGTGATGTTTAATCTGGCAACGTCCTACTTTCGCATGGCCTGTCGCCATACTATCATCGG